>NZ_CP109137.1:1798165-2106331 GCF_035918095.1 Streptomyces sp. NBC_01750
GACGGTGAGCTGCCAGGCGGGGTGCGGGCCGCCGAAGTAGCGCTCCACATTCTGCTGGGCGATTTCGGCGAAGTCCTCGCGGCGCTCGTAGGAGTGCAGCATGCCGTGGTCGCCGATGGCGCGCAGCAGGAAGGCACTGAGCGAGCCGGAGCCCACCCCGGCCTCGACGACGCGGGCGCCGGCGAAGATGTCGGCGAAGGCCAGGATCTGCCCCGCGTCCTTGGGGTAGACCACGGCGGCGCCGCGGGGCATGGACAGGACATAGTCGGGGAGCAGGGGGCGCAGCGCGAGGTAGGCGACGTTTCCCGTGGTACGGACAACACTGCCCTCGGGAGCGCCGATCAGCTCGTCGTGCGGGAAGGAACCCTTGTGGGTGTGGAAATTCTTCCCGGCCTCGAGCGTGAACGTGTAGTGGCGTCCCTTGGGGTCGGTGAGCTGGACCTGGTCCCCGACCTTGAAGGGGCCGCGTCGGCGGGCGGCACCGGTCGGTTCGGACATGTGAACAGCCTACCGGGCCGGGGCGGGCGCGGAGACCACGGCCGTGAGCGGGCCTCAGCGGCTCGCACGCCCCCGAGGCGGGACGGGCCCCTAGGAAGACGGCCGGGCCATGGCGGCGACGAAGGCCCGCTCGACATCTGCCGTGGACAGGACGCCGTAGATCTCGCCCGTCTCCTCGACCACCAGGTACTCCGTCGCCGGCGATGCCCTGAGCCGCTCGAGGAGCGCCTCGCCCGCCAGTTCGGCCGAGACCCTCATGCCCTCGGTGAGGTCCTGCGCGAGGCCGCTGACGGCGACCCAGGGGCGGCGGTGTTCGGGGACCCCGACGATGGCCGTTTCGCGGACCAGGGCCTTCGGCTCGCCATGGCCGTCGACGACCACCAGGGCGCGGGCACCGGCCTCGTTGGCGCGGCGAAGGGCCTCGGAGAGCGGGGTGTCGGACTCGACGGGGACGGCGCGCCTGGTGAGCGTCCGGGCCTCGAGCTCCGGGAGGTGTTCGCGCAGCCGCGCCATGCGCAGGCTGTTGCCGGCCCCGGTCCAGATGATCGCGGCGAGGATCGCGGCGAGCAGCGCGTCGGTGACGGTCTCCATGCCCCCGATGTCCGTGGCGGCGTTACCGAGCGCGCCGGTGTGGGTGAGGAGCGGCAGGCCGATGAGGACGGCGACGGCCAGCGCCCGGCCGACCCAGGCGGCGGCGATCGTGCCCGACATCGGCTTGCCCGTGATCTTCCAGACGACGGCGCGCAGCATCCGGCCGCCGTCCAGCGGCAGTCCGGGCAACAGGTTGAACGCCGCGACGATGAGATTGGAGATCATCAGGCCGGCGAGCAGCACACCGGGGACGGTTCCCGGCTCGACGGCCTTCATCCCCAGGTAGAAGACGCCGGACAGGACAAGGGAGAGCAGCGGCCCGACGAAGGCGAGGATGAACTCGCGGCCCGGGGTCTCGGAGTCCTTCTCGATCTCCGAGACGCCGCCGAAGAACTGGAGCTGGATGCGGCGCACCGGCAGTTTGAAGCGCAGCGCGGCGATCGTGTGCGCCAGTTCATGGACGAGTACGGAAGCGTAGAAGGCGACCGCGAAGAAGAGGGAGACGAGATAGCGGGCGCCGCCGAGTTCGGGCAGCACCCGGTCGAGCTGGCCGCCGAACACCCAGGTGATGAGGGCGGCGACGATGAACCAGCTGGGGGCGACATAGACCGGCACACCGAAGGGACGGCCCATGAGGATTCCGCCGCCGGGCCCGTCGGAGCGCCTCGGCTTGCGGCCGTCGGGGTTGACTCCACCCGTTCCGGACTTCGGCCGCTCGCGCTCACCGCTCCTGTCGTCCTCGTTCACGGGTTCCCTTCGTCGCGGAGTGCGTCGTTCGCTCGGTCATCTTGATCATGCAGTGCGCAGCGTCTGAGGTCGATGGTATTCCGCTCGCTGTCAGTGGCGGGTCGTAGGGTCTGAGTCATGAGTACGAGCCGGCAGCCCACATCGCTGTCACCATCACGGGCGAGCGACTTCATGCAGTGTCCGCTGCTGTACCGGTTTCGTGTGATCGACAAGCTGCCGGAGAAGCCCAGCGAGGCGGCTACCCGCGGCACGCTGGTCCACGCGGTGCTGGAGCGGCTCTTCGACGCCCCGGCGGCGGAGCGCACGGCTCCGCGCGCCAAGGCGCTGATCCCGGGCCAGTGGGACCGGCTGCTCGAGACGAAGCCCGAGCTCGGCGAGCTGTTCGCCGAGGATGCCGAGGGCGTGCGGCTGGCGGGCTGGCTGAGCGAGGCGGAGCGGCTTGTCGAGCGGTGGTTCTCGCTGGAGGACCCGACCCGGCTCGAGCCCGCCGAGCGGGAGATGTTCGTCGAGACGGAGCTGGAGTCGGGGCTGCGGCTGCGCGGCGTCATCGACCGGGTCGATGTGGCGCCCACCGGCGAGGTGCGGATCGTCGACTACAAGACGGGCAAGGCCCCGCGCCCCGAGTACAGCGAGGGTGCGCTGTTCCAGATGAAGTTCTACGCCCTGGTGATCTGGAGGCTGAAGGACGTGGTGCCGCGGCGGCTGCAGCTCGTCTATCTGGGCAGCGGCGATGTGCTGACGTACGACCCGGTCCCTGCGGACCTGGAGCGTATGGAGCGCAAGCTGCTGGCGCTGTGGGACGCGATCAAGCAGGCGACCGAGACGGGCGACTGGCGGCCGCGGCCGACCAAGCTGTGTGGCTGGTGCGACCACCAGGAGGTCTGTCCTGAATTCGGTGGCACTCCCCCGGTTTATCCGCTGAGCATTTCCCCGGCCCCGGCGGCAGAGGATGGTCAGGGCAGAATGGGCCCGGTCTAAAACGAAGGAGTACCCGTGGCTATCCGCGTCCTACTGGTCGACGACCAACCGCTGCTGCGTACCGGCTTCCGGATGATCCTGGAGGCGGAGCAGGACATCGCGGTCGTCGGCGAGGCCGGGGACGGCCTCCAGGCTCTGGACCAGGTGCGGGCGCTGCAGCCCGATGTGGTGCTGATGGACATCCGGATGCCGCGGATGGACGGGGTGGAGGCGACCCGGCAGATCACCGGGCCCGGCCGGGACGGCCCGGCCAAGGTGCTGGTGCTGACCACCTTCGACCTCGATGAGTACGTGGTGGAAGCGCTGCGCGCCGGCGCGAGCGGCTTCCTGCTCAAGGACGCGCCCGCCGATGAGCTGGTGCAGGCGATCCGGGTGGTCGCGGCGGGCGAGGCGATGCTGGCGCCGAGCATCACCCGCAGGCTGCTCGACAAGTACGCGGACCATCTGCCGTCCGGTGAGGAGCCGGTCCCCGACACGCTGAACAGGCTGACCGAGCGTGAGGTGGAGGTGCTCAAGCTCGTCGCGCGGGGCCTGTCCAACGCCGAGATCGCCGCGGACCTCTTCGTCAGCGAGACCACCGTCAAGACACATGTGGGCCATGTCCTGACGAAGCTGAGCCTGCGCGACCGCGTACAGGCCGCGGTGTACGCCTACGAGAGCGGTCTGGTGCGTCCCGGCGCGCAGTAGGTCGTCGGCGGAAGGCAAGCGGCGGCGGGCTGATGCCCGCCGCCGCTTGTCCATCCGGATACCGCGGGGGCTATTCGGTGCCGCGACCCAGCTCCCAGAGCTGCAGGTCGGAGCTGGAGTTGAGCACCCGCTCGACCCCGGTGACGCCGACGCGGGCGGCGACGTACTGCTTGCCCTGCCACAGCGGCAGCACCGGGACGTCGGTCGCGACGATGTCCTGCATCTGTGTGAAGGCCTTGGACGCGGCGGTGCGGTCCGCGGAACGCCGCGACTGCGGGATGAGGTCGCGCACCACGGTGCTCACGTACGGGGTGTTGAGGAAGTTGCCCTTGTCCAGGAACGGGGCGATGTAGTTGTCCGGGTCCGGGAAGTCGGGGAACCATCCCAGTCCGTAGACCGCGTAGTCACCGCGCTTCTGGGCGGGCCGGAACTTCGCCCACTCGGTGCCCTCGACACTGACGTCGAAGAGCTTGGTGGCGTTCAGCTGGTTCTTGAGCGCCTCGAACTCCTTGGCCGTGCCGGCACCGTAGTGGTCGGTGGTGTAGTGGAGCTTCAGCTTCACCGGCGTGGTGATGTCGGCGTCGCTGAGGATCTCCGCGGCCTTCCTGCGGCTCGGCTCGCCGTACTTGTTGTAGAAGGAGTTGGTGTGCGCCGCGATGCTCGTCGGGATGAGCGAGTAGAGCGGCTCGGCGGTGGAGCCGTACACCTGGCCGGCGATGTGGCCACGGTCTACGACCGCTGCCATGGCCTGCCGGACGGCCTTGTCCTTCACCGACGGGTCATTGGTGTTGAAGCCGAGGTAGCGGATCTCCAGACCCGGCATCTCGGTGAGCTCGATGTTCTTCTTGGGGTTCTCGGACAGATCCTTGATCTGCTCGGGCGACATCGCACGGGTCATGATGTCGATGTCCCCGTCCTCCAGCGCCTTGCCCATGGAGCCGGCGTCCGGGAACGACCGCAGCTCGACCTTGTCGTTGTGGAGCTTGACGTCACCCTGGTACTTGGGGTTCTTGGTGAAGACGACCCTGGAGATGTTCTCGCCCTTGGTCTCCGTCTTCATGGTGTACGGGCCCGAGCCGTCCACCTGGAAGCCCGCGCGGAGCTTCTTTCCTTCGTAGTTCTTCTTGCTGACGATGCCGGCGGCCGGCGTCGAGAGCTTGTACGGGAAGGTCGCGTCAGGCGTGGAGAGGTGGAAGACCACCTCGTCACTGTTGGCCTCGATGGTGTCGATGTTCGCGAGGAGGCCGGCCGTGCCGTTGTCGGAGTTGATGTCCCGCACACGCTCGACGGAGAACTTCACGTCGTCGGCGGTGATGGCGGTGCCGTCGGCGAACTGCAGCCCGCTGCGCAGCTTGCAGCGGTAGCTCTCGCTCGCGGTGTCCGTGAAGGCACAGGACTCGGCAGCGTCGGGCACCGGCTCGCCGCCGCCGAGCGGGGCGTGCATCAGCGTCTGGACGGTCTGCCGGAGCACGTTCCAGGCGCCGGTGTCGTACGCGTAGGCTGGATCGAGGGGCGCGGGCGCGTCCGCGGTGGCGGTGAACTGGTCCGTGGTGCCCACGACAATGGCATCACCGCCGCCGGACCCACCGTCCGTCCCGCCGCAGGCGACGAGCACGGGCGCGAGCAGGCCGACCACGGCCGGCAGCACCAAAGTCTTACGGTTCATCCTGGACGTACTCCCTCATCCGGCACTGGGATACAGCGATGTTTACGGGCACTGCGCCGCGACCGCCCGTTCGGGGCGGTGCGATCGGGCCGGGGAACGGACGATCAGTCCTGTGTTCGCGTCGGCTTGATGGCCGCCGGGGCACATCGATGATGCGGCGAAGTTCTCGCGATGAGATTAGTCGGCAATGCCAGGAAAGCTTGACCGAGCCTGAGTTGGGAACGTATCCGCTCAGTGATCAGTTGTGTCTGTGAGTGGACGATCGCGGCCGGGAACCATTCGTGCACCACGCCACGAATGCGGACAGAACAGCCCGTCCGGCACGCTCCGGTCGGGACACGGAGCGGTCCGGACCTATCCGATCAAGACCACTCAGCGTGACGAACGTCACGTAGTGAAACCCCTTACGGGACGCCGAAAAGCGGTTGCTCATGTCACGGAAAATGAGCGATCCGCCGCCGAGAGTTTTCCGTGCATTCAAGAAGCACGGACAGTACACGCATCAGTTCATTGTAGTGATGAGGGTGCGCAGAAAAACAAGGTCGACTTCTTCGAGTGAGCGTACGATCACCCGGCCGTCGGCGGGCGCGATCGGTGCCACGGACGGTACGGCCACGACCCGGCAGCCCGCAGCCTCGGCGGCCGCCACACCCGTAGCCGTGTCCTCGATGACGGCGCATCTCGCCGGCTCGGCGCTCAGCCCCTGGGCGGCGAGCAGATACGGGTCGGGGTGCGGCTTCGTACGCGGCACCTCGTCGCCCGCGACGGAGAGCGCGAAGTGCTGAGGGCCGAGCGAGGCGAGGACCCGGTCGATGATGCGGCGGTGGGAGGCGGAGACCAGAGCGGTGGGCACATTGTGCGCGGCGAGCTCGGCCAGCAGCCGGGCGGCGCCGGGCATCAGCGGCACTCCGCGCCCGATGCGGTCCTCGAAGCGGTCATTCAGCAGCACGGTCAGCTCGGCGAGCGTGATGTCCGCGCCGGTGGCCTCGATGAGATAGCCGGCGCTTCGCGTCATGGGACCACCGACCACCACGTCCCGCCATGTCTCGTCGAGCTCGTGGCCGAGATCGGCGAAGACCTCCACCTCCGCGTCCCACCAGAAGCCTTCGGTGTCCACGAGGGTGCCGTCCATGTCGAGAAAGACGGCCTGAAGGGCAGAGCCTTCGGCCGATCGGGTCAAGGACGCGGGGACCGTACTGGTCATCCGGCACACCTCCACTAGGGACGAGAAGGCCGGCCGCCCTCCCAGGTGGGAAGGCGACCGGCCTGCACTGGACCGACCAGTGTACGACTCTGCCGACTAACGTGCGTTGAAGTACTTCGCTTCGGGGTGGTGGATGACGATCGCGTCGGTGGACTGCTCCGGGTGGAGCTGGAACTCCTCGGAGAGCTCGACGCCGATCCGCTCGGGCTCCAGCAGGGCCGCGATCTTCGCGCGGTCCTCCAGATCGGGACAGGCGCCGTAGCCGAGCGAGAACCGGGCGCCCCGGTACTTCAGGGCGAACATGTCCTCCACATCGGCCGGGTCCTCGCCCGCGAAGCCGAGCTCCGCACGGACGCGGGCGTGCCAGTACTCGGCGAGGGCTTCGGCGAGCTGGACGGACAGGCCGTGGAGTTCGAGGTAGTCGCGGTAGGAGTCGGACGCGAAGAGCTCGGCGGTCGCCTCGCCGATCTTCGAGCCGACGGTGACGACCTGGAGGCCGACCACGTCGGTCTCGCCGGACTCCTCGGGGCGGAAGAAGTCCGCCAGGCACAGCCGGCGGCCGCGGCGCTGACGCGGGAAGGAGAAGCGGGTCCGCTCGGAGCCGTCCTCGTTCAGGAGGATGAGGTCGTCGCCCTTCGACACGCAGGGGAAGTAGCCGTAGACCACGGCCGCCTCCAGCAGGTTGCGGGTGTGCAGCTGGTCCAGCCAGCCGCGCAGCCGCGGCCGGCCCTCGCACTCGACGAGCTCGTCGTAGGTCGGGCCGTCGCCGGTGCGGGCCTGCTTCAGCCCCCACTGGCCCTTGAAGAGCGCGCCCTCGTCCAGCCAGGAGGCGTACTCCTTCAGCTGGATGCCCTTGATCACCCGCGTGCCCCAGAACGGCGGCTCGGGGACCGGGTTGTCGATGGCCACGTCGGAGCGGGCCGCGCCCTCCTCGGGGCGCTCCTCGACCACCGCGTTCGTGGTGGCCCTGACCCGGCGTTGCTTGAGTTCGGGGAGGGTTGCTCCGGGGACGCCGCGCTTGACGCCGATGAGGGCGTCCATCAGCCGCAGGCCCTCGAACGCGTCGCGGGCGTAGCGGACTTCGCCTTCGTAGATTTCGTGGAGGTCCTGTTCGACGTAGGCGCGGGTCAGGGCGGCGCCGCCGAGGATGACGGGGTAGTCGGCGGCCATTTTGCGCTGGTTGAGCTCCTCCAGGTTCTCCTTCATGATCACCGTGGATTTGACCAGCAGCCCGGACATTCCGATGACGTCCGCCCGGTGTTCCTCCGCGGCCTCCAGGATCGCCGAGACCGGCTGCTTGATGCCCAGATTCACCACGTTGTAGCCGTTGTTGGAGAGGATGATGTCGACGAGGTTCTTGCCGATGTCATGCACGTCACCACGCACGGTGGCCAGCACGATCGTGCCCTTGCCGTCCGCGTCGGTCTTCTCCATGTGCGGCTCCAGATACGCCACCGCGATCTTCATCACCTCGGCCGACTGGAGCACGAACGGCAGCTGCATCTGACCGGAACCGAACAGCTCACCGACAACCTTCATACCCTCCAGCAGCGTGTCGTTGACGATGTCCAGCGCCGGACGGGACCGCAGAGCCTCATCCAGATCCGCCTCCAGACCGTTCTTCTCACCATCCACGATGCGGCGCTCCAGCCGCTCCCCCAGCGGCAGGGCAAGCAGCTCCTGCGCCTTGCCCGCCTTCATCGACTTCATATTGACCCCCTCGAACAGCTCCATGAGCTTCTGCAGGGGGTCATAGCCCTCGGCCCGCCGGTCGTAGATCAGATCCAGCGCGACCCGGACCTCCTCCTCCTTCAGCCGGGCGATCGGCAGGATCTTCGACGCATGCACAATCGCCGAATCCAGACCCGCCTTCACACACTCGTCCAGGAACACCGAGTTCAGCACCACCCGGGCCGCCGGGTTCAGCCCGAAGGAGATGTTCGACAGACCCAGCGTCGTCTGCACCGCCGGATGACGCCGCTTCAGCTCACGAATGGCCCCGATCGTGGCCACCCCGTCCTTACGGGACTCCTCCTGCCCCGTGCAGATCGTGAACGTCAGCGTGTCGATGAGAATGTCGCCCTCATGCACACCCCAGTTACCCGTCAGATCATCAATCAGCCGCTCCGCGATCGCGACCTTGTGCTCGACCGAACGGGCCTGGCCCTCCTCATCGATGGTCAGCGCGATCAACGCGGCACCGTGCTCCCGCGCCAGCGCAGTCACCTTCGCAAACCGGGACTCCGGACCGTCACCATCCTCATAATTGACCGAGTTGATGACCGCCCGGCCGCCCAGCTTCTCCAACCCCGCCCGCAGCACGTTCAGTTCGGTGGAATCCAGCACAATCGGCAGCGTCGACGCGGTCGCGAACCGGCCGGCCAGCTCCTCCATGTCCGCCGCACCGTCCCGCCCGACATAATCCACACACAGATCCAGCATGTGCGCGCCCTCACGGATCTGATCCCGCGCAATCTCCACACAGTCGTCCCAGCGGCCCTCCAGCATCGCCTCACGGAACTTCCTGCTGCCATTGGCATTGGTCCGCTCACCGATCGCCATGTACGAGGTGTCCTGACGGAACGCCACCGACTGGTACAACGACGCCGCACCCGGCTCCGGACGCGGCTCCCGCACCGTCGGAACAAGACCACGCACCCGCTCCACCACCTGCCGCAAATGCTCCGGCGTCGTCCCGCAGCACCCCCCCACCAGCGACAACCCGTACTCCCGCACAAACGTCTCCTGCGCATCCGCCAGCTCACCCGCCGACAACGGATAATGCGCACCGTTCCTGCCCAGCACCGGCAGCCCCGCATTGGGCATGCACGAGAGCGGAACCCGCGAATGCCGGGCCAGATAGCGCAGATGCTCACTCATCTCCGCCGGACCCGTCGCACAGTTCAGACCGATCATGTCGATACCGAGCGGCTCCAGCGCCGTCAGCGCCGCACCGATCTCCGAACCCAGCAGCATCGTCCCGGTCGTCTCCACCGTCACCGAGCAGATCACCGGAAGACTCGTACCGGTCGCCTCCAGCGCCCGGCGCGCGCCCAGGATCGCAGCCTTCGTCTGCAGCAGGTCCTGCGTCGTCTCCACCAGCAACGCGTCCGCACCACCGGCGATCATGCCCTCCGCGTTCTGCTGGTACGCGTCCCGCAGCTTCACATACGGAGCATGCCCCAGCGTCGGCAGCTTCGTACCCGGCCCCATCGAGCCCAGCACCCACCGCTGCCGCCCCGTCGACGCCGTGAACTCGTCCGCCACCTCACGCGCGATCCGCGCCCCCGACTCCGACAGCTCGAAGACCCGCCCGGGAATGTCGTACTCCCCCAACGCCGCCAGATTCGCACCGAAGGTATTGGTCTCCACACAGTCCACACCGACCGCGAAATACTCCTCATGCACCGACCGCACAATGTCCGGCCGCGTCACATTGAGGACCTCGTTACACCCCTCGAGATTCTCGAAGTCCTCAAGCGTCGGATCCTGCGCCTGCAACATCGTGCCCATCGCACCATCAGCCACCACCACACGAGTGGCGAGCGCCTCACGCAGGGCGTCGATTCGGGTCCGGCTGTCAGCGGAGGGGGTCGGCAACGAGGCCATGGATGTGCTCCCTGGGATGCGACGGCTGTCGGCTTTGCGTCTTCCGGTGGAAGGCGCACGGAGCCAGAGTAACCGGGCGGCCGCCGACGGGCCTGGGCGTCCCACGAGGCGGACGGCGTCGTGTCCCCGGGCGTCCGTGATGTGTTTCTCGGTCGTGCTGTTTTCCAAGGCGGTGACCAAGGTCGACATCGAGCGATAGTGTTCGGCATTGTCGAACTGCATGTGGAGAAGGGCCGACCGATGCCGAAGAACATCCAGTCGCTCGAGCGAGCGGCGGCGATGCTACGACTACTGGCCGGCGGCGAACGCCGACTGGGTCTGTCCGACATCGCCTCGTCGCTGGATCTGGCCAAGGGCACCGCCCACGGCATTCTGCGCACGCTCCAGGCCGAGGGATTCGTCGAGCAGGACCCGGCGTCCGGCCGCTACCAGCTGGGGGCGGAGCTCCTACGGCTCGGCAACAGCTATCTGGACGTGCACGAGCTGCGCGCCCGCGCCCTGGTCTGGACGGACGACCTGGCGCGCTCCAGCGGCGAGAGCGTGCACCTCGGGGTGCTGCACCAGCACGGCGTGCTGATCATCCACCACGTCTTCCGTCCGGACGACAGCCGGCAGGTCCTGGAGGTGGGGGCCATGCAGCCGCTGCACTCCACCGCGCTCGGAAAGGTGCTCTCGGCGTACGACCCGGTGGCACACAGCGAGGTGATGGAGGTCGAGCGCAAGGCCTTCACCCCGCGCACGGTCACGGGCCTGGCGGACTTCGAGTCGATGCTCGACCATGCGCGGGCGCGCGGCTGGGCCGCCGACGTGGAAGAGACCTGGGAGGGCGTCGCCTCGCTGGCCGCGCCCATCACCGACCGTCGCCGTATGCCGGTGGGCGCGGTGGCCATCACGGGCGCGGTCGAGCGGATCTGCGATGCCGGTGAGCTGAGGTCCGAGCTGGTCGCGGCGGTACGGGACTGTGCCCGCGCGGTCTCCAGGGATCTGGGCGCCCAGCGATTCTGAGCGGCGCTTCGGCCCCGTTCGGCACCCCATCGGTAACGATCGGGTTTCCGGCAACACAACCCTTGACGTCGTGTTAACACGGGGGCAAAACTGCCGTTCATCGGTCGGCATTGTCGAACACCTACCGGCAATACGCGCTAGGGTGTGGCAACGCCAGGGCCGGCAATTGCCCTCACCTGAGGGCACGAACCACCGGAGTGACCCGGGGTTCGCTTTCCCTGGACGAAGGACAAAGGAGTCGCGGGTGTCCAGCTCCGACATCTTCATCGGCGAGATCATTGGTACCGCCGTACTCATCCTGCTCGGTGGTGGCGTGGTTGCCGCCGTCGTACTCAAGCGCTCGAAGGCGCAGAACGCCGGCTGGCTGGCGATAACCTTCGGGTGGGGATTCGCGGTCATGATCGCGGTCTACATGACGGGCACTCTTTCCGGTGCTCACCTCAACCCCGCAGTCACCATCGGCATCGCGGTCAAGGACGGGGACTGGAGCAACGTTCCGGTCTACCTCGCCGGGCAGCTGCTCGGCGCCATGATCGGTGCCACGCTGGTCTGGATCGCGTACTACGGACAGTTCCAGGCCCACCTCACGGACCCGGAGATCATCTCCGCGCCTCCGCATGAGGAAGGCCTGGTCAGCGAGGCGGCCGCGCCGAAGGCCGGACCGGTGCTCGGCGTCTTCTCGACAGGCCCCGAGGTCCGCGTCGTGTGGCAGAACCTGGCCACCGAGATCATCGGCACCACGGTGCTCGTGCTCGCGGTCCTGACGCAGGGCCTCAACGACAGCGGCAAGGGTCTCGGCGTCATCGGCGCACTGATCGTCGCGCTCACCGTCGTCGGCATCGGCCTCTCGCTCGGCGGCCCGACGGGCTACGCCATCAACCCGGCCCGCGACCTCGGCCCGCGCATCGTGCATGCCCTGCTGCCGCTGCCCAACAAGGGCGGCTCGGACTGGGGCTACGCCTGGATCCCGGTCGTCGGCCCGCTGATCGGCGGCGCCCTCGCAGCGGGTATCTACAACCTCGCGTTCGCCTAAGCCGACCCTCTGACCTCGCAGGAGCACTCCGTGACCGACGCACACACCACCGGCCCGTTCATCGCGGCCATCGACCAGGGCACCACCTCCAGCCGCTGCATCGTCTTCGACACCGACGGCCGGATCGTCTCCGTCGACCAGAAGGAGCACGAGCAGATCTTCCCGAAGCCGGGCTGGGTGGAGCACAACGCCGCCGAGATCTGGACCAATGTCCAGGAGGTCGTCGACAGCGCCATCGCGAAGGCGGGCATCACCTCCGCCGACGTCAAGGCCATCGGCATCACCAACCAGCGTGAGACCACGGTCCTCTGGGACAAGAACACCGGTGAGCCGGTGCACAACGCGCTGGTCTGGCAGGACACCCGTACCGACGCTCTCTGCAAGGAGCTCGGCCGGAACGTCGGCCAGGACCGCTTCCGCCGCGAGACGGGCCTGCCCCTGGCCTCGTACTTCGCCGGCCCGAAGATCCGCTGGCTGCTGGACAACGTCGAGGGCCTGCGCGAGCGCGCCGAGCGCGGCGAGATCCTCTTCGGCACCATGGATTCCTGGGTCATCTGGAACCTGACCGGCGGCGTCGACGGCGGCGTGCACGTCACCGACGTCACCAACGCCTCGCGCACCATGCTGATGAATCTTCACACCCTCGACTGGGACGAGAAGATCCTCCAGTCGATGGAGGTGCCGGCCGCGGTGCTGCCGGAGATCCGCTCGTCCGCCGAGGTCTACGGGACCGCCAAGGGCGGCGCGCTCGCCGGTGTGCCGGTCGCGTCCGCGCTCGGTGACCAGCAGGCGGCCCTGTTCGGCCAGACCTGTTTCGCCGAGGGCGAGGCCAAGTCGACGTACGGCACGGGCACGTTCATGCTGATGAACACCGGCAGCGAGCCCGTCAACTCGTACAACGGTCTGCTGACGACCGTCGGCTACCGGATCGGCGACCAGCCCCCCGTGTACGCGCTGGAGGGTTCCATCGCCGTCACCGGTTCGCTGGTGCAGTGGATGCGCGACCAGATGGGCCTGATCAGCACTGCCGCGGAGATCGAGACCCTCGCTCTGACTGTCGAGGACAACGGCGGCGCCTACTTCGTGCCGGCCTTCTCCGGCCTCTTCGCCCCGTACTGGCGTGACGACGCCCGCGGTGTGATCGCCGGACTGACCCGCTATGTCACCAAGGCGCACATCGCGCGTGCCGTGCTCGAGGCCACGGCCTGGCAGACCCGCGAGATCAGTGACGCCATGACCAAGGACTCCGGCGTCGAGCTGACCGCACTCAAGGTCGACGGCGGTATGACCTCCAACAACCTGCTGATGCAGACCCTCTCGGACTTCCTGGACGCACCGGTGGTGCGCCCGATGGTCGCCGAGACGACCTGCCTCGGCGCTGCATACGCCGCCGGCCTTGCCGTCGGTTACTGGCCGGACACCGACGCGCTGCGCGCCAACTGGCGCCGGGCCGCCGAGTGGACCCCCCACATGGATGCGGACCAACGGGACCGCGAGTACAAGAGCTGGCTCAAGGCCGTCGAGCGGACCATGGGCTGGCTCGAAGACGACGCTGACGAGGAGTAAATCGAGATGACCACCCTGCAGAGCGTCCCTGCCCTGGGGACGCACCCGGCCTCCGGCTCCCTTCCGAGCCGCGCCGAGACTCGGGAGCAGCTTTCCAAGGCGACGTACGACCTCCTGGTGATCGGCGGCGGCATCCTGGGCATCTCCACCGCCTGGCATGCGGCGCAGTCCGGGCTGCGGGTGGCCCTGGTGGACGCCGGCGACTTCGCCGGCGCCACCTCCTCCGCCTCCTCCAAGCTTCTCCACGGCGGTCTGCGCTATCTGCAGACCGGCGCGGTGAAGCTGGTCGCGGAGAACCACTTCGAGCGCCGTGCGGTCTCCCGTCAGGTGGCCCCGCACCTGGCCAACCCGCTCACCTTCTATCTGCCGGTGTACAAGGGCGGACCGCACGGCGCGGCGAAGCTCGGCGCGGGCGTCTTCGCCTACTCCGCGCTCTCGGCGTTCGGTGACGGCGTCGGCCATGTCATCAGCGCGAACAAGGCGCAGCGCGATGTTCCCGAGCTGCGTACGGAAGGCCTGAAGGCCGTTGCCGTGTACGGCGACGACCAGATGAACGACTCCCGGATGGCGCTGATGACGGTGCGTGCGGCCGTCGAGTCGGGCACCACCGTTCTCAACCACGCCGAGGTCACCGGGCTGCGCTTCACCAAGGGCAGGGTCACGGGCGCGGAACTCAAGGACCGATTGGACGGTACGGAGTTCGGTGTCACGGCCCGTCTGGTGCTCAACGCCACCGGTCCGTGGGTGGACCACCTGCGCCGGATGGAGAACCCGGACGCGGCTCCGTCCATCCGTCTCTCCAAGGGCGCGCATCTGGTGCTCAAGCGGACGTCGCCGTGGAAGGCCGCGCTGGCGACCCCGATCGACAAGTACCGGATCACCTTCGCCCTCCCCTGGGAGGACATGCTGCTGCTCGGTACGACGGACGAGGTGTACGAGGGCGACCCGGCGGATGTCGCGGTCAACGAGAAGGACATCGCGCAGATCCTGGACGAGGCGGCGTTCTCCATCCGGGACCAGCAGCTGTCGCGGGATCTGATCACGTACTCCTTCGCGGGCCTGCGGGTGCTGCCGGGCGGTCCCGGCGACACCTCGAAGGCCAAGCGCGAGACGGTCGTCACCGAGGGCCGCGGCGGCATGCTGTCGGTGGCCGGCGGCAAGTGGACGACCTTCCGTCACATCGGCCGTACCGTGATGAACAAGCTGGCCGCCCTGCCCGGGCAGCCACTGGCCGAGGACATGGAGCCGATCGCGCATCTGCCGAAGAAGCTCCCGCTGCCCGGTATAGCCAACCCGAACGCGGTCGCCCACCGGCTGCTCGTCGACGGCGGCACGCCGGGCCCGCGGATGGCGGCCGACACTGCGCGTCACCTCGCCACCCACTACGGTTCGCTGTCCTTCGACATCGCGCGCCTGGCCAACGAGAACCCGGCGCTCGCCGAGCGCATCCACCCGGACGCGCCGGAGATCTGGGCGCAGGTCGTGTACGCGCGTGACCACGAGTGGGCCGAGACGGCGGACGACGTGCTGCGTCGCCGTACGACGCTGACAATCCGCGGTCTGGCGACGGACGAGATCCGCGGCAAGGTCGACAAGCTGCTGATCGACAAGGCGTAGCAGCACGGCGGTTGTACGGCATGGGTAAGGGGCGGCCTCCTTGGAGGCCGCCCCTTACGTGATCCGCAGTCGATCACGGTGGACGGTTTCGGGATCGATCGGGCGGAACGGATGGAAGCTCCCATCGATTTTCCGAGGAGGTCGCCCCGATCGTGCGGAAGCAGGCTCCGACCACCCGCGGGGACGCATAATGGGTGCCGATACATCGGATGTCTGGAGGTCGCCCCATGGCTGTCACCGACGAGGCCATCGAGAAGATCAAGGGAATGATCGTCTCGGGTGCGCTGCGCCCCGGCGACCGCCTCCCCAAGGAGAGCGAACTCGCCGCCGAGCTGGGGCTGTCCCGCAACTCGCTGCGTGAGGCGGTACGCGCGCTGTCGCTGATCCGCATCCTGGACGTACGGCAGGGTGACGGCACCTATGTGACCAGCCTGGACCCGCAGTTGCTGCTGGAAGCGCTGAGCTTCGTCGTGGATTTCCACCGGGACGACACGGTGCTGGAGTTCCTGGCCGTACGCCGGATCCTGGAGCCGGCCGCCACGGCGATGGCCGCCGCCCGGATCAGCGAGAGCGAACTGGATGTACTGAGCGCCCAGCTGGACGCGCTCGGACCGCAGCCCTCGGTCGAGGAACTGGTCGCCGCCGACCTGGAATTCCACCGCGGCATCGTCCGGACCGCGGGCAACTCTGTGCTCTGCTCGCTGCTGGACGGGCTCTCCGGGCCGACCACCCGGGCGAGGGTCTGGCGCGGGCTGACGCAGGAGGACGCGGTCAGCCGTACGCTTCATGAGCACCGGGCGATCCTGTCGGCGCTGCGCGACCGGGACGCGGAGGCGGCGAAGTCGTGGGCGACGGTGCATATCGCGAGCGTGGAGCAGTGGCTGAGGTCAACGCTGTAGCGGGGGCTCCGCCCCCGAACGCCCGCGCCTCGATCGCCGGCGGGGCTTGAATTGCCCGTCCGGCGAATGCGGACAAGCCCGAAGGGCGTACGGGGACGCCCCACCCCCGCCCAGCTAGTCCTGCTTCTCCCCGCTCGCGAAGCGGGAGATCACCAGGGCGACGATGATGATCGCGCCGTTGAGGAACTGGTTCCACAGCGCCGGCACTCCGCCCAGCGTCATCACATTGACGACCAGCTGGAGCGTCAGCACACCGGTCAGCGCGCCGAAGAGCGTGCCGCGGCCGCCCTTGAGGCTGATCCCGCCGATCACGGCCGCGGCGAACACCTGGAAGATCCAGCCGTTGCCCTGGGTGGCCGCGACCGATCCGTAGTGGCCGGTGTAGAGGATGCCGGCGAAGGCGGCGAGCAGGCCGCCGACAGCCAGCACGATCCAGGTGATCCGGTCGACGCGGACACCGGCGGCCCGGGCCGCCTCCGGGTTGCCGCCGATCGCGTACAGGGCGCGCCCGTGACGCAGATACGCCAGCACCGCGCCGCCGATGGCGAAGAGTGCCAGACAGATCCACACGGCGGCCGGCGCGCCGAGCCAGTCGGTCTTGCCCAAGTACCGGAAGGACTCCGGGACATCGGTGATCGACTTGCCCTCGGTGATGCCGATGTGGAGGCCACGCAGCATGGTGAGCATGCCGAGCGTGGCGATGAAGCCGTTGACCCGCAGCTTCAGCATCAGAAAGCCGTTGACCGCGCCGATCGCCGTACCGACCAGCAGACAGAGCGGGATTGCCGTCCATACCGGCAGCAGTTCCAGGCCCGCGAACCGCCCGCCCTCCCTCGGCAGGACCAGCCACATGGCGATGACCGGCGCGATGCCGATCGTCGACTCCAGCGACAGATCCATCCGGCCGCAGATCAGGATCAGCGCCTGGCCAAGGACCAGCAGGCTGAGCTCGGAAGACTGCTGGACCACGCTGATCAGGTTGTTCGAGGTGAGGAAGACCGGCGAGACGATGAAACCGATCACCATCAGCACCAGGATCACCGGTACCAGCGAGAAGTCGCTCCACCGGATCAGCCGCAGCCGGCTGCGCGGGCTCGCGGTCTTGAATGCGTCGGCCGTGAGCGGCCGTATCGTCCCGGTCATTCCCGCTCCCCCACACCTTCCATGGCGGCGACCAGTTCACGGTCGGTCCACCCGCTGCCGAACGTGGCGACCACCCGCCCGTGGAAAAGGGCGAGCACCCGGTCACACACCCTCAGATCGTCCAGTTCGTCCGAGATGATCACGGCCGCGCTGCCCCCGTCCGCCACCCGTCGTACGACTGAGAGCAGCGAGTCCTTGGACTTCACATCGACGCCCGCGGTGGGCCGGACCGCCACCAGCACGCTGGGCTTGCGGGCCAGGGCGCGGGCGACCACGACCTTCTGCTGATTGCCGCCCGAGAGGCCGGAGACGGGCTGCTCCGGTCCCTGCGTCTTGATGTCGAGCGACGAGATCATCGACCGGGCGAATTCCCGTGTACGGGAGGGCAGTACGGTCCCCCACGGGCCGAGCTGGTCGGTGACGGTGAGCGTGGCGTTCTCGGCGACGCTGCGGCCGGTGACCAGCCCTTGGAGGTGGCGGTCCTCGGGGATGTAGCCGATACCGGCGTCGAGCGCGTGCGGGACACTGCCCGGCCTCACGGCCCGGCCTCGTACGGTGATCCGTCCCGCTCCCGCCCTGCGCATACCGACCAGGGTTTCGCCGAGGGCGGTGTTGCCGCTGGCCGCGGCCCCGGCAAGACCCAGCACCTCGCCGGGCCGCACCTCCAGGTCCATCGGTTCGAACTCGCCCTCCACGGTGAGGCCTTCCGTGCGCAGCACCGGCTCCTCGTCCCGGACCGGGCCGACGGCCGCGTGCCAGGCCGACGGGCCGCCGGTGGACTCACCCGTCATGGCCGTGACCAGGTCGTCCTTGGAGAGTTCCGCGACAGGGGCGGTGACGACATGGCGGGCGTCGCGGTACACGGTGACGGCGGCGCACAGCTCGAACACCTCCTGCAGATGGTGGGAGATGAAGAGGAACGCCACTCCCCGGCTCTGCAGTTCCCGCAATTTGGTGAAGAGCCGCTGGATACCGCGGGCGTCGAGCTGCGCGGTCGGCTCGTCGAGGATGATCAGCCGCGCCCCGAAGGACAGGGCGCGGGCGATTTCCACGAATTGGCGCTGCTCGACCGCGAGGTCCTTCGCCCGGGTACTGGGGTCGACGCTCACCCCGTATCCGGCGAGGAGCTCCTCGGCACGCCGCCGCAGCCGCCGCCAGCTGATGAAGCGGCCGCGGGCGTCGAAGCGGTTCAGGAAGAGGTTCTCGGCGACGGTCAGGTCAGGAACGACCATCGACTTCTGGTAGACGCAGGCGACCTTGGACTGCCAGGCCGCCATGTCCCCGAAGGCAGGTGCCGGCTCGCCGTTGAAGCTCACCTTGCCGGCGTCCGGCCTGTGCAGTCCGGTGAGAACGCTGACCAGCGTGGATTTGCCCGCGCCGTTGCGCCCGACGAGCGCGTGCGACTCGCCGGGCGCGACAGTGAGGCGCACTCCGTCGAGGGCCACGGTCGGGCCGAAGCGCTTGACGATGCCTTCCGCATGTACGGCGGCCGGTGCCCGGTGCTCCATGGCTAGCTCTTCGTCTCCAGCTGGTTGGCCCACAGCTTCGGATCATCGACGTTCTCCTTGGTCACCAGTGGCGCGGGCAGCTGGTCCTCGAACCCGTTCGGGATCTTGATGATCGTGGATCCGTGGTCGGTGGGACCCTCTTCGGGGGTCTTTCCGTCCAGCGCCTGCCTGGCCCAGTACAGCGCGTACTTGGCGTACAGATCGGCGGGCTGGGAGACCGTCGCGTCGATCTTCCCGGCCTTGATGGCGTCCAGCTCCTCCGGGATGCCGTCGTTGGAGATGATCGTGATGTGGCCCGGGGTTCCGGGGGCCTTCAGCAGCTTCTTCTGCTCGAGCAGCGCCAGCGTGGGCTGCAGAAACACGCCCCCGGCCTGCATATAGACGCCGTTGATGTCGGGGTGCGCGGCAAGCGTGGACTGGAGCTTGGCGGAGGCGACATCGCCCTTCCAGTCGGTGGCAAGCTCGAAGACCTTGATGCCGGGGAAGTCCTTTGTCATGCAGGACTTGAAGGCCTCGGAGCGGTCCCGGCCGTTGATCGAGGACAGATCGCCCTGGAACTCCACCACCTTGCCCTTGCCCTTCAGCTGCTCGCCGAGGTACTTGCAGGCCTTCTCGCCGTACGCGCGGTTGTCGGCCCGGACCACCATGTAGACGTTGCCCTTGTCGGGCCGGGTGTCGACGCTGACGACCTGGATCTTCTTCTCCTGAAGGCTCTGCAGCGACTCGGCTACGGCGCCGGTGTCCTGCGGTGCCATGACGACGGCCTTGGCACCCTGGTCGGTGAAGGTCTGGACGTTGGCGACCAGCTTTCCGATGTCGTTCTGGGAGTTGGTCACGGACAGCGCGTCGACTTCGCCGTCCTTGACGCCCTTCTGTATGTACTGCTGGTAGGAGTTCCAGAAGTCGCTGTCGCTGCGCGGCAGATCGATGCCCACCTTGCCCCCGCCGGACCCGCTGTCAGAGTCACGGTTGCAGCCCGCGAGGGCCGTCACGGCCAGAAGTACTGCACAGGCCGCGGCACTTGTCGTACGCACTCTCATTGTCCCGTCCTTCGTGGGTGTCGGCTGCTGGGCGCTCAGTTCGAGGGACGCAGGCGCAGTCCCTGCATTCCGCCGTCGACCGCGAGTGCCGTGCCCGTGACGGCGGCCGCGGCGGGGCTGGCGAGATAGACGATGGCGGCGGCGACCTCATCCGCCGAGACCAGCCGTCCGGTGGGCTGGCGGGCCTCGAGGGCGGCGCGTTCGGCCGCGGGGTCGTCGGCCCGGTCGAGGAGACGGCCGATCCACGGGGTGTCGGCAGTGCCGGGGTTGACGCAGTTGACGCGGATGCCTTCGCGGACATGGTCGGCGGCCATGGCGAGGGTGAGCGAGAGCACCGCGCCCTTGCTGGCGCTGTACAGGGCGCGCCCGGGCAGCCCGGCGGTGGCGGCGATGGAGCAGGTCTGGGTGATGGAGACATGGCCGGGGCGGTCCGCGGCGGTGTGGCGCAGATACGGCAGGGTGTGGCGGGCGACCCGCACCATGCCGAGCACATTGATGTCGAGGACGCGCCGCCACTCCTCGTCGGGATTGTCGGTGACCGTGCCGATGGCGCCGATACCGGCATTGGAGACGACGGTGTGCAGGGCGCCGAACTCCGCCACGGCCCCGTCGACGGCCGCGCGGACCGCGGCGTCGTCGGTGACATCGGCCTGGAGGGCGAGGACGCCGTCGGGCGCTCCGGCCGTCTCGCGGTCGAGTACGGCGACCTGGGCGCCCCGGCTGAGCAGCAGTGCCGCGACGGCGGCACCGATACCCGAAGCGCCGCCGGTCACCAGCGCGTACAGTCCCTCGAAGTCTCTTGTCCCCGCCATGAGTTGACCTCCTCGGTGGTGCGGCGGGCCTGCCAGACGGGCCCCTGCGGGTAGCGGTGGGCGGCGATCGACTCGGGGAGCATGCGGGCGGAGAAGCCCGGTGCGCGCGGCGCGACATAGCGTCCGGAGGCGATCACGGCGGGGTCGGCGAAGTGCTCGTGGAGGTGGTCGACGTACTCGATGACCCGGTCCTCCCAGCTGCCGGAGACGGCGACGTAGTCGAACATGGCCAGATGCTGGACGAGCTCGCACAGTCCTACCCCGCCCGCGTGCGGGCAGACGGGGACGCCGTACTTGGCGGCGAGCAGCAGGATCGCGATGTTCTCGTTGACACCGGCGACACGCGCGGCGTCGATCTGGACGAAGTCGACGGCCCCGGCCTGGAGCAGCTGCTTGAAGATGACGCGGTTGGCGGCATGCTCGCCGGTGGCGACCTTGACCGGCTGGCCGGCGCGGACGGCGGCATGTCCGAGGATGTCGTCGGGGCTGGTCGGCTCCTCGATCCAGTGCGGTTCGTACGGGGCGAGTGCCGTCATCCAGCGCACGGCATCGGCAACGTCCCAGCGCTGATTGGCGTCCACGGCGATGCGTACGGAAGGGCCGACCGCGGCGCGGGCCAGCTTCAACCGCCGTACGTCGTCGTCGAGGTCCGCGCCGACCTTCAGTTTGATCTGGCCGAAGCCGTCGGCGACCGCTTCCCTGGCCAGCTTCACCAGCTTCTCGTCGGAGTGCCCGAGCCAGCCGGGCGAGGTGGTGTACGCGGGATAGCCGCTCTCCCGCAGGTTCGCGGCGCGCTCGGCCCGGCCGGGTTCCGCGGCCCGCAGGATGGCCAGCGCCTCGTCCCGGGTGAGGGCATCCGTCAGATAGCGGAAGTCGACGAGCGCGACCAGTTCCTCGGACGACATCGAGGCAAGGAACTCCCAGACCGGCTGCCCCGCGCGCTTCGCCGCCAGGTCCCAGGCCGCGTTGACGACCGCGCCGGCCGCCATGTGCATCACTCCCTTCTCCGGGCCGAGCCAGCGCAACTGGGAGTCATGGGTCAGGTCGTAGTGGAGCGCGGCGAGGTCGGCCGCGGTACGGGGCGCCGGGCGGCCGACCACATAGGGACGCAGTGCTTCGATGGCCGCGGCGGTGACATCGTTGCCACGCCCGATGGTGAAGACGAAGCCGTGCCCCTCGGCCCCGTCGGTCGCGCGCATCACCACATAGGCGGCTGAGTAATCGGGATCCGGGTTCATGGCGTCCGAGCCGTCGAGTTGTTCCGAGGTGGGAAAGCGGATGTCGTGGACCTCGAACTCCGTGACGGTCTGACTCATGCACGCACCCCCGTGAGACGAACATCGGAGAACATCGGACCTCTTGTCATCCGATGTATAGCGCCGTCCGCGCGACAACGTCCAGGACGGTGACGAAATTAATCAGACACAGCTCGGATGAATCGACTGCGAGGTGCCCTGGTTCTCCGACGCGTGCCCTATCGAGCGGAAGTTCACCCGGCCGTGCATGGGGGCTGCGGCGAGGTGCCTCGTAAGCCGTAAGGTTGGGGCGTACGAACGGGAACTTCGGAAGGAGGCACTGGGTGATCGAGCTCGAGGGGGTACCCGAGCTGATCGACCCGGTCATGGTGGCCGCGTTCGAGGGCTGGAACGACGCCGGCGACGCCGCCTCCACCGCGGTCGCACACCTGGACCGGGAATGGAAGGGCGAGGTGTTCGCGGCGCTGGACGCCGAGGACTACTACGACTTCCAGGTCAACCGGCCCACGGTGTGGCTGGACGGCGGGGTACGGAAGATCACTTGGCCGACAACCCGGCTCTCCGTGGTCCGCATCGGCGGCGAGAAACCGCGGGACCTGGTGCTGGTCCGCGGCATCGAGCCATCCATGCGCTGGCGCTCGTTCTGCAACGAGATCCTGGGCTTCGCCCATGAGCTGGGCGTCGAGATGGTGGTGATCCTGGGCGCGCTGCTCGGCGACACGCCGCACACCCGGCCGGTGCCGGTCAGCGGGATCACCTCGGACCCGGATCTGGCCAGAACCATGGATCTGGAGGAGACCAGGTACGAGGGGCCGACCGGCATCGTCGGCATTCTCCAGGAGGCGTGCACGCATGCGGGTGTGCCGGCGGTGAGTCTGTGGGCCGCGGTGCCGCACTATGTGTCGCAGCCTCCCAACCCCAAGGCGACGCTGGCGCTGCTCAATCGTCTCGAGGACCTCATCGGCCTGCGCATCCCGCTCGGCGAACTGCCCGAGGACGCGCGGGCCTGGCAGCTCGGCGTGGATCAACTGGCCGCCGAGGACAGCGAAGTGGCGGAGTACGTCCAGACACTGGAGGAGGCGCGGGACACCGCGGAGCTTCCCGAGGCGACCGGCGAGGCCATCGCCCGCGAGTTCGAGCGGTATCTGCGGCGGCGCGACGGGGGTCCCGGGCATGCGACCGACGGGGGCGAGGCCAGTTCGTATCTGCGCGAAACCTCCAGCGGGCGCACCCGGCCGCCGATGCCACCACGTGCGGAGCCGGAGACCGAAGCCGGGACCGGGCCCGAAGCGGGCGCCGAAGGGGAAACCGGCGACGAGGAGGATTCCCCGGAGGACTGAGACACCTGAACGATGAGCGGGGCGGCGCCGGTGGGCGCCGCCCCGCTCATGCGTCTGGCTCGTATCTCGTGAGGTACGTACGTCCTGAGGTGCTCAGACCTGGTCCACCGCGACCGCGTCGTAGGACGTGCTGGGTGTCGGCTCCACATCGAAGATCTCCCGGCTCACACCGCCGCAGACGAACAACAGCCGCTCGCTCCGGTCGATTTTGAGTCCGACTGCGGGGTGGTCCGCTCCGAGACCGTGGCTGATGACGCTTCCCCGGCCGTTGGCCAGGCTCGCCCGGTAGATATCGCCGGTGGCCGGCGACCCGAAACGGGCATACGGACTCGCTCCGATGGTGATCCCTTCGGGCTGGAATCCGTTCGGCAGCAGGAAATGGGCGGGCCGGCGCGTACCTGTTGATTCGGCCGCCCGGGCCGCCCCTTCCCATGGGGCAAGGAGTGCCGCGCCCGCCACGGCCGCGGCCGCTCCGAGAACTCTTCGACGTGCAAAGGAACGGTGCATCGAACGGTCCTTGCGGCAAAGGTTCTACAGCCCCTTTCACCTCAGCACACGGCAGGCCCCTCCACAGTGTTTGGCCGAATTGTGGCGTGACATCTTCTTCCAGCCGAATTGCACGGGGTTCCCATTCAGCTTGATTTAAAACGTATTTCGCGTAAGCAGGGTGGACGGGCTGTGGCGGAGGGAGCAGGGTGGCCACCACGCAGACCGAGCACAGACCAGCACGGCCGAGGCACAGTCCACGAACGACAAGGAGCACGGCACCCGAAGGGAGCGGTCATAGCGATGACCGATCAGAAACTCCCAGGTCAGGGCCCTGGAACTACGGGCCCTGGACCCGACGGAGCTGGATTCACCTATCAAGGAGCCGAGCCGGAGCTGATCGTCGTCGCACGGGCCGAGGCCCGGCTGCGCGCCGACACTCAAGGCGTACGGTCGGCCTCCGGGGCGGACATCTCCGCACTGAACATGTTCCTGAGCGACGAACAGCTCGCGCTGGAACCGGTGTTCGGCAGTGAGGAACGGACCCGGTCCGCTCTGCCTCCGCAGCCGGAGGGACCGGCCGGCGGCGGCCGGGGCACGCTGCCGGACCTCTCGCTCTTCTACCGTGTACGGGGCGGCGGGGACCGGACCGAGGAGCTCACCGCCAGGCTGGCGGCCCTCCCCGAGATCGAGACGGCGTACCTCAAGCCCGGCGCCGTACCCGCTCGGACCGCACCCCACGGCGCCCCGGCGAAAGCCCAGCCCGAAGAGGCCAAGCGGCTCAAGGAAGGCGCACCCGCGACACCCGACTTCACCGGGCGCCAGGGCTACTTGGCACCCGCGCCCGAAGGCGTGGACGCGTACTGGGCGTGGCAGCGGCCAGGCGGCTCGGGACAGCACGTCACCGTCGTCGATGTCGAAGGAGCCTGGCAGCTGGGCCACGAGGACCTGGCGGAGAAGCTCGCCGGCATTGTCGTCGGCAACCCGGTCCAGGACATCGCATGGCGCAACCACGGCACGGCGGTCCTCGGCGTCATCGGCGGTGACCGCGACGAGAAGGGGATCACCGGTATCGCGCCCGAAGCGGTGACCGCGGCGGCGTCGTTCCAGGGCATCGGCTCCGCCGCGGCCATCCACGCCGCGGCCGAGCGGCTCAGCCACGGCGACCTCCTCCTGATCGAACTCCACCGGCCAGGACCACGGTTCGACTTCGAGGTCCGCGACGACCAGCGCGGTTACATCGCGGTGGAGTGGTGGCCGGACGACTTCGCCGCGATCCGCTGGGCGACGTCGAAGGGCGTCCTGGTCGTGGAGGCGGCCGGCAACGGCGGCGAGAGCCTGGACGACGCGGTGTACGAGCGCAGGCCGGACGCGTTCCCCGAGTGGTGGCGCAACCCCTTCAACCCGTCGAACCAGCCCTCCGGTGCGGTCCTCGTCGGCGCGGGCGCTCCCCCGCCCGGGACGCACGGCCGCGATCACGGTCCCGACCGCTCGCGGCTTGCGTTCTCCAACTACGGCGCGCGGCTGGACGCCCAGGGCTGGGGCCGCGAGGTCACCACGACCGGCGGCTTCTGGGACCGGGCGGGTGACCTGCAGGGCGGCGCGGAGGAGATCGCCTGGTACACGGACACCTTCTCCGGCACCTCCTCGGCCTCGCCGGTGGTGGCCGGCGCCCTGGCGTCGCTGCAGGGCATCCTCAAGGCCGCGCACCTTGCGCCGATGGGCCCGGAGGAGGCCCGTGAGGCGCTGCGCAGGACCGGTTCGCCGCAGCAGGACGCTCCGGGCCGCCCCGCCTCGCAGCGGATCGGCAACCGCCCCGACATCAAGGCGGCGGTCACCCAGCTGGTGCCGTCGTCGGTCGGCTCGGGACAGGCGGAGCGGTACTGGGACGAACTGATGCCGTACCCCCGTGAACTTCCGCCGCGCCTGAGGCTGTTCGTGGCCGGCGCGTGGCGCAACCTCAACCACCCCGCCCCAGAAGTCCGCCAGGCGGTACATGCCGCCTTCGCGGGGGGCCGGCCGGACGTACGCGTCTGGTACTCGGACGACGAGGTCGTGGGCCTGGTCGTCGCCGGATGAATCGAAAGGGAAGGTGAACATCGCATGAGCACCACCCCGCAGATGAACCCCAGCTCCATGAGTCAGCAGTACGGCCAGCAGCAGTACGCCCAGCAGCAGCCGTTCGGCCGGATGCAGGGCGCAAGCACCTCTCCGCCCCCGCAGGGTCAGCAGAGCCAGCAGCCGCTCCAGCAACTGCAGCAGCTCGGCCAGCAGCAGCCCTACCAGCAGCTGCTCCAGCAGCTCGGTCAGCAGGGCCAGCAGCAGGGCCAGCAGCAGGGCCAGCCGCTGATCCTGCCGAGCGCGATCGACAGCCAGGCCATCACCAGTGGTGTGGCCGAGCACTTCTGGGACGTCGTGACGCCCCTGCCCGGGCAGCCGGTCATCCTGTTCCTGTTCATCCAGGGCGCCTGGCGTCAGCTGGTGAACCCCAACCAGATCACCCATGACGAGGTCCAGGAGGCGTTCGCCTTCGGGCAGCAGGTCATCGGGTTCTGGGACACCAACAACGCCGGCACGCTCGTGGCGATCGTGGTGAACAAGTAACACGTCGGCGCAGAGGGCGCCGGGTGGGCAGCGGCCCACCCGGCGCCCGTATCTGTTCCCGTGGCTTCAGGCGCAGTTGAAACGCGCGGCGGCCCAGTCCCCGTGGTCGCCGGTCTTCGACCCGTTGGTGTCGGTGACCTTCAGCCGCACATGGCGTGCGCCGTCCAGAGCGACATTGACGGGCACGGTCGCCGAGGACCCGGTCACCCTGGGCGAGGTCCACAACACCTTCCCGTCCGCCTCGACCGAGAAAGCCACCTCCCCATAGCCGTTGATCTCGTCGTCGATGCCGGCGTCCGCCGTGAGCGCCGTGCAGCGGCCGCCGAGGTAGATCTCGATATCGGAGTCGGCGTGGCTGCCGATCCCCTTCGCGTACGTCGTGCCCGCCAGCGTGAGAGGGCGCCCGTCGGCGGCTCCCGACTCACCGTTGCTGCGGTCACGTTCCGCGGGGCCGTAGCCGTTCGCAGACTTCAGCCACACGAGGTCGCTCGCCCAGGCGTCGGCGGCCGGCGGCGGTGGCATCACCCCGACCGCGAACCGCTGCACGGCGGTACGGTCCACGCCCGCCGCCCGGTGGCGCGCCGTCGCGGTCAGCGTCGCCTCGCCGGGCCCGGCGTCCGCGGCCGGGACGACGGCCACCTCGACGCGCTTCGTCGTCCCGGCCGGGATCCGGTCGACGGCCCGGGCCGGGGTGATCTGCCAGCCCGCCGGCGCGTCCAGCGAGACCTGGACGCCGGTCGCGTCCCGGCCGCCCGCCGTGACATCGACGGCGACCGTGCCCGGCGAACCGGCGCCGAGCTCCTGACCCGCCGGGACGGACACGGCCGCGGCAGCGCCAGGAGTCCTGCCGCCGACCGCGCTGGTGTCCTCGAGCTTCAGCCCGAAGCCACGGTCGGTGCGCATCGAGGGCGTCTTGATGTGCACCACACCGCCGCGGTCGTCCTGGTCGTACCACCAGCCCTGCGTGGACTTCGCGTACGCCGCCTTCGAGTTCTGCCGCGGGAGCCCGCGCCCGTTGAGCCCGACCTTGCTCGGCGCGTCCCCGGTGTGCACGCTGAAGCTGTACGGACGCGTGGGCTGCCTGCCCGTGAACTCGCCCCTGCTCGCGCCGATCCGGACCGTCACATCGCCCGCTCCGCGCAGTGGCGCCTCGACGTCGGCGCGCTGGGTGGCGTACTTGCCGGTGCGGTGCTGCCGCGTGACGCCGTCGTCCTCGTACAGCGTGAAGGATGACCTCCCCTGCGGATAGATGTCCCAGGCGAGCGGGGAGGCGGCGGTGCGGTCGGCGTACGAGCGGATACCCGGCCACATCGGGACGGCGGCCCCCGCCTTCACGAACAGCGGCAGCGTGTCCAGCGGCGCGCTGTAGTCGTCGACGGTGACCGGCCCTTCGTAGGTCCGCCCGCTCCAGTAGTCGATCCAGGTCCCCTTCGGCAGGTAGATCCCGTCGCGCTCGACGGCGTCCTGGTGGACGGGCGCGACGAGGAAGTCCGCACCGCTGAGGAACTCGTACTTGGCCGCGTCCGTCGCAGCCTTCGGGTCGTCCGGATACTCCAGCACGAGCGGCCTCGCGAGCCCGACGCCCGTCTTCGTCGCCTCGTGTGCGTGGGAGTAGATGTACGGCAGCAGCGACTCATGGAGCTTGAGATAGCTGCGGTTGACCGAGGTGTACGGCTCCCCGTACCGGAAGGGCTGCTTGTCGCTCGCCGCCCAGCCGTCCATGGTCATCGTGACCGGCAGGAACATCTTCCACTGCAGATCACGGGTGTACGTCTTGGGGCTGCCGCCGAAGATTCCGTCCACGTCGCCGGTGGTGTAGGCGAGTCCGGACATGCTCGCGCCCGCGTAGGTCGGGATCTGCCAGCGGATGTACTCCCAGCTCCCGGACTGGTCGCCGGACCACTGGACTCCGCAGCGCTGCGCGCCGGACCAGCTCTCCGGCGCCCAGGTGAAGCCGCGGGCGTCGCTGTTCTCCTCGATGCCCCGGTAGGAGCCCTTGCAGCCGTCCAGAGCGAACTTGTATCCGTCGCCGACCCAGGCCACGTCCAGTTTCGCGACGCGCTGGCCTGCCTTGACCTGGTCGCCGAGCTTGCCGATGCCGTCCTCGGTCCACAGGCCCATGTGCGTCTTGCGGTCCTGCAGCCCCTTGGCGGTCTCGGCGAGGTTCTCGTATCCGCACCCGTAGCCGTCGTTGACGAGCATCCACCCGTTGGGCATGTCGTTCTGGACGTACCCGTCGGCGACCTTGAGGGAGTCGAGGGTGTGCCGCTCGCCGCGGTTGGCGTTGTGCAAATAGCAGTCGGCGTCCCCGATTTCGAGGCCGTAGACGGGTGGCAGGAAGGGTTTCCCGGTCAACCGGGTGTACTGGCCGATGACGTCCTTGGTGCTCGGTCCCGCGAAGTAGTAGGCGTCGAAGCGCTGTTCCCCGGCGGTGGCGGTGACCGGATCACCGAAGACGTAGGTGTTGGGGGCGTACGTATTGCGATAGACGCCGTATCCGGAGGAAGAGAGATAGAACGGGACGGAGTTGGGATGTCCGCCGTCGTTCCAGTTGTAGTCGACGCCGACCTCGACGGTCTTGCCGCGGTGCGAGGTGTTGCCGCGGCCGTTCTGCATTCCGGCGCCGTAGTACTGCTCGTCGGCGCCGCGGGCGAGCGTCTGTGTGGTCTTGTCCCGGTTCCAGGTCAGCCCCTTGGTCTCGGCCCAGAGCGGAGTGCCGTCGGCGCGGTGGAGGGCGAAGCGCAGGGGCGTCTTGTAGGCGCGCAGGGTGACTTTGGAGGTGCTCAGCTCGTAGCGGTCGCCCTTGTCGCGCCAGTGGGTGGCGGGCGGCGCGCCCTGCGGCAGGACGATGTCCTTGCCGGTCGGGTCGGTGAAGGCGCCGTCCGGGGCGAGTTCGATACGGAAGGTATCGGCGGAGACGAAGCTGACGCGGGCCGCGGCGTCGCCGGCGGTGAGCCGGTACACGGCTCCGTCGTGAGCGAAGCCTGTGATGTCACCGACCGTCGTGTCGGCCGGTTCGGCGTGCGCGCCCGTGGCCGTCGGTACGAAGGCGGCAAGGAGACCGAGCAGAGCGGCAACGACCGCTGATCTGAACCGTGTTGGTGATCTCATGGCGTGTGTGTAGCGCGTCGGCACGGACACGACCATGGACTTGTGTCCGGCCGCTCCTGGACTTGTCGCACGCCCAGGAGCGGCCGGAGGGGTTTACAGGGCTACGCCGAGGAGGGCGTCGACGGCGCGGGACACGAGGCCGGGCGCGCCCTCGTCCGTACCGCCGTCGGACTGCTGGAGCGCTGCCCAGCGGTCGACGGCGACGAGCGCGGCGGGGGCGTCGAGGTCGTTCGCGAGGGCGTCGCGGATCTCCTCGACGAGGGCGTCGGCGGACGGCCCGTCGGGCCGCGAGACGGCCGCGCGCCAGCGCCCGAGCCGCTCGACCGCCTCGTCGAGTACGGCGTCGGTCCACTCCCAGTCGGCCCGGTAGTGGTGCGAGAGCAGCGCCAGCCGGATCGCCGCCGGGTCCACGCCGTCTCGCCTCAGCCTGGAGACGAAGACGAGGTTGCCCTTGGACTTGGACATCTTCTCGCCGTCGAGCGCGACCATGCCGGCGTGGACGTACGCCTTGGCGAAGGGGTACTCACCGGTGAGCGCCTGCGCGTGCGAGGCGCCCATCTCGTGGTGCGGGAAGGCGAGATCGGAGCCGCCGCCCTGCACGTCGAAGCCCATGCCGAGGTGGTCCAGGGCGATGGCCACGCACTCGATGTGCCAGCCGGGCCGGCCGCGGCCGAGGGTGCCGCCGTCCCAGCTCGGCTCGCCCTCACGGGCGGCCATCCAGAGCATCGGGTCGAGCGGGTTCTTCTTACCGGGCCGGTCGGGGTCGCCGCCGCGCTCGGCGGAGAGCAGCCGCATGGCCTCGGCGTCGAGGTGGGACACCTCCCCGAAGTGCGGATCGGCCTCCACGGAGAAGTACACGTCGCCTTCGAGCTCGTACGCGGCACCGGCGTCCCGGAGCCGCTCGACGAGCGGCACGATGCCTGGTATCGCCTCGACAGCGCCGATGTAGTGCTGCGGCGGAAGCATTCGGAGAGCGGTCATGTCCTCGCGGAAGAGGGCGGTTTCCCGCTCGGCGAGCTCGGTCCAGTCGTGCCCGTCGCGGATCGCCCGCTCGAGCAGGGGGTCGTCGACGTCGGTCACGTTCTGGACGTAGTGAACCTGCCGCTTGGTGTCGAGCCACACGCGCTGAACCAGGTCAAACGCGTTGTAGGTCGCCGCGTGACCCATATGGGTCGCGTCGTACGGCGTAATGCCGCAGACATAGATACGGGCGACGGGACCGGGGTCGAGGGTCACAAGACCCCTGGTCGCGGTGGAGTGGATCCGTAGGTCGCGGCCCTTGCCAGGCAGGGCGGGGAGCTCAGAAGCGGGCCAGGCATGCATGTCATGAGCCTAACCGGACGGGTGTTCCGCATACGACCCGGATCATGCCAACTGCTGACTGGGGTTCGTGTGCCCGGTCACGGGCCGGTGGCCGCGCGTGGGGTCGGCCGCCGTGGAGCTGCCGCTCCGGGGACCGGGTGCGTTGTCGTGCGAGGCGCAGCCGACGCCCCGGGCGTGCAAGGTCCCGCGCCGCGAAGCGGACGGCACCAGGGCTCAAGCCGAGCGCGAAGTCGGCGCTCCCGGGGTGTGGGGGGCATCACTCCCACGTCTTGCGCCATCGGCGCCCAGGGCCTGCCCCCCGGTTTCCGGAAAGGGACCGGTCAGGGGAACAGCCATCTACACCGGCGGCCACGGAATCGCCGGCCACTCCCCCGACGGCCCCGGATGCCGCCCCGACTCCTTCAGCCCGGCAACCCTCTCCCGCAGCGCCTCCACCTCCGCCGCCGTCAGCAGTTCCGCCAGACGGGTGGCGAGCGGTTCGCCGTCGGTCAGGGCGACCGTGAGCGCGGCCAGGGCCTGCGTCGCCTCGGACGGCAGCCGCTCCCCGGCCCACCCCCACAGCAGCGTCCGCAGCTTGTCCTCCACGTTGAACGTGACCCCGTGGTCGATCGCGTACAGGCCGCCGTCCGCCGTCGGCAGCAGATGCCCGCCCTTGCGGTCACCGTTGTTGATCACCGCGTCCAGCACCGCCAGCCGCCGCAGCCGCACATCGTCCGCGTGGACCAGCAGCGCCGTACGGCCAGCGCCCACTTCCGCGAAGCCCACCGCCTTCCAGCCCTCGCCCGGCTCCTCGTCCTCGACCAGGCCCAGCAGGGACGCCGACGGGTCCGCCTCGATCCAGAGCTGGACCATGCCCTCGCCGTACGGGCCGTCGCGCAGGACCGTGGGCGGCACCAGGCCCCATCCGGTCGCCTCCGAGAGCTCGTACGCCGCCACCTCGCGCTGCGCCAGCGTCCCGTCCGGGAAGTCCCACAGCGGCCGCTCCCCGGCGATCGGCTTGTAGACGCAGTGGGCCTCCTCGCCCTCGTGCGAGACGGAGCAGTACAGCACCGCGTTGGACGCCTCACGAATCCGTCCGCGCACGGTGAGCTCACCCTTGGTCAGCAGGGTGCGCAGGTCCCCCGAGGTCACGCGCCCCGGCGGTATCCGTTCTGGCGCGGGCATACGTGTCCTTCCGGATCGAGCGGCAGGCTGCACAGCGGGCACGGCGGCCGGCCGGCGTTCACCACGTCCAGCGCGCGTTTGGCGAAGGCCCTGGCCTGCGCTCCGGTCAGCCGGACGCGGAGCATCGGCGGACCGTTCTCCTCGTCCTGCAGCAGCCGCTCCTCGGCCTCCGCGAGGTCCTCCTCGGAGTCCGCGTCCAGCTCCACCAGCGCCTGCGCCTCGACGATCATGCGCTGTTCCTCGCCGTCCCATGCCAGCGCCATCGTGCCGACCCGGAATTCCTCCTCCACCGGCGCGTCGAGCGGCGCGGTGTCGGCGACGTCGGCGGGCGCGACAGCGGGCACCGGCGCATTGCCCCCGGTCCGGCGCACGACCTCGTCCAGCAGCTCGTCGATCCGCTCGGCGAGTGCGGCCACCTGGGTCTTCTCCAGAGCGACGCTGGTGGTGCGCCCCGCCGAGGAAGCCTGCAGGAAGAACGTACGGCGTCCAGGCAGCCCGACCGTACCGGCCACGAAGCGGTCCGGCGGGTCGTAGAGGAACACCTGACGGGACACGTTCTGTCTCCCTTGGGATCGGTCGGTATCGACGACTGTCGTACGACTTCGGACGGCTATCGGGTGGGCATACGGGTTTTCGGCCCGTCCACCCTACTGCGCGCGGCGATCACGGTGCGCCCGCGCCGCCCCCGACGACTCCGGCCCCGCCACCGGCGTTCTCGCGCGGCGCCAGCGAGCCGAAGTCCCCGGTGTCACCGAGGCGCAGAAGGAACGGGCGAGTGCGGGTGTAACGGATCGCTGTCACGGAACACGGTTCCACATGGATCCGCTGGAACAGATCGAGGTGCATACCGAGGGCATCGGCCACCAGGGACTTGATGATGTCTCCGTGCGAGCACATCACATAGGCCGCGTCCTCGCCGTGCGCGGCGTCGATGCGCGCGTTCCAGTCGCGTACGGCGTCGACGGCACGCGCCTGCATGTCCCGCATCGACTCGCCGCCCGGGAACGCCGCCGCGGACGGATGCTGCTGCACGACCTCCATCAGCGGCTCGTCGGCGAGCTCCGCGAGCTTGCGCCCGGACCAGTCGCCGTAGTGGCACTCGCCGATCCGTTCGTCGGTGTGCAGCTCAAGACCCGGCCGGGCCTCCAGCAGCGGTCGCAGGGTCTGCACGCAGCGCTCCAGCGGGCTGGAGACGGCCGCGGCGAGCGGCACGGCGGCGAGTCGCTCCGGCAGCGCGGCTGCCTGCGCCGCACCGCGCTCGTCGAGGGAGACGCCCGGCGTCCAGCCTGCGAGCACCCCCGCGGTGTTGGCGGTGGAGCGTCCGTGGCGTACGAGGATCAGCGTGGCCATGCCCGTCAGCCTAGGCGGCCCGGCGCCCGGGGGTGCGTCCGGGCCACATGCAGGGAAGAATGCACGCCGTGATCGTGGACTGTGCCATTTACCGCGGCGGGCGCCGAACCGAAGGCCCGTCCGACTTGTCGGATGCTCTGGCCGAGGCACGGGCCGCCGGGGACGCCTTTCTCTGGATCGGTCTTTACGAGCCGACCGAGAAGGAGTTCGACCACGTCGCGGCGGAGTTCGGGCTGCACCCCCTGGCGGTGGAGGACGCGCTCAACGCTCACCAGCGCCCCAAGCTCGAGGTGTATGACGACTCGCTCTTCGTGGTTCTCAAGCCGGTGGTGTACGAGCCCCAGAGCGACGCCGTCTCCACCGACGAGCTGATGGTCTTCATCGGCGACTCGTTCGTGGTTACCGTGCGACACGGTGAGAGCGCGCCGTTGCACGACGTACGGCTGCGTATGGAGAACGAGCCCGAGGTTCTCAAGCACGGCCCGACGGCTGTGCTGTACGCGATCAGTGACGCGGTCGTCGACCATTACATCGATGTGGTCAGCGAGCTCCAGGTGGACCTGGAGGAATTGGAGACCGAGGTCTTCGCACCCGTCGGCAGCACGCGCAACAGCGCGGTACGGATCTACACCTTCAAGCGGCAGGTGCTGGAGTTCCGCCGCGCCGCCGCGCCGCTGGCGGCTCCGATGGTCCGTCTCGCGAGCGCGGGCGTGCCGTTCGTCCATAAGCATGCACAGCCGTTCTTCCGGGACGTCAGCGACCATCTGACCCGAGTGAACGAGCAGGTGGAGGGGTTGGACCGGCTGCTGTCGGACGTCCTGTCCGCCCATCTCGCGCAGATGGGCGTGCGGCAGAACGACGATATGCGCAAGATCTCGGCGTGGGCGGCCATGGTCGCGGTTCCCACGATGGTCGCGGGCATCTACGGCATGAATTTCGAGCACATGCCTGAGCTGCGGTGGGTGTGGGCGTATCCGGTGGTGCTGCTGTTCATGGCGGGGGCGGTCTACGGGCTGTTCCGGTTGTTCAAGCGGCGCGGCTGGCTGTAGGGCTCTGCGGCTTCAAAGGAGCTAGAAAGCGGGCGCCGCGGTGGCCGGTCCGTCGAGGGCGCCGCGACGCTGCGGCATCTCCAGGCCCACCATCCGGTGCCAGCCGCCGAGCCTCTCGTACGCGTACATGGTGTGGATACCCGCGGCGAGCGCGGCCGACTTGGCCGCGGGCCAGTGCAGCAGACGTCCCATGTGGCCCATCACGGCAAGGCTGACATCGCGGTAGACCCTGATCTCGGCGAGGGCGCTCTCGCGCAACACCCGCTGGATCGTACGGCCGTGCCCCTCGGCGACGAGGCGGAGCAACTCCTCGTGGCAGTACGCCAGATGGTTGGCCTCGTCGTCGCAGATCATTCTGATCGCCCTGCCGAGCTCGGGGTGGTCGCCGAAGTACTTCACCAGCATGTCCATCTGGTCGGCGGCCCGCTGTTCGGTGACCCTGCTGTGCGAGAGATAGACGATGATGTCCCGTTCGCTCAGCGGCTCGTCGCGGCTCAGCTTCGCGTGGGTGAGACCGATGCCCCGCTTCTCCAGCAATATCGTGTAGTCGGTCTCGGCCGGGACGTCGACCGGCGCGAGCTGCCGCTTCTTGAGAAGTGCGTTGAAGAGCCGGCCGTGCTTGTCCTCGTCGGCGCCGTGCCGGGTGATCTTCGGCGCGAGGGCAGACATGCTCTCAGGCACGAGGGCGGCGATACGGCCGTTCTCCCAGCCGCCCTGCGCCTCGCCGCTGGCGGCGATCGAGCAGAAGAGCTGGAAGGCATCGTCGTCGTCGATGATTTCCTGGAAGAGACTTCGAGCCGAGAGCATCACTTCCTCCTCCGTGAGAGCGTCCGCAAAGAACAAGTCAAAGGCGGCACGGGAGGCGGGGCAACAGGTAAGCGGCACAACTGCGCCGAACGGCGGACGACAGGGAGGCGCGCGGGAGTAACCAGGACCGGCTTTCGCGCGTTGTGCTGCGTGACGGCCGTGGCGGGGAAGACCCCCGAGCCCCCTCCACGGCCGCAGACCTCTCCAGTTGCGTACGAGCGCCGCTCACCCGAGTTGCAGGCGCACCTTTCTTACGCGAGGCCGGCACGTCTTACGCGAGGCCGGCACGTCTTACGCGAGGCCGGCACGCTCCAGGGCCTCGGTGCCCGCCCTCAGTGCCGTGATCCGCTCGTCGAGCGTGAAGCCGGCCGGAGCCAGGGTCAGCGTGGTGACTCCGGCAGCGGCGTACGCCTGCATCCGATCGGCGATCCGGTCCACGGACCCCAGCAGCGCCGTCTGGTCGATCAGCTGGTGCGGGACGGCCGCCGCCGCGCCTGCCTTGTCGCCGGCCAGGTACTTGTCCTGGATCTCGGCGGCTTCCTTCTCGTAGCCCATGCGCTGCGCAAGCTGGTTGTAGAAGTTCTGCTTGCGGCTGCCCATGCCGCCGACGTACAGGGCGGTGTACGGACGGAACATGTCGGCCAGTCCGGCGACGTCGTCGCCGATCGCGAGCGGCAGCGTCGGACAGACGTCAAAGCCTTCCATGGTCTTTCCGGCCTTCTCACGGCCCGCGCGCAGGTGCTTGAGCGCGGTGTCCTCGAGATGGTCGGCGGACGGGAAGATCAGCAGGGCGCCGTCGGCGATCTCGCCCGTCTGCTCCAGGTTCTTGGGGCCGATCGCGGCGATGTAGAGCGGGATGTGCTCGCGCTCCGGGTGGACGGTGAGCTTGATCGGCTTGCCCGGACCGCCCGGCAGCGGGAGCGTCCAGTGCTCTCCCTCGTACGAGAGGCGCTCGCGAGTCATCGCCTTGCGGACGATCTCGACGTACTCGCGGGTGCGGGAGAGCGGCTTGTCGAACTTGATGCCGTACCAGCCCTCGGAGACCTGCGGGCCGGAGACACCGAGGCCGAGCCGGAAGCGGCCGCCGGAGAGCGAGTCGAGCGTGGCGGCCGTCATCGCGGTCATCGCGGGCTGGCGGGCCGGGATCTGCATGATCGCGGAGCCGACGTCGATGCGCTCGGTCTGGGCGGCGACCCAGGTGAGCACGGTGGGGGCGTCGGAGCCGTACGCCTCTGCGGCCCAGCAGACGTCGTAGCCGAGCTGGTCGGCCTCCTTGGCGACGGCGAGATTGTCTCCGTCCATCCCCGCGCCCCAGTAGCCGAGGTTGATGCCGAGCCGCATAAGCGCTCCTCTTACTGATCAGTAACGTCCCTGTTCCGGGGACTCTAGCGCGGGTTCACAGGATCCGTCAGGGGGAGGTTGTCCACAGGCTTACTCCGGGTGGGCCGCCGGCCAGTAATCTCAGCGCCCATGGAGCAGAGGCATCTCGGCCGTACCGGCCTGCGCGTGTCCCGGATCGGGCTCGGCACCCTTACCTGGGGTCGGGACACCGATGAGCACGACGCTGCCGACCAGTTGAAAGCGTTCTGGGAGGCGGGCGGGACGCTGGTCGACACCGCAGATGTGTACGGCGGTGGAGATTCGGAGTATCTGCTCGGGCAGCTCGTCGAGCGGCTCGTACCTCGGCGAGAACTGGTCATCGCGACGAAGGCGGGCAGCGTCCCCGACCCGGACCGGCGTTTCGACGGCTCGCGAGGGCATCTGCTGTCGGCGCTGGACGCCTCGCTGGAGCGGCTCGGGACGGACTATGTCGACATCTGGCAGGTCCACACCTTCGACCCGGGCACCCCGCTGGAGGAGACGCTCCAGGCGCTGGACATCGCGGTCGGCAGCGGGCGCGCCCGGTACGCGGGAGTGTCGAACTTCTGCGGCTGGCAGCTGGCGAAGGCGGCGACCTGGCAGCTGGCCTCGCCGGGAGTGCGGACCCGGCTGGCCAGTACGCAGATGGAGTACTCGCTGCTGCAGCGCGGGGTGGAGCGGGAGGTGCTGCCGGCCGCTCTCGACCTGGGAGTCGGTCTGCTGCCGTCGTCGCCGCTGGGGCGCGGGGTGCTGACCGGAAAGTACCGGCATGCCACTCCGGCGGATTCGCGGGGCGCGTCGGAGCAGTTGGCGCCGTTCGTGGAACCGTATCTCGACGAGGCGGCGAGCCGGATCGTGGACGCGGTGGCGACGGCGGCGGACGGGCTCGCCGCGACGGCGCTGCAGGTGGCGCTGGCCTGGGTGCGGGACAGGCCGGGTGTGGTGGCCCCGATCGTCGGCGCGCGCAACGCGCAGCAGCTCGCGGCGGCATTGTCAGTGGAGACCCTTACTCTTCCTGACGAGATCTGCCAGGCGCTCGACGATGTGTCGGCGCCCGTGCACCGCTATCCCGACCAGGACTGGAGCACGCTGTGACTGTGCCTTCCCGGGGGACGACCCCCGGACCCGCGGACGAGGCCCGCGCTGCCGCGGACGAGACCGCGGACGAGGCCGCCGGACCGGCGGCATCGGGCGCCGCCGAGGCGGACGTGCCCGAGGGGGACGCGCCGGAAGCCGGCACATCGGAGGCCGAGCAGGCGGAAGCTGCGGTGGCCGAGGAAGCGGAGGCCGAGAAAGCGGAAGGCGGGACGACAGCGGCCGGGAAAGCGGCCGAGCGCTCCGAGGCCGAGGCGGAGCTCGCCGCGCAGCGGGAGTTGCTGGCCCGGATCGAGCACCGGAAGGCCGAGAAGGCGGGGCCCATCGAGAGCGGCACCAAGCTGAGCGGCACGGCCGCCGATCTGCTCGCGGCGGTGCGGGCCGTGGAGAGCGGTGAGAAGGCCGGCACCGCGTTCTTCGACTCCCCCGCCCCCGCGCCCAGACGTGCCGCTCCGACCGCGGAGCCCGTACGGCCCCGCGTTCCGCAGCCTGTGCGGACCCCGCGGGCCACGGCTCCGGAGACCGTGACGACGGTGCAGACCGTGCTCTCGCAGGGCGGCGCACCCGCGGCGCTGGCGGCCCAGGTCGCGGACGTGCTCGGGGAGCAGGCCGCGGACATGCTGCGCGAGGATCCGTGGCGGCTGCTGTCCGTGCCCGGCGTCCGGCCGGAGCAGGCCGACGGCTTCGCGCGAGCGCTTCTCGGCGCCGAGTGCGGCCCGGGGGACGAGCGCCGGGCGGCGGCACTCGTCGCCTGGCAGCTGGAGCGCGCGGCACTGCAGGGCCACACCGCGGTGGAGTCCTCGGCCGTACGCGCGGCGCTGGCAGAGCGGTCGGTGCCCGATCCCGACGAAGCACTGCAGCAGGCAATCGCCGAAGGTGCCGTGCTGGTGTTCCAGGACGGTGTCGAGGAGACCGAGGAGACCGGGCAGGGCGCGGACGGGGAGGAGTCCGAGCAGTCGGCGGTGCCGGTACTACTGGGGCTCGACCGGTACGCACTCGCCGAGGAGAGTCTCGCTGACGGCCTGGCGCGGCTTGCCAAGGCCGGTGCGGACGCCAGGTGGCATGAGGCTGAGCCCACCGAGCTCATCCGTGCGATCGCCGCGAGCGGTCTGGTCGTGCACACGGGCGGGGAGGCGGCGCGGGCCGAGCCGGTCGCGTCGGCCGGGGCCGCCGGTGCGCTCGGACTGCGCGCGGTCGTCGCGGTCCACAGCGAGGACGGCAGTCGGCGGCTCGGTCCTGCGGCGGTCACCGTCTCCGGGCTGCTGTCCGGTGCGGAGGGTCCCGGCAGGGACGAGGACGGGGCGTTCGCGCTCGATCTCCTGATCGTGCTGGACGCACCGCAGCTTGACGTGGAGACTGCGGCGATGCTGGTGGAGTCGATGCCGGACGGCAGCCGACTGGTGCTGAGCGGCGATCCCGGCGTGCTGTACTCGGCGGGCGCGGGCCGGGTGTTCGCCGATGTCCTGGCGGCCGGCGTGTGCCCGCAGATCAACTCGCGGACGCCGGACCCCGGCCCGATCGGGGAGCTTGTCTCCGGCATCGGCATCGGCGAGCTGACCCAGGTGGCGGCACCCGGCAAGGAGGTCGTCATCGTCCCGGTGCGTGACGCGGGAGAGGCGGTTCACCGTACGGTGCAGCTCGTCGCGGACTCGGTGCCGCGGGCCATCGGCGTGCCGACCGAGCAGACCCAGGTCATCACAGTGGGTCATGGCGGCTCCGCCGGGACCCGCGCGCTCAACGCCGCGCTCAAGGAGCGGCTGAACGCCGGTCCGGGCCGGTTCGGCGGCTTCGACCCGGGCGACAAGGTCGCCTACGCGCCTGCTCTCGGCAGGACACTGACCGGCACGGTCGTCTCGGCGGACGCCGGGGGCCTGCATCTCGACTGCGACGGCACGCCCCTCGTCGTACCGAAGGAGCGGGTCGAATCGGCGGTGCGCCATGGCTGGGCACTGACGGCGCACCAGGCCGTGGGAATGCGCTGGCCCGCGGCGGTCGTGGTGCTGCCGGGCGACGCGGCGCAAGGGCTGAGCCGTCCATGGGTGTACACCGCGTTCAGCCGCGCCGAGCGCCATCTGTCCGTGGTGCACGGCGTGGATCAGGCGTTGCCACGCGCGGTGGCGGAGGGGGCGCCCCAGCACCGCACGACGCGACTGCGGACGCTGCTCGAGGGGCTGCTCGCGACGCCGACGCCCTGAGCTCGCGCGACAGCCCGGGTCCTGCCTCCTCGACGAGGCGGGACCCGGGCTGCGGGTCACAGGGGCAGTGCGGTCAGGACTCCACTTCGTCGAGGTCATCCAGCTCCTCGGCCAGCTCGTCCTCGTCGAAGACCGAGCTGACGTCGAAGCGGCAGACGACCCGCTGCGGATCTGCCTGGTCGAAGGGTGTGCTCAGCCATTCGCCCGGTTCGGGAGTGTCGTCCGAGGCCGACACCCACAGCGTGGAGTCGCCCTCCTCCAGACCGAACTCCTTGTGCCGGGAAGCGATTTCGTCCGGTTCGTACTCGCCGAAGAGCACGCCGAGTGCCGCGTGCACGCTCGTGCCGACCACCGGGGCGTTCTCCGGCCGGTCGTCCTCGGGGTCCAGGTCGGCGATGCGCTGCGCCTGGGAAAGCAGACGCTGTGGCTCCACCACCGCGTAGTCGCGGCGGATCAGCACGCTCAGCGCGCTCGGCTCCTCGGGACCCGCGTACGGCGGCAGTGAATCGTCCGCGCCGGGGATCTCGAACGGCGTCACCTCGTCATAGCGGTCGTAGAGCCGCTCGTCGTACGCCTCCGCCGCCGCGGCGAGGGCGTTGAACGCGTCGTAGACGGCCGGGTCGTCCTCGCCCGTGCGGCGTTCGACCGCCTCGAGGTGACGGTCCAGTGCGGCTTTGACCGCCTCGGCGGCGGCACGTACCTCGGCAGCGGTGGGCTGCGCAGCATCAGACATACTGCAGACGCTATCCGTACCTGGGCTCTGCCCGCACAATAGATGCGATGCCGGAATACGAATTTGTCGACGTGTATGTACCGCGCGGGGTCTCCCGCAAGGAAGCGACCCGTCTGCTGACCGACCATGCCGAGTACGGACACTGGGAGTTGGACCGACTGAGTCTGCACCGGGACGGCAGCCGCAGGGTGCGGCTGCGCCGGCGCATCATCCGTCAGGTGCGCGCCACCTGGTGAGCGAATGAGGCGGAGCGGGCCCCGCGTACGCGGGACCCGCTCCGTTTCGTGCCATTTGTGCTGCGACTTATACCGCTGCGACCGCTGGACTACGCCGAGGCGCGGGCCCGGCGGTACAGCACCGCACCCGCCAGCAGCAGACCCGCACCGGCCGGGACCAGCATGTCGAGCGGACCGGAACCGGTCTGCGCGAGCTGGTCGGTGCTCTTGGGCGGGGTGAGGGTCTGCGGGCCGGGAGTGTTCGGCACGGCCGGGGTGACCGGCGTTGCGGGCGTGGTGGGCGTGCTCGGGGTGTTCGGCGTGCTCGGGGTGTTCGGCGTGTTCGGCGTGCTCGGGGTGTTCGGCGTGCTCGGGGTGTTCGGGGTACTCGGGGTGTTCGGCGTGCTCGGGGTGTTCGGCGTGCTCGGGGTGTTCGGGTTCTGCGGCTGGGTGGAAACGCTCGAGCCGTTGGCGCAGCCGTTGTCCGCGGCGGTGTTGCCGAGGCCACCGACGGTGACGGCGTTCCCGCAGGCGTTCACGGGGACGTCGACCGGTGCCTGCACGGTGTTGCCCGAGAGGACACCGGGAGAGTCGCTGGTCTGCCCGACCGCGTGGGCTCCAGTGCCCTGCCCGTCCCCGCCGTCGGACTCGTTGCTGCAGGCGTTGCCGCTGACGGGGTTGAGCAGCGCGATGACGTTCACGGTGTTCCCGCACACATTGACGGGAACATGCACCGGAGCCTGGACCGTGTTTCCGGACAGCACGCCCGGCGAATTCGACGAGCTTCCGGTGGCACCGGCGTCCGCGTTCGCATAGCCGCCGCCGAGGGCGAGTACGCCGCCCGCCGCCGCCATGGTGATCAGGCCCTTGCGCGTGATCTGTCGCATAGGTTGAATCCCTGCCTTCTGCTTCAGGAATACCCACGGGCGTCGGTACCCGGGGGTGGAATGCCCGGACGGCCCCGGAGTGCGTGGCGCGCACTCCGGGGCCGCTCGAGTTCAAACCAGTTCAAACCCAGACCCATACGGGTCGAGTCACAACGTCATTCGTTGACGCAGGTGTTGCCGAAGGTGGGGTTCAGCAGCCCGATCACAGAGACCGTGTTGCCGCACGCGTTCACCGGCACGTGGACAGGCACCTGGATGACGTTGCCGGAGAGCACACCGGGGGAGCCAACAGCAGCACCCTGGGCACCCGCGTCGGCCATGGCCACACCCGCACCAGCGAGCACCAGACCACCGGTGGCAGCCGCAGCAGCGACGACCTTCTTGATCATTGTTCCTCCTTGTTGGCAATGCGATCCCAGCCGCGGACCGCATCACCTGTAACGAGGAGGAGCGAACGGGGCTACGAGCCGACGGCCCCATTCACTCTTTTCAGTCAAGCACGTACGCAATGGCGATTATTGGAGTTCCCTTTCAGCAGATCTCATCCGCCGCGGTTCAGCACTGGTCCAGGAATCGGTCGAGCACCCGAACGCCGAACTTCAGACCGTCCACCGGAACCCGCTCGTCGACCCCGTGGAACATGCCCGCGAAGTCCAGCTCCGGCGGCAGCTTGAGCGGCGCGAAGCCGAAGCAGCGGATGCCGAGGTCGTCGAAGGACTTGGCGTCGGTACCGCCGGAAAGCATGTACGGGACGGCCCGGGCGATCGGGTCCTCGGCCTTGAGCGCGATCTGCATGGCGTCGACGAGATCCCCGTCGAAGCTGGTCTCGAGCGCCTTGTCCCCGTGCACGTCCTCGCGCTTGACCCTTGGGCCGAGCAGCCGGTCGAGGTCGGTCAGGAACTCCTCCTCGTAGCCCGGCAGGAAGCGCCCGTCGACATGTGCGGTCGCCTGCCCGGGGATCACGTTCACCTTGTAGCCGGCGCCGAGCATGGTGGGGGCGGCGGAGTTGCGCAGCGTGGCGCCGATCATCTTGGCGATGCCGCCGAGCTTGGCGAGCGTCGCCTCCATGTCCTCGGGGTCGAGCGGTGTGCCGAGCGCGTCGGAGAGCTCGTCGAGGAAGGACCGTACGGTCTTGGTCATCCTGACCGGCCACTTGTGCCGGCCCAGCCGCCCGACCGCCTCGCAGAGCTCGGTGATGGCGTTGTCGTTGTTGGTCATCGACCCGTGGCCGGCGGTGCCTTCCACAGTGAGCCGCATCCAGTGCATGCCCTTCTGCGCCGTCTCGACGAGATAGAGCCGCAGATTCTCGTTGACGGTGAAGGAGAAGCCGCCGACCTCGCCGATCGCCTCTGTCACACCCTCGAAGAGATCGGGGTGCTTGTCGACCAGGTGCCGGGCGCCGTACGTGCCGCCGGCCTCCTCGTCGGCGAGGAAGGCCAGCACGATGTCGCGCGGGGGCTTTCGGCCGCTGCGCAGCCGGTCCCGTACGACCGCCAGGGTCATGGCGTCCATGTCCTTCATGTCGACCGCGCCCCGGCCCCACACACAGCCGTCCGCGATCTCGCCGGAGAAGGGGTGGTGCGTCCAGTCGTCCGCGTTGGCCGGTACGACGTCGGTGTGGCCGTGAATGAGCAGCGCGGGCCTCGACGGGTCCTCACCCGCGATACGGGCCACAGTGGAGGCGCGGCCCTTGTGGGACTCGAAGATCTGCGGCTCGAGCCCGACCTCGGCGAGCTTCTCCGCGACGTACTCGGCGGCGGCCCGCTCCCCCGGGCCCGAGTGGTCGCCGTAGTTGCTGGTGTCGATCCGGATCAGCTCACGGCAGAGGTCGACGACCTCGTCCTCACCCGAAACGGGCTTGGTCCTCTCAGCCTTGTTCGACTGGCTCACGCTGATTCCTCCCACTGTCGCTGCTGGTGGTTCCTCCTCATCCTCCCGCGCCCCGGCCCCGTACCCCAAGGGCGACCGCCCGCCGTCATGCGGCCGTCACACCGGATCCGGGCGTGATCGAGCACAGTCGAATGTTTGCTATGGTTTTCCACGTCGGAACGGCCCAGCGCCGCGAGACAGACACCTGGTCCGGGTGGCGGAATGGCAGACGCGCTAGCTTGAGGTGCTAGTGCCCTTTATCGGGCGTGGGGGTTCAAGTCCCCCCTCGGACACCAGCAAAGATCCCCACGGATTCCCGTGGGGATCTTTTGTGTACCCCTGAGTGTCGTGCGTCTGAGTGTCGTGCGTCCGCGGTACGCGCGTGGCCGGGGAGCGCAGCCGAAGTGGGGTGCAGGGTGGATGGGCAGCGCCATCAGCTCCGGCCCCCGTTCCACCGGCATCCCATGTAGCGGGCATACAGTCATCCCGGTGAGACGCAGACACAAAGCCCCGGCCGCTCCGCTCCCCCAACGCGACGGGATCGACCCGGTGCGACTGCGGCTGCCCGCCGACCCGGACGGCGCCTGGGCGACGGTGCGCGACCATCTCGCGGCGCGGTACGCCGGCGCCATCGGCGCCGAGGCCGTCGACGCGATGTTCCGTGAGGGACGCGTCGTCGGTACCAAGGGTCCTGTCGCCGCCGACGAGCCCTACACCGCCGGCCGGTACCTCTGGTTCCACCGGGACTTCGCCCCCGAGGAGCCCGTCCCCTTCGAGGTCGGGATCGTCCATCGCGACGAGCGTCTCGTGGTCGCCGACAAACCCCACTTCCTGGCCACCACACCGCGCGGCCGGCACATCACCGAGACGGCGCTCGCCCGGCTGCGGCGCGATCTGGAACTGCCCGAGCTGCAGCCCGCGCACCGTCTCGACCGGCTGACCGCGGGGCTCGCGCTCTTCGTCGTACGGCCCGGGGACCGAGGCGCGTACCAGACCCTGTTCCGGGACCGGGAGGTTCGCAAGGAGTACGAGGCGGTGGCTCCGTACGACCCGGCAGTGGCGCTGCCCCGCACCGTACGCAGCAGGCTCGTGAAGGAGCGCGGGGTGATGGCAGCGCGCGAGGAGCCCGGCGAGCCGAACAGCGAGAGCCGGATCGAGCTGCTCGAGCACCACGCCGGGCTCGGCCTCTACCGGCTGCTGCCGGCCACCGGCCGCACCCATCAGCTGCGGGTCCACATGAACAGCCTGGGGCTTCCGCTGCTGAACGACCCGGTCTATCCGGTCGTCCAGGAGGCGGGGCCCGACGACTACTCCCGGCCTCTTCAACTCCTGGCGAAGGCGCTGGAGTTCACCGATCCGGTGACAGGGGAGCCGCTCCGCTTCGAGAGCGGGCTCCGGCTGACTCAGTGGCCCGCCGCCCGGCGCAGCCGCTGATGTGGCGCAGCCCACTCCGCGACGTGAGGTGACTCGTCGCCGATGGCGGTCGCGTCGCCGTGGCCGGTCCGTACCAGGGCTGACGGGTACGGGAACGGGCCCCCGCGGGATCTCTCTCCGGCGGGGGCCCGTTCTCCTGCAACGACGCGGTCAGGCGTCCTGCCGCTCCCGCGCGAGGGAGTTCACCCGGCCGCGGACCAGGTACCAGCCACCGACCAGGGCCGCCGCGATCAGCGGCAGGAACATCACGGTCGTACGGCCCACACCGCCGCCCCACCACATCAGAAAGACCACGCTGGCGAGGAAGAGGAGCGTGACGATCTGGGTGTACGGGGCCCAGGGCAGCCGGTAGGCGGGGCGGGTGACCCGGCCGTCCTGTGCCCGGTGCCAGAACAGCAGCGAACAGAGCATGATCATGCCCCAGGTGCCGAGGATGCCGATCGAGGCGAAGTTCAGCACGATCTCGAAGGCCTGGCCGGGCACGATGTAGTTGAGCGCGACGCCCAGCACACCGAATCCGGCGGTCAGCAGGATGCCGCCGTAGGGCACCTGGCCCTTGTTCATCCTGCCGGTGAACTTGGGCGCGGAGCCCGACAGCGCCATGGAGCGCAGGATGCGGCCGGTGGAGTACAGACCGGAGTTCAGGCTGGAGAGCGCCGCGGTCAGCACGACGAGGTTCATCACGCCGGCCGCGCCCGGGACGCCGAGCTTGTCCATGACGGTGACGAACGGGCTCTGGCCATCGGAGTACGCCGTGTACGGGAGGAGCAGCGCGAGCAGTACCACCGAGCCGACGTAGAAGAGACCGACACGCCACATGATCGAGTTGATCGCCTTGGGCATGATCTTTTCGGGGCTCTCGGTCTCACCCGCGGCGACGCCGCACAGCTCGACGGAGGCGTACGCGAAGACGACGCCCTGGATCACCAGCAGCATCGGCAGCATGCCCACCGGGAAGATGCCGCCGCTGTCGGTGATGGTGGAGAAGCCGGGGGTGTGGCCGTCGACCGGGTGCTGAGTGACCACCAGGAAGATGCCGACCAGCATGAAGGCGACCAGCGCGGCCACCTTGATGATCGCGAACCAGAACTCCATCTCACCGAAGTACTTCACCGAGATGAGGTTCGCGGCGAGGACGACGGCGAGTGCGATCAGCGCGAGGACCCACTGCGGGATGTCGCTGAACATGGCCCAGAAGTGGGCGTAGGTGGCGGCCGCGGTGATGTCGGCGATCGCGGTGGTCGACCAGTTGAGGAAGTAGAGCCAGCCGGCCGCGAAGGCGCCCTTCTCGCCCATGAACTCACGGGCGTACGAGACGAAGGCGCCGGACGAGGGGCGGTAGAGCACCAGCTCGCCGAGCGCGCGGACCACGAAGAAGGCGAAGACGCCGCAGACCGCGTAGGCGATGGCGAGGGAAGGGCCCGCGCCGGCCAGCCGGCCGCCCGCGCCGAGGAACAGCCCGGTGCCTATCGCTCCGCCGATGGCGATCATGTTGATGTGGCGGGACTTGAGATCCTTGCTGTAGCCGGCGTCGCCCGCGTCGACATGGGGGGAGCTCTTCGCCGGTGCCCCGGCGGCGAGCGTTTCGGCCGCGGTGGTGCGGTCACTCATGGAGAGGTTCGCCTTCGTGAGGGGACGGGGGCCCGGCCGCAGCCGGTGGGGGGTGGTCACCCTGGCATGGCCCGAGGGCACATAACCCGACGGCCCATCATCACGGCAACCCTGCGATTTTGGCAGTGGCCAACCTCACGCAGGAATAGATCTGAGGTGTTTCAGAGGTTACGCCGCAGTAAACCAAGGTCACCCACGTGCTCGGTTCTCCGGGGCGTGGGCGGCTCCGAACGCCTCAGGGCGCCAGCACATCCAGTTCGGCGAGCGCCCCGAGGGAGATCTGGCGGGTGATCTCCTCGGCCCGGACCGCGTCGCCCTCACGAACTGCCTCGGCCACCTGGACATGCAGGGTCACGGCCGCCGGATCGGGGTCGTCGAACATCACCTGATGGTGCGTACGTCCGGCGAGGACCTCGGCGACCACATCGCCGAGCCGCGCGAACATCTCGTTGCCCGAGGCGTTCAGCACGACACGGTGGAAGGCGATGTCGTGCTTCAGATACCCCTCGAGCTGGTGTCCGCGCGATGTGGCGACCATGCCGAGGGCGCACTCCGTGAGTTCGGCGCACTGCTCGGGGGTGGCGTTGCGGGCGGCGAGCCCGGCCGCGACCGGCTCGATGGCGGAGCGCAGCACGGTCAGTGAGCGCAGCTGGCGCGGGCGGTCGCTGCCGGCCAGCCGCCAGCGGATGACCCGCGGGTCGTAGACGTTCCACTCCTCGGTCGGGCGGACGGTCACACCGACCCGGCGTCGGGACTCCACGAGGTGCATCGACTCCAGCACCCGGACCACTTCGCGGACGACGGTGCGCGAGACGTCGAAGCGCTGCGCCACCTCATCGGTGCGCAGCACGCTGCCCTGTGGATACTCGCCCGCGGTGATCGCGAGGCCGAGGGTGTCCAGCACATGGGAATGGAGGCCCCGGCCCTCAGTGGTCATGGGGCAAGAGTATCGGGGCACGATTCGGGATCTAAAAGTATGACGTTTATGTCTCGACCTCTTGAATACGTCATACCTAATGGGCTTCAGTAGCGCGACGGACCGATGTCGACGAAGACAGCGAGGCACGTAAATGAGCACCCCCCACGTCGTCGTGGTGATGGGCGTGGCAGGCACCGGCAAGACCACGATCGGCCCCCTGCTCGCCGCCGCACTGGGCGTCCCGTACGCCGAGGGCGACGATTTCCACCCCCCGGCGAACATCGCCAAGATGTCGGCCGGCACCCCGCTGGACGACGCGGACCGCGGGCCCTGGCTCGATGCCATCGGGCAGTGGGCGCACAGCCGGGCGGGGTTGGGCGGAGTGGTCTCCAGCTCCGCGCTCAAGCGGGTCTATCGCGACCGGCTGCGGGCCGCCGCACCCGGTGCCGTCTTCCTCCATCTCACCGGCGACCGGGCGCTCGTGGAGCAGCGGATGTCCGAGCGCAAGGGCCACTTCATGCCCGCCGCGCTGCTGGACTCGCAGTTCGCCACGCTCCAGCCGCTCGGCGGGGACGAGGTGGGCGTCGCCGTCGATGTGTCCGGCACCCCGGAAGAAATAACCGAACGGGCCGTCGCCGCGCTGCGCCGGCTCGAGAGCTAAGGAATCGCCACCGTGACCAGTCTCAGCGTCGAGACGCTGGCAGCGGACGCCACCGAAACGATCACTTCGGCCGGCAACGCGCAGTTGGGCATCGCCGTCCTGGCGGGCATTGCCGTCATCGTCCTTCTCATCACCAGGTTCAAGGTCCATGCCTTCCTGGCGCTGACCATCGGCTCACTGGCTCTCGGCGCGTTCGCCGGCGCCCCGCTGGACAAGGCCATAGTCAGCTTCACCACCGGCCTCGGCACCACCGTCGCCGGTGTGGGCGTGCTCATCGCGCTCGGTGCGATCCTCGGCAAGCTCCTCGCCGACTCCGGCGGCGCGGACCAGATCGTCGACACGATCCTCGCCAGGGCCGGCGGTCGCGCCATGCCGTGGGCGATGGTGCTCATCGCCTCGGTGATCGGGCTGCCGCTCTTCTTCGAGGTCGGCATCGTGCTGCTGATCCCGGTGGTACTGCTCGTCGCCAAGCGCGGCAACTACTCGCTGATGCGGATCGGCATCCCGGCCCTGGCCGGCCTCTCCGTGATGCACGGGCTGATCCCGCCGCACCCCGGGCCGCTGGTCGCGATCGACGCCATCGGCGCCAACCTCGGCGTCACGCTGGCGCTGGGTGTGGTGGTCGCCATTCCGACCGTGATCATCGCGGGTCCGGTGTTCTCCCGATTCGCCGCGCGCTGGGTGGACATCCCGGCGCCGGAGCGCATGATTCCGCAGCGTCCTTCCGAAGACCTGGACCGGCGTCCCGGCTTCGGCGCCACGGTGGCCACCGTGCTGCTGCCGGTCGTCCTCATGCTGGTCAAGGCGCTCGTGGACATCGTCGTCGACGACAAGGAGAGCGGCATCCAGCGTGTCACCGATGTCATCGGCTCGCCGCTCATCGCCCTGCTCGCTGCGGTCATCGTCGGAATGTTCACGCTGGGCCGCGCGGCCGGGTTCACCAAGGAACGGCTCTCCTCCACCGTCGAGAAGTCGCTCGCCCCGATCGCGGGCATCCTGCTGATCGTCGGCGCGGGCGGCGGCTTCAAGCAGACTCTGATCGACGTCGGCGTGGGCCGGATGATCCTGGACTTCTCCAAGAGCTGGTCGATTCCGGCGCTGCTGCTGGCCTGGCTCATCGCCGTGGCCATCCGTCTGGCGACCGGCTCGGCGACCGTGGCGACCATCTCAGCCGCCGGTCTGGTCGCGCCGCTCGCGGCCGATATGTCGACCACGCACGCGGCCCTGCTGGTGCTGGCGATCGGCACGGGCTCGCTCTTCTTCAGCCATGTCAACGACGCCGGATTCTGGCTGGTGAAGGAGTACTTCGGGATGAGTGTCGGCCAGACGATCAAGACCTGGTCGGTGATGGAGACGATCATCTCCGTGGTCGGCCTCGGCTGCGTACTGCTGCTGTCACTCGTCCTCTAGCCGGTCGTCCAGCCACAGCGGGTGTTCCCGCTTCGCCCACGGGCGCTCGACCGACCCGGTACGCATACCCCTGCGTGCCTCCGGGTCGGCGAGCGCCATGGCGATGTGTCCGGCCAGCACGATGCCGACGGTCAGCGACAGCCAGTCATGGACGAACGTCGCGCTGGTCCGCCAGACCAGCGGGGTCAGGTGGGTGAACCACATCAGCAGCCCGGTCGCCAGCATCACCAGCACCGCGCCCGCGATCCACGCGGCGTACACCTTCTGCCCGGCGTTGAACTTGCCCGCGGGACGGGACTCGGGACGGCGGTCGCGCCGGCGGGCCGCGCGCAGCCATGTCCGGTCGTGCGGCCCGAAGCGGTTCAGCCTGCGCAGATCGGCCCGGAAGGCGGGCGAGGCGAGACCGAGCAGGAACGGCACGGGCAGCAGCAGCCCGGCCCACTCATGGACGGTGACCACCAGGTAGCGGCGGCCGACGAGTTCGGCGATCTGAGGTACGTAGAGAGCCGCGGCGGTCGCCACACAGAGCAGCATCAGCCCGGCAGTCGTACGGTGCACCCAGCGCTCGGCGCGGCTGAACCGCCGTACCCGCGGGGGCCGTTCAGACTGTGGGGGTGTCAGTGCGGCCATTGGACCGGCCGACCCAGGCGTCGACGTCATAGCCCCGCTCCTCCCAGTAGCCGGGCCGGACGCCGTCGGTGACGGTGATCCCGGAAAGCCATTTCGCCGACTTGTAGAAATACATCGGTGCGACATAGAGCCGGACCGGGCCGCCGTGGGAGTGGCTGACCGGCTTGTCCTGCATCTGCAGGGCAACCAGCACATCGTCGCGACGGGCCTGCGGCAGCGTGAGGCTCTCGCTGTACGTGCCGTCGAAACAGCTGAAGCGGATCGCCTTGGCCTCGGGGCGTACGCCCGCGGCGTCCAGCAGCAGCGACAGCTTGACGCCCGCGAACGGGGTGTCGGGGACCCGCCAGCCGGTGACGCACTGGACGTCGCGTACGACCCTGGTCTGCGGGAGCCTGCGCAGCGCGTCCAGCGTGTAGGTCGCCGGGCGGTCGACCAGACCGTCGACGGTCAGCCGGTAGCTCCGCTCGTCCTTGCGCGGTACGGAGGAGGCGACCGAGTAGTAGCGGAAGCCGCCGCCGTTGGGCAACAGCCCGCTCAGACCGGTCGGGTCCTTGTCCGAGGCCGCGCCGAGGAAGGATTCGAGCCCGCGCTGCAGATAGGGCGCCGCCACGACTCCGGTCGCGCCGAGGCCGAGCATGCCGAGCACCAAGCGGCGCCCGACGGGCGCGCCCTCGGTGTCGGAGTGGTGTGTGGTCACCCTTTGATTCGAACACCACGGGCCTCCAGAAGCCAGAAGAACCGGCCGCACGTCAGACTTTCGTCACACTCCGTCGGCAAGTGGCGTTTCGGGGCCTGCCCTCGATCTCCTGACGGGCCGCAATTCGCCCTAGCCCACCGCTTTCGCCGCTGCCCGCCCCGCTGCCCGCCCCGAGAAGATGCAGCCGCCGAGGAACGTGCCCTCCAGCGAGCGGTAGCCGTGCACCCCGCCGCCGCCGAAGCCGGCCGATTCGCCCGCCGCGTACAGACCCGCCAGCGGCTCGCCGTCCTCTCCGAGCACCCGCGAGGACAGGTCGGTCTCCAGGCCTCCGAGGGATTTGCGGGTGACGATATTCAGCCGCACGGCGATGAGCGGTCCGGCCTTGGGGTCGAGGATGCGGTGCGGTGCGGCGGTACGTATGAGCTTGTCGCCGAGATAGTTGCGGGCCCCGCGGATGGCCGTGACCTGGAGGTCCTTGGTGAACCGGTTCTTGATCTCCCGGTCCCGCGCGGTGATCTCGCGCCGCAGCTCCGCCTCGTCGATCAGCGCCTCCTTGGTGAGTGCGTTCATCCCTCGTACGAGCGCGGAGAGATCGTGCTCGACGACGAAGTCGACGCCGTTGTCCATGAAAGCCTTCACCGGGCCCGGGACATCGGCCCTGGCGCGCCCGATCACATCGCGGATCGACTTCCCGGTCAGATCCGGGTTCTGCTCGGAGCCCGACAGTGCGAACTCCTTGCCGATGATCTTCTGGTCGAGCACGAACCAGGTGTAGTCGTAGCCGGACTTCATGATGTGCTCGAGCGTGCCGAGCGTGTCGAAGCCGGGGAAGAGCGGGACGGGCAGCCGCTTGCCGCGCGCGTCCAGCCAGAGGGAGGACGGGCCGGGCAGGATGCGGATGCCGTGCCTGGCCCAGATCGGGTTCCAGTTCTCGATGCCCTCGGTGTAGTGCCACATCCGGTCGCGGTTGATGTGGCTCGCGCCCGCGCCCTCCGCGATGCCGAGCATCAGCCCGTCGACGTGCGCGGGAACGCCGGAGAGCATCTTCCGTGGCGGGGTGCCGAGCCGCTCGGGCCACTGGGCGCGTACGAGATCGTGGTTGCCGCCTATGCCGCCCGAGGTGACGATCACCGCCTGCGCGCGGAACTCGAAGGCGCCGGCCACCTCGCGGGTGCTCGCGGTGCCGCGCTCGGCTGCGGACGGCTCGAGGACCTCGCCGCTGACGGTGTCCAGCACTCCGGCACTGCCGCTCAGGCCGGTGACGCGGTGCCGGAACCTCAGCTGGACCAGGCCGCGCGCGACGCCTTCCCGGACCCGGCGTTCGAAGGGTGCGACCACGCCGGGTCCGGTGCCCCAGGTGACGTGGAAACGCGGTACGGAGTTGCCGTGGCCGGTGGCGTCGTATCCGCCGCGCTCGGCCCAGCCCACCACCGGGAAGAACCGCATTCCCTGCGCGTGCAGCCAGGCCCGCTTCTCGCCGGCGGCGAAGTCGACGTATGCCTCGGCCCACTCGCGCGGCCACCGGTCCTCGTCGCGGTCGAACCCGGCAGTGCCGAGCCAGTCCTGGAGCGCCAGGGCCCTGCTGTCCTTGATCCGCATCCGCCGCTGCTCGGGCGAGTCGACGAAGAACAGCCCGCCGAAGGACCAGTGCGCCTGCCCGCCGATGGACTGCTCGGGCTCCTGGTCGAGAAGGATGACCTTGCGCCCCGCGTCGACGAGCTCCGCGGTGGCCACCAGGCCTGCCAGCCCTGCCCCGATCACGATCACATCAGCGTCGTACGCCATGAGTTCCATCCTTGTCGGGCTCGGCCGTGTCAGGGGCGCGTGCGGTGGTCCGATCTTCGGTACGGGTCAGTAACTAGTCAACAGTCCGGTCGGCCGGTGATTGGATGGGGGCATGACTCCCGCTGACGAAATCCTGGACATCGTCGACGAGAACGACGAGGTGATAGGCCAGGCCGCGCGCGGCGAGGCATACGCCCGCCGGATGCGCCACCGCTGTGCGTTCATCCTCGTCAGGGACGCGGAGGGCCGGATCTTCGTCCACCGCCGTACGGCGACGAAGCTTGTCTTCCCTTCGCTGTACGACATGTTCGTCGGCGGCGTCGTCGGCGCGGGCGAGAGCTACGACGAGGCGGCGCTGCGCGAGGCCGAGGAGGAGCTCGGGGTCCGCGGACTCCCCCGGCCCGAACCGCTGTTCAAGTTCCTGTACGAGAACGGCGAGCAGAGCTGGTGGTCGGCCGTGTACGAGGTCCGCTGCGAGCTGCCCGTGCACCCTCAGGCCGATGAGATCGCCTGGCACGACTTCCTGCCGGAGGAGGAGCTGGAGCGGCGGCTCGGTGAGTGGGAGTGGGTGCCGGACGGTCTCGCGGCGTACGAACGGGTGCGGGAGTCGGGTACGCGGCCCTCCTGACCGGGCGTCGGCGAGATCGCGGGCCCGGTCGGAGGTGATGCCCGGCGCCGGGGGAAGCGCGCGGGGGCTGTGGCCGCTGCCACGGACCGGGATCGGGCTGCCGTCCCGTACGGCCCGACTCGGCAGCTGCCGGATGGAGTTGCCGAGGATCGGACAGCGGCTCCCCGTACCGCCGCCCGGTGGCCGGGGCCACTGACAACTCCGCGGGTAGGGTGCGGCAGGTGAGCGAAATCGGACAGAGCCTGCGGCTGTGGTTCGCGCCCCAGCGGGTGCGGGAGGAGGGCGAGACCCCCGACTACCGGTTCTCGCTCGCCAATGAGCGGACCTTTCTCGCCTGGCTGCGTACGGCGCTCGCACTGATCGGCGGCGGGTTCGCGGTCGACCAGTTTCTGCCGGACCTGGCCTGGGGATTGCGCGCGGGGATGGCGCTCGGGCTGCTGGGCGCCGGGGTGCTGTGTGCGCTGCGCGCTGTGAATCACTGGGTGCGGTGCGAGCGGGCGATGCGGCGGGGCGAGGATCTGCCCGTTTCGCGGTTCCCGACCCTCCTGAGCATGGTGATCGCCGTCGTCGCGGTGGCGATGGTGGTGGTCGTTCTCTTCGGCTGGGAGGGCGGGCGTTGACCGTCGAGCCGGAGCGGGATCCGGGGCTGCAGCCCGAGCGGACCCGGCTGGCGTGGCGCAGGACCACCCTGGCGTTCACCGTGGCGGCCGTGCTCGCTGCCCGGCAGGCGGCCGGCGGCGATCTGGGCACTGCCGGGTTCATGGCGGTGGCCTGCAGTGCCCTGGTGTGGCTGGGATTTCTGCGGGTGGCCCACCGGCGGGTGCACGCGCTGGGTACCGGTCCCAGACCGCAGGCGCTGCCGGGCCGTGCCGCGCTGGCAGCCGTGGCCTGCACGGTCGCCCTGGCCGGTTTCGCGGTCGCGGTGATCGTCTGAACTCAGGCCGCCGGTCGGCTCGGGCCGCCCGGTCGGCGGCGACGACGATCTTGCCGCGGGTGCGGCCCTCCGCGTTCAGCGCTTGAGCCTCGGCCGCCTGCTCCAGCGGGAAGGCCCGGTCCACAGGGAATCCGACCCTCAGCTGCGGTCGGCGCTTGCGCAAGCCGGGTCTGTACGAGCGCCCCGGGCCGGTCGGCGCGCCCCTGCGCGGTGATGCGCGGTCATCCTGTTTTCCCGGGCGCGGCACGGGGCCGGGACACGGACGCAGAGAGTCCCGACGGATAGCCTGAAGAGCGACAGAACGCCACGAATCACATCAAAGGTGAGCGTCATGACCGTTCTCCACCACGAACATCCCACGCATGAGCACACGCACGGTCCGGCCTGCGGGCATACCGAGGTTCCGCACGGCGATCACGTGGATTACGCGCACGACGGCCATCTCCACCGGGCGCACTCCGGGCACTGGGACGAGTGCGAGCCGGGCGAGCATGTCTCGCACAGCGGCCATGCGCACGATCACGGCCCGGGCTGCGGGCACCCCGCCGTGGAGCACGGCGACCATATGGACTACGCCCACGACGGACACCGGCACGCCCAGCATGACGGCCACTGGGACGACCACTGAGCACGGCCGGCTCCCGCCTTCCCCCGAGCCCCGGCCAACTGGCAGTCTGTTACCGCTCGGTTCGGCCTTGACTCGGGGGAGTTCAGTTGTCTGCAACGGATCCGTACACCGTCCGGCTCGCCCCGGAAGTGCACGCCTATGTCCAGCCGGACGGCGGCTGGTGCCTGAACAACGCGGGGTTCGTCAGCGACGGGGAGTCGACCCTCCTCATCGACACCGCCGCCACGGAACGGCGGGCGCGAGCGCTGCGTGAGGCGGTCCTGGCGAGCGGCGTCCCGCTGCCCCGCACCATCGTCAATACGCATCACCACGGCGATCACACCTACGGCAACGCGGTCTTCACTCCGCGAGCCGTGGTGATCGGGCACGACCTGTGCCGCAGCGAGCAGTTGTCGGCAGGCCATCAGCTCCATCTGATGTGGCCGCGGACCGACTTCGGCGACATCACGATCACCGCGCCCACCGTGACGTACAACGACCGGCTCACCGTCCATGTCGGTGACATCGAGGTGCGGCTGATCCACCCCGGCGGCGTCGCGCACACCCTCGGCGACACCATCGTGCATCTGCCGCGGCAAGAGGTGGTCTTCACCGGGGATTTGATCTTCCAGGGCGGCACGCCCTTCATCCCGATGGGCTCGCTGAGCGGGTCCCTGCGGGCGCTGGACGTGCTGCGCTCGCTCGATGCGACGACGGTCGTCCCCGGCCACGGTCCGGTCACCGACCCGTCGGCCTACGACGCGACGGAGCGCTATCTGCGGTACGTCGCCGAGCTGGCCCAGGAGGGACGCGCCAAGGGGCGCACTCCGCTGGAGACGGCACGTGAGGCGGATCTCGGGGCCTTCGCCGATCTGCGGGAGAGCGAGCGCCTGGTGGCGAATCTGCACCGGGCGTACGCGGAGCTGGACGGGCAGCCGGAGGGCTCGCCACTGGATCCCGTGCTGGTCTTCGGCGATATGGCGGCGATGAACGGCGGCGTGCCGGTGGCCTGCCACGCCTGAGCGGTCCCGCCGCCTGCCCGACAGCGACCCGGTTCCGGTACGTCACGGACACACCTGAAGGTGATCCGCCGCGGTGTGATCCGCACCCGGGTTCCGCCGTGCACTGGACGACATACCGACTGGTCGGTCATCATGAACCGGATCCGTTCCTATGCGCCCCCGGAGGTGCCAACCATGAGCTCAGTCCCCCCGCCAGGCCTCGATCCCGAGCAGCTGCGCGGTTATCTCGACCGCGAGCGGCCGGGTCTGGTGAGCGGACCGCTCAGCGCCCGGCTGATCCAGGGCGGCCGCTCCAACCTCACGTACTCCGTGACCGACGGAACCGGCCGCTGGGTCGTCCGCAGGCCGCCGCTCGGGCATGTGCTGGCCACCGCGCACGACATGAAGCGTGAGCACCGGGTGATCAGCGCGCTGCACCCGACCGCCGTGCCGGTGCCTGAGCCTGTACTGCTGTGCGAGGACGAGGCGGTGATCGGGTCGCCGTTCTATGTCATGGAGTTCGTGGACGGCACTCCGTACCGTACGGCCGAGGAACTGGCACCGATCGGACCCCAGCGCACCCGGGACACCGTGCTCGGCCTGGTCGACACCCTCGTGGAACTGCATGCCGTGAACCCCGAGTCGGTGGGTCTGGGCGACTTCGGCCGGCCCGAGGGCTTCCTCGACCGACAGCTGCGGCGGTGGGGCAAGCAGTTGGACGCCTCCCGCAACCGCGAACTCGCCGGCATCGACGAGCTGCACGCCGCACTCGGCGGCTCGCTGCCCACCTCCCCCACAGCCACCGTCATCCACGGCGACTACCGGCTGGACAACGTCCTGGTCGGCGAGGACGACCGGATCAAGGCGGTGCTGGACTGGGAGATGTCGACCCTCGGCGATCCGCTGACCGACCTCGGTCTGCTGGTGATGTACAGCGCCAGGCTGGAGCTGCCCGACTCTCCGATCAGCACGACCGCGGGAGCGCCGGGCCATCCGGACGCTGCCGAGCTCATCGAGCGGTACGCCGCCCGCTCCGGCCGCGACACCTCCGCCATCCCCTGGTACACGGCCTTCGCCTGGTTCAAGCTCGCCGTGATCCTCGAGGGCATCCACTACCGCTACACCCTCGGCCAGACCGTCGGCGCCGGCTTCGACCGGATCGGCGATCTCGTCCCCGTCTTCATCGAGCACGGCCGCACCACCCTCCAGGAAGGCTGAGTACACCCATGGACTTCGCATTCGACGCGCGCACCGAGGAGCTGCGTGCCCGGCTGCTCGCCTTCATGGACGAGCACGTCTACCCGGCCGAGGCGATCGAGCACGAGCAGCGCCGGCAGCTGGCCTCGCCGTGGGACACCCCGGCGATCGTGGAGGAGCTGAAGGCCGAGGCGCGCAAGCAGGGCCTGTGGAACCTCTTCCTGCCCGATGCCGAGCACGGCGCCGGACTGACCAACCTGCAGTACGCGCCGCTCGCCGAAATCACCGGTCGCAGCCCGCACCTGGCCCCGACGGCGCTGAACTGTGCCGCTCCGGACACCGGGAACATGGAGGTGCTCGCGCAGTTCGCCACCGACGACCAGAAGAAGCAGTGGCTGGAGCCACTGCTCGCCGGTGAGATCCGGTCGGCGTTCGCGATGACCGAGCCCGAGGTCGCCTCGTCCGACGCGACGAACATCCAGACGCGGATCGAGCGCGACGGTGACGACTACGTCATCAACGGCCGCAAGTGGTACATCTCCGGGGCGATGAACCCCGACTGCAAGATCTTCATCGTGATGGGCAAGACCGACCCGGACGGCGACGACATCCGCCGCCAGCAGTCGATGATCCTGGTTCCGCGCGACGCGCCCGGTCTCGAAGTCCGGCGCGCCATGCAGGTGTACGGCTACGAGGACCACTCGCACGGCGGCCACGCCGAGATCGTCTTCAACAATGTCCGGGTGCCCGCCTCGAACCTCATCGGCGAGGAGGGCGGCGGCTTCGCCATCGCCCAGGCGCGCCTCGGCCCGGGCCGTATCCACCACTGCATGCGGCTGATCGGCATGGCCGAGCGGGCCATCGAGCTGATGTGCCGGCGGGCCGTATCGCGTGAGGCCTTCGGCAAGGCGATCGCCCAGCAGGGCGTCGTGCAGAACTGGATCGCGGACGCCCGGGTGACGGTCGAGCAGCTGCGTCTCCTGGTGCTGAAGACCGCCTGGCTGATGGACACGGTCGGCAACCGCGGTGCGCACACGGAGATCCAGGCCATCAAGATCGCCACCCCGCGCGCGGTCGTGGAAATCCTCGACAAGGCGGTCCAGGTGCATGGCGCCGGCGGCGTGAGCCAGGACTTCCCGCTGGCCGAACTCTGGGCCGCGGCACGGACGTTGAAGCTGGCGGACGGCCCGGACGAGGTGCACCAGCGCTCGCTGGCGCGGCGTGAGCTGAAGCAGTACATGTAGGCATTCGCCGGGGCTCCGCCCCGGATGCCGGTCCTCAGTCAGCCGGGCGGACCTGATTCCAGGCCCGCCCGGCTGACTGAGGACACGACGACGACTACGGGCGCAGCGCGCGCAGCAGCATGTCCGCGAGGTGGTCGGCGACCTGCTGCGGAGTGAGCGGGCCGTCCGGGCTGTACCAGGTGGACAGATGATGGACCGAGCCGAAGTGGTAGTCCACCACCAGGTCGGCGGGGGTGGCCGAGGAGAACACCCCGCTCCGCTGGCCCTCCTCGACCAGCGCGCGAAACCGCTCGTGATAGCGGCGGCGCTCGGCACGTACCTGCTTGTGCTTCTCCGGGCTCAGATGGTGCATGGACCGGAAGAAGATCGCCGCGTCGTCGAGGTTGTCGATCGTGGTCACGACCACATCGGCCGCGGCGCCGCGCAGCCGCCGCTCCACCGGCTCATCGGCGTTCGCGTAGGCGTCGAGCCGCTCCTGCTGGATCCGGAGCACTCGCGCGTAGACCTCCTGGAGCAGGTCTTCCTTGGAGCCGAAGTAGTGGTAGAGCGCCCCCTTGGTGACGCCGGCCGCCTCGACGATCTCCTGCACGGAGGTGCGGTCGTAGCCGCGCTCGGCGAAGAGCCGGGTGGCGGCGGCCAGCAGCCTCTGCGGGACAGGGGCGCCGTCCCCGTCCGTCGTCCTGGCCATTGCCGCCACCCACCTCTCGTTCAGTACCACTGAGTAACTTACTTGTTGAAACGCAGTTCGCGCCGGAGGATCTTCCCACTTGTCGTTTTGGGCAGTTCCGGCAGGATCTCCACCACCCGCGGGTACTTGTACGCGGCCAGCCGCTCCGCGCAGTACGCGGAGATTTCAGCCGGTTCCACGTCGACTCCGGGGCGCAGGCTGATGTATGCCTTGACCGTTTCCCCACGGTAGTCGTCGGGGACGCCGACAACGGCCGCCTCGCGCACCGCCGGGTGGGTGTAAAGGACGTCCTCGACCTCGCGCGGCCAGACCTTGAAACCGGAAGCGTTGATCATGTCCTTCTTGCGGTCGACGACATAGAGCCAGCCGTCCGCGTCCATGAAGCCGATGTCTCCGGTGCGCAGCTCGCCGTCCGGGAACGCCTCGGCGGTGGCGTCCGGCAGCTTCCAGTAGCCGGGCACGACCTGGGGACCGCTGACCGCGATCTCACCCGGCTCGCCGAAGGGCACCTCCTCGCCCGTCTCGTCGATGATCCGCACGAGCGTGTCCGGCCCCGGCACGCCGACGGAGAGGGTGCCGGAGGCCGGGTCGACCGGGGCCTCCTTCTCCGGCGGCACGGAGGCGCAGGGTGCTGTGCACTCGGTGAGGCCGTAGCCGTTGCGGACGTACGGGCCGAAGCCGGCGCGGAACCTCTCGACCAGCGCGGGCGGCACCGGGGCGCCGCCCGAGGAGATCACCTGAAAGGAGTCGAAGTGCTCGCGGGTGGCGGTGGGCTGTGCGGCGAGCGCCATGAAGGCGGTGGAGGGTCCCACGGTGTAGGCGGGACGGTGCTCCGCGAAGGCGTCGAGGACAACGCCCGCCTCGAAGCGGTAGGCGAGAGCAAGGGTGCCGGCGTTGGCGATACAGGCGGCGAGCTGGCAGACCATGCCGGTGATGTGGAACAGGGGCGCGAGCGCGAAGTAGCAGGCACCTTCGGGCAGAGGGTGGCCGGTGCGCTGGCGTTCGGCGTTGTAGGTGATGCCGCCGTGGAGGTTCATGGCACCCTTGGGAGTGCCACTGGTGCCCGAGGTGTAGCTGATCAACGCCACGTCGGCGGTGGCGAGTTCACGGTCCACCGGAGCAGTGTGCCCGGCGCGGGCCACGCTCACCAGATCGTCGGCGTCCACCGGCTGCGGCAGCCGCTCGAAGCCGAGGACGCGGGCGTCGTTCCGGGTCTGCAGATCGAGTTCGCAGGCGGTGAGCGCGATACGTACGGACGAGGCGGCGGCGCTCGCGCGCAGATAGGTCTCCCAGGCACGGTCCGAGCAGATCAGCGCGGTGACGTCGGCGTCGCTCAGTACGTGCGACACCTCGGCCGACTTGTACATCGGGTTGAGCGGGACGACGGTGGCGCCGGCCTTCCAGGCACCGAGCAGCGCGATCACGAAGTGCGGGGAGTTCTGCAGCATGATCGCGACACGGTCGCCGCGCCGGACACCGCGCGCGGCGAGATGGCCCGCGACGGAGTCGGAGAGCGCGTCGGTCTCGCGGTAGCTGAGCCGTCCGTCGAAGTAGGCGAGGGCGGTGTGCTCGGGGGCCCGGTCGACGGCGGCGCGGAAGGAGTGCACCACGGTCGCCGGCGGGGTGATGTCGGCGCGCTGGACGTCGGTGAGCTGGGAGAGCCACGGCTTGGCGGCGTAGATCGAGGTCACCGGGCCGTCCCTTCCCACTTCTGCTGAAGGTGGTTCATACCGGTCAGCCAGCGTTCGGGCGTGGCGGCACGTGCCTGGTAGTACTCGGCGACCTCGGGGTGCGGCAGGATCAGGAAGCGGTCGGCCTCGATGCCCTCGAAGAGCGCGTCGGCGACGTCCTCGGGCTCGATCGCGGTCGGCGCGAGGACAAGCTCGCCCGCCGATCCGGCCGCCGTCAGCATGTCCGTACGCACGCCCTGGGGGCAGATCGCGTGAACCTTGATGCCGCGGTGGCGGTAGGTGAGCGAGAGCCACTCGGCGAAGGCGTACGCGCCGTGCTTCGTGACGCTGTACGGGGCCGCGCCGACCATGGTGAGCAGCCCGGCGGCGGAGACGGTGGAGACGAAGCGGCCGCTCCCCCGCTCCAGCCAGTGGGGCAGCAGGGTGCGGGCCGCGCGGACGTGCGCCATGAGATTGACGTCCCAGGCGGCTGCCCAGACCTCTTCGCCGGCGAAGGCGTCGCCGGGCGAGGCAAGGCCGGCGTTGGCGCAGTAGACGTCGACGGTGCCTCCCAGCGCGTCGCGGGCCGCTTCCACGATCTCCGAGGCGTCACCGGGGACCGCGGTCGCGCCGATCTCGTCGGCGATCGCCTTGGTCCTTGTGGGATCGAGGTCGTTGACCACGACGCGGGCGCCCTCCGCCGCGAACCGGCGGGCGAGTGCGGCGCCGATGCCGCCGCCCGCGCCCGTAACCACAACTCCAGCGCCGTGCACCGTACCCATCAAGCTCCGCCTCTCTGCGTGCCGACCATCACCGCAGACTAACCAGTCGGTATGTCGCGAGGGAAGGGGCGGACCGTAAGGGGAGCGGCCGATGGACCGGAAGGCCGGATGCGAACCTGGAGACGGGGTCGTTCCCCGAGGCCGGTGTGCGCGCTAGCGTGCGTGGCCATGACAGACGACGGTCACGGAGGTAGCCCGATGAGCCTGTCCAGACGAGGTTTGCTGGCCGCCGGAGGCGCGGCGGGCGCGCTGGCGGCGACATCCGGTTCGGCCGCGGCGCGGCCGGGGGCGTCCGTCGCGCGGTCCGGCGACGGCGGCCGGGTACGTACCGGTTTCGACCGGCTGGCCGCCGACGGATACGCACGGCTGTCCGGACAGCGGGTCGGGGTGGTCACCAACCCCACCGGGATCACCCGGGACGTACGCCACATCGTGGACGTCATGCATGCCGACGACCGGGTGAACATCGTCGCCGTCTTCGGTCCCGAACACGGCTTCCGCGGTACCGCGCAGGCAGGCGGTTCCGAGGGCCGCTACAACGACCCGGCGACCGGGCTGCCCGTGTACGACACCTACCTCAAGAGCGGGCAGCCGCTCGCCGACATCTTCACCGCGTCGGGCGTGGAGACGGTGGTCTTCGACATCCAGGACGCCGGCGCCCGTTTCTACACGTACATCTGGACGCTCTACGACTGCATGCAGGCGGCGGCGCTGGCGGGCAAGCGCTTCGTGGTGCTCGACCGGCCGAACCCGGTGACGGGCAGGGCCGCCCTCGGACCCGTGCTCGACAAGGCGTTCGCGACCTTCGTGGGCCGCGAGCCGATCTCCCAGGCACACGGCATGACCGTGACCGAGCTGGCGGAACTGTTCAACGGTGAGTTCCTGACCAAGCCGGTGGAGTTGGAGACGGTGCGGATGTCGGGCTGGCGTCGCTCGGACTTCTTCGACGGGACGGGCCTGCCGTGGGTGCCGCCGAGCCCCAATATGCCGACGCCGGACACCGCGCTCGTCTACTCGGGGACCTGTCTTTTCGAGGGCACGAATCTGTCGGAGGGGCGCGGGACGACACGGCCGTTCGAGCTGCTGGGCGCGGAGGGCATCGACCGCAAGTGGGCGGAGGCCGCGAACGCGCTCCGGCTGCCGGGCGTCCGCTTTCGCGAGGCGTACTTCGCTCCGACCTTCTCCAAGTTCCAGGGCAGGACGATCGGCGGGGTCCAACTCCACATCCACGACCGGAAGTCGTACGACCCGGTCCGCACGGGGATCGCGCTGCTGGTGACGGCGAAGCGGACCTGGAGCGGTTTCGCCTGGCGCCCGGACAACTGGATCGACAAGCTGACGGGCTCGGCGAAGGTACGCACGATGATCGACGCGGGCGCCGGGACCGACGAGGTGGTCGGGGCATGGCAGAGCGAGCTGGCCGCGTTCCGGGCCGTACGGAAGAGGTATCTGCGGTACTGACGGGGCCCGGGCCACCGTACGACCGGCTCTGATCGGCTCTGACTGTCTTCGACCGACCGCGGCCGACATATGTCGCGGGTATGGCCGTCCCTCCCTTCCCGCAGGATGCTGTGTCATCAGGTGACAAAAGCGGGGAGGGCCGGTCATGCCGGATATGAGTGTGGAGCCGTACCGGGACATCACCTTCGACAAGGACGGTGATGTCGATGCGCGGCAGCGCGACCGGCTGGCAAAGCTGGATGTCACCGATCTGGTGATGTTCGCGCACGGCTGGAACAACTCGCCATCGGTTGCGGCCCAGTTGTACTCGGCCTTCTTCGCGCCGTTTCCCGGGCTGCTGGCGGCATCGCCCGGCGTGCGGCTCGGATACGCGGGTGTCGTGTGGCCGTCGATGAAGTTCACGGACGAGCCGGTACCCGACTTCAAGCCGTCCGTCTTCGGCCCGTCGACGGAACCGGGGCTGGACGAGGCGACACAGGACGCCCTGATCGAGCTGTTCCCCGGACACCGGGCGACGGTGGAACGGCTGGCCCGGCTCCTGGACGAGCAGCCCGAGTCGGAGACCGCGTTCGCGGAGTTCGGCGTACTGGCACGGCAGTTGGCCGAAGTGCCGGCAGGTGGGCTCGAGTCCGGCTTCACGGACGATCTGCCGCAGGACGAGCAGGGCCCGCCGGCAGTCCTGTACGAGGACGCGCTCACGATGTGCCGGAAGTTCACGCTGGCACTGGAGGAGACCGGGGCCATGACGGAGCAGTCCGCCGCTCGGTCCTTCTCGCTCGGCGGCGGATTGAAGAAGGTGTGGAAGGGCGCGAAGGAGCTGCTGAGGCAGACGACGTACTACGCGATGAAGCGGCGCGCCGGGACCGTCGGCGAGCTGGGCCTCGGCCCGCTGCTCGGGCAGCTCGCCCGGTCCTCCCCCGATGTACGCGTCCATCTGGTCGGACACAGCCAGGGGGCACGGCTGGTTTCCTTCGCGCTGCGCGGACTGCCCGACGGCGTAAGGAACGTGAAGTCACTGACGCTCCTTCAGGGAGCTTTCTCTCACTACGCGTTCGCGCCGAGCCTGCCGCACTCCCCGCACAGCGGCGGGGCTCTGCGCAGCATGGAGCACCGGGTCGACGGTCCCGTGGTCGCCTGCTATTCGCGGCACGACAGCGCGCTCGGGGTGATCTATCCGCTGGCTTCGAGCCTCGCCGGGGACGATGCGAGCGCGGTCGGGCTGGACAAGCGGTGGTGGGCGATGGGACACGACGGGATACAGGCCGTCGGGCAGACATCGCGGATAACACTCGAGCAGGCGCTCCGCGACGGTATTCCGGGCTCGGGCTGCGTCAGTGTGGACACGGCGCCGGTGGTGCGGCGCGGCGGGCCGCCGGCGGGCGCGCACAGCGACATCTGCCATGAGGAGCTGGCGCGGGTGGTGGTGGCCGCCGGCCGCATCGGGCGCTGAGTGGCCTCAACGCCCGTGCGAAACACAGCAGTTGTCATCGACCGGCCGACACCGGCCGAACCGGTCACCGGCCGACCGGCCGACCGTCAGCGATGAGTGTCTCCGGCGAGCGGTCGGCGATATGTGGTCACCGGTGCGTCGGGAACTCCACGACCTGCTGGTACGTCGGCCGGTTCTGCCAGTTGACCCCCGGGTGGGTGATGCCGCCCAGCGCACGGTGGATGATCGAGTCCGTGCACCACTGGTTGCCCGCGCCGCAGCTGCCGTCGGCGGGGTAGACCTCGGTCGCCGGCTTGGCCGTGGCCTGCTTCAGCGTGGCGAGGAGTGCGTCGCGGCAGGCGGCGAGGTCACCGTTGCCGCAGTACGTCTTCGCCAGCGGGCCCTGGACCGGCTCGCCCAGTACCTGACGCAGATCCTTGTCGGCGAAGGCCCACCAGCCGTACTGGAAGGCGGAGCCGCTGTGCGCGCCGGTCGCGCCGTGGCCGGCCGACGGGGACTCGTCGATCGCGAGGTTCCCGGCCAGAGCCTGGTAGAGACCGTCGCCGAGCCCCGGTTTGAACTCGGCCTCGATCAAGAGCGGCCACCAGGCGTCCATGATGCGCACCGCGTCGGCATGGGTGTAGCTGTGCGAGCCTGGCGCCGTCTCCCTGCGCTGCGAGCCTGCCGCGCTCCAGGAGTCCAACTGCTGGATCGCCGCGTTCAGTTGGGGGTCTGTCACGGGCTGGGAGCGCAGCACCTTCAGCAGCTCGGGCAGCAGCTGCTCGCCGCGCAGATCGGCGACGGCCGCCTCCGCCATGGCCCGGGTGAGCGAGGCGCGGGTCACCCGGCCGTCCGCGACCAGTTTCGCCACCCGGTCGTCGAGCAGATCGCCACGGTGCACGGCGCCGAAGCCGAAGGCCGCGGTGGCGTACCCCTTGGCCTGCCGGTTGTTCCAGGAGATGTAGTAGTCCTGGCCGATGGACCGGGGGTGCTGGGCGAAGGGCGTGTACGAGGCGGTGTTGGCCGCCGGGTCGAAGCCCTGCCACTCGTACGACTGCTCCGCCCTGACCGGCAGCGCCGGGTCGACGTCGGCCGCCCGTACCGGGTTCATGCCGCTGTTGAAATAGGCGGCGGTGCGCGAGTCGGCGTAGAACCAGTTGAAGGCGTAGTCGATGTGGTGGGCGGCCTGCTGGAAGGACGTGGCGTCCGTCACGTACGACGGGTCGTTGAGCATCTGGAAGCCGATGATCGAGTCGGCCTCGTGGCGGTAGGTGGTGCGCAGCGAGGTGTACGCGACGGGCCTGCCGCCCACCGTGGCGCGGTGGGTGACCATGCCGTACTTGGTCCGCCAGACCTGCATGCGGTAGGAGCCGGCGGCGGTGGAGTCGGCGACCGTCGGCTTCCAGGCATTGCGGCGCTCCATTTTCTCCATGGGGGTGCAGACGCCGCGGTAGAGGTAGTGGTCGGCGTCCTTGCCCGGGGTGCCGCCGCCGGGTGCGCACAGCTCGACCGCATAGCTGTCGGTGATGTCCTGGGCGGCGGAGGTGGCGGACCAGGCATAGTCCTGGCCTCGGCCCATCTGAACGTACATACCGATGCCGGCGAAAGAGACGCCGCGAGCGGAGATGCCGGGGCCCTGTATCTCCTGGAGCATCATCAGCTGTGGCGCGAAATAGCCGGTTTGCGGGCCGAAGACGGCGATCGGGTTGCCGCTCGCGGTGTTCTTGCCGGAGACGACGAGCGCGTTGGACATCCCGCGCCCGCCGCCGATCGAACCGGGCGCGACAACTCCGTGGTCGTACATGCCCTGCGCGGGCCTGAGGTTCTCCGGGACCCGCAGCGGGGACTTGGCGTCGGTGCCCGCGGCGCCGGTCCTGTCGTGGACGAGCTGCTCGGGGACGAGAGATCCGGCGTCGGGCAGTGCGGTGCCGCGCGGGTTCGCGGGCTTGTTGGCGTACGGGAAACTGGTGCCGTCATGGACGGTGAGCACGGCCTCGGGATCCTCGCGCTGCCGGAAGGACTCCCAGACCCTGGTGCCTTCCACCAGGCCGTACTTCTGCTGCGCGGCGAGCAGGGAGAGAGCGGCCTGCACCTCGCCGCCGCCGCCTCCGCCGAACTGGCCGCCGACCACCGAGGCGATGGCGATGAGGTCGCTGAGTTTGAAGGGCTGGATCTCACCGGCGTTGGTGATCGAGTCGATATGGCCGGTCAGGACGTACTCGCCGGGGAAGTACCGTCCGTTCTTGGACTGCACCCGGTAGGCGTTGATGCCGTCGACGTAGGCCTGGGCATCGGCCATGGCCTGCTCGCCACGGGCGCCCTCGGTGGTGCGGATCCGCTCTGTCTGCGCCTCGTAGTCGGCCTCGGTGTACGGGGCGGAGGGCCAGAACTGCTGCTCCAGGCCCTGGTTGGCGAGCGCACCACCGGCGAACGGGGTGAGTTCGCCCCGGCCGATGTGCCGGAAGAGGTCCATCATCCACAGCCGGTCCTGGCCGGCGGCGAATCCGGCGCCGTACTCGGTGCCGTAGCGGGTGGTGCCCTTGATGTGCGGGACGCCGGTCTTCCTGTCGCGGGTGATCGTGACGTCGGAGCGGGGTTTGGTGACGGACTCGGCCTGGCCTTCGGGGACACCGAAGGAGGAGTCGTTGAAGAAGTCGGTCAGCTTGGTGTCGGTGAGTCCGCCGTAGCCGCCCACCAGGGAGTCGTAGCGGCCGAGTTGGTCGGAGCTGTGGGCCGGGCGGGTGCCGAGGACGCGATGGGCGAGGATGTCGGCGAGGGTGGCGTTGCCGTTCTCGCCGGGCGGCAGGATGTCGGCGCACTGGCTCCGGCAGAGGTCGCCATCGGCGGACGCGGTGGGGGCCGCGGCCGCGGCCGTGGTCTGGGGCAGCGGGGCCATCAGCCCCGCGGCGAGCGCGAACACCGCGGCAGTGACGGCAGTTCTGAGACTTCCGGTGCGTCGTCGCATGGATGCTCCTCCGGAGGTTACCGACGGTATGACTCACAAGTAAGGTGAACATGCGTCACCTTTCCCGAACCACCACACGGCGAGGCGATGTCCCGCTGATGGCCGCCATCGAATTTTCGATGGAGCCGGATGGGGTAGTCGTACGTCCACTCTTTGACGCCGATGTACCAGCGACGGAGGTGGCAGTGCGATGGCCGGTTTCCGGAGTCTCGCGAGACAGGTGCGCGACCCACGGTGTGACCTGGCGCTTCGGCGCTATTCACTGCGCAAGTGCCTGGAGCGGTTTGCCCCTTATGGGCACCGGGCGACCTGGGATCATCTGTGCGGGAAGCACAGAATCGAACCCGAGGACAGGGCTCCCGATCCGGCGCGGCTGGTGGCCGCGCTCGAGGAGTTGGAGGAGGCGCGGGCCGTCTGGCTCGCGTACGAGGAGAGTTTCGCCGACCGTCGGAAACGCGAGAAGCACGACGGGCTGAGGCGACCCGGATTCATCGACGACTGGCACCGCCGGACCTGGGGCGGGAACGGGGTCGCACGCTGCGACATCCCGGCCGCCCATCCGGCGGCGCCGCTCGGTGAGGTACTGCGCCGGCTGATTTCCGCACTGGAGACCGATCCCGGTGCGGCCTGTCCGGTGTGCGAGGGAACGAACATCGTCTGGCGGCAGGACCTCGCCCGTGAACCGTGGTTCGGGCCGGTCTGCACGGGCTGCGGCATCGTTGTGCCGCAGCCCGTTCTGACGTCCGAGGCCGTGGCGGCGGCCAAGAGGGCCGGGCGCAGGGAACTGGCGTCGGTGGCGTGAGGCACGCGGGGGCGGGCCACGGCGTCGTTGCGCCCCCGCGTAGCCGACCCGGTGACGGTGGCCTTGTCAGTGGCGGCCGGCACCACCGAAGGCACCATCCAAGTCTGCCCGGACGCGCCCTGTTCGGCCGGTGACCGGCACTGCGGAGGACCGGGCCGGCGGACACGCTCTTCCCGCCGGACGGCCGGCGTGCCGCGGCCCATGCCCAACTGGCGTGCGCCGCCCCGGACATCGCCGATATTCGGTGGCTGCCCACCCTCGACAGCCCTCACAGTGGTGAAGGCAATCCGTAACCGAGGAGGCGCCGATGTCGACGCTGCGAGTCACCGCAGAACTGCTCACCGTTCACGAGCACCCGAACGCCGATGCGCTCGAGCTGGCCCAGGTGGGTCTGTACCGCGCGGTCGTCGCCAAGGGCGCCTACCGCAGTGGCGACGCTGCCGTGTACATCCCGGAACAGGCAGTGCTGCCCGCGGAGTTGATCGAGGAGCTGGGGCTGACCGGGCGTCTGGCCGGCAAGGCGTCCGACCGGGTCAAGGCGGTGCGGCTGCGCGGCGAGCTGTCGCAAGGCATCGTGTGCCGGCCGCGGGCGCTCGCGGACCTCGATCTGACGCAGGCGGCCGCCGACGGCACGGACTTCGCGGAGCTGCTCTCGATCACCAAGTGGTCGCCGCCCATCCCGCCCACGATGGACGGGGAGGTGGAGCGGGCGCCCGAACTGCTGCCGTGGGTCGACATCGAGAACATCCAGCGCTACCCGGAGATATTCGAGCCGGGCGAGCCGGTGGTGCTGACCGAGAAGCTGCACGGTTCGGCCTGCCTGCTGACGTACAGCGTGGCGGACGGAGAGCGAAGCGAGACGGGGGTCCCCACGACCGGAGGCCGGGGGAAGGTGCAGGTGTCGTCGAAGGGCTTCGGCGCCAAGGGTCTGGCGCTCACAGAGGATCCGCGGAATCTGTACTGGCGCGCGGTGCTCGGCCATGACGTCCCCGCGGTCGCGGCGCGCCTCGCCGAGAAGCTGGGAGCGAGCCGGATCGGTCTCTTCGGCGAGGTGTACGGCGCCGGGGTGCAGGACCTCGGCTACGGTGCCAACGCGCGCTCCGAGGCACTGGGTTACGCCGTATTCGACGTATCGGCGGAGATCGACGGCCAGGTCCGCTGGCTGGATCCGGCCGGGCTGCTGGAGGGTGAACTGCCGCTCGTACCAAGGCTGTACGAGGGTCCGTACGACATCGAGAAGGTGCTGGAGCTGGCAAGCGGGCGGGAAACCGTGTCCGGGCGCGAGCTGCATCTGCGCGAGGGCGTCGTGATCCGTCCGGCCACCGAGCGCTACAGCCCCGTGGTGGGCGGCCGCGCGATCGCCAAGGCGGTCAGCCCGGCGTATCTGACTCGCAAGGGTGGCACGGAGTACGAGTAGAGCGACCCTGCGCGGACCGTGGAAGAGGTGGGCCCGTCACGGGGGTGCGGGCCCACCGCCGGTCGGCGGCTCGCCACACGGGCTTGATCTTCAGGCCCGTCCGGCGACCGAGGACGAACCCTCTGCCCGGCGGGCCCGGACGGACCGGGCCGGCCGCATGGGCCACCGCGCCCGCATCAGCAGCAGTCCTTCGCGGACCGGCGCTCCGGCAACAGCCGCGAGCCGCTCATCCGCTCGCCCGAGATGTCGTCCGGGTTGGACAGCACACAGGTCTCCAGCGAGAGACAGCCGCAGCCGATGCAGTCGGTGAGATGGTCACGGAGCCTGCCGAGCTGCTTGATGCGTTCATCGAGCTCGGTACGCCAGGCCTCGGACAGCCGCGCCCAGTCCTCACGGTCCGGCGTGCGTTCGTCGGGCAGCTCGGCGAGCGCGTCCCGGATGGTGGCGAGCGGAATGCCGACGCGCTGCGCGGCGCGCACGAAGGCGACGCGGCGCAGTGCGTCCCTGCTGTAGCGGCGCTGGTTTCCGGTGGTCCTGCGGCTGCTGATCAGGCCCTTTGACTCGTAGAAGTGGAGGGCGGACACGGCCGCGCCACTGCGCGCGGACAGCTGGCCGACCGTGAGCTCATGGATCTTCTCGGGAATCTGTGGCACTCCTCGAACCCTACTGGTCGTGTGTTGGCAGCCTTCCGTTGACAGAAGAGCGCATGCACAACCATGCTGAGCAAGCGCTTAGACAATGAGCTTGTGAACGCTTGAGAGGCAGGGACCAGGGACATGGCCGAGCCGAGGATCTTCACCTCCGCCGATGAGCTGCGCGCCGGGGTCGGCGAACAGCTGGGGCACAGCGAATGGCTGGAAGTCGAGCAGAAGCGGATCGACCTCTTCGCCGACGCCACCGGCGACCACCAGTGGATCCATGTGGACCCGGAGCGGGCCGCGAGCGGCCCGTTCGGCACGACGATCGCGCACGGCTATCTCACGCTGTCGCTGCTGCCGGTCTTCGTACCGCAGATCCTGCGCGTCGAAGGCATGAAGATGGGCATCAACTACGGGGCCAACAAGGTCCGCTTCCCCTCCCCCGTGCCGGTGGGCTCACGGCTGCGCGCGTCGGCGGTCCTCCAGAACGTCGAGGAGGCGGGCGGCGGTGTGCAGGTGACCGCCCTCGTCACAGTGGAGCGCGAGGGCGGCGACAAGCCGGTGTGCGTGGCCGAGTCGGTGTCCCGCTACTACTTCTGAGCGTCGGCCTGGACCGCTCCTGAGCTACTTCCGAGCGGCGACCATGCGCAGGACGAGGTCGGCGTAGAGCGCGCCGACCTCGTCGGGCGTCCGGGCTCCCCGCACGTTGAACCACCGCGCCACGTCGATGCAGAGCGACAGCACGGCGACCGTGGTGCCGGGCACATCGGGGACGTCGAACTCCCCCGTCTCCACGCCGTCGCGCAGGATGCCCCGCACCACGGCGTCGCTGCGGCGCCGCAACTCCAAGATCTCGGTGCGGTGGTCGTCGGAGAGCGCGTCGATCTCGTACTGGACCACGTGCGCGGTGTCGTGCCGCCCGGCATGCCAGCGCACGAAGGAGCGCACCGCGTCGGCGAGCCGATCGGAAGGTGTGCCGCCGCCGGCGTCCGCCGCCGTAAGGATCTCCAGCGCCTTGTCGTGCCCGATCCGGCTGATCCGGTGAAGCAGCTCTTCCTTGGTCTTGTAGTGGATGTAGAGCGCGGCCGGGCTCATCCCCGCGCGGCCCGCGATGTCCCGCGTCGTCGTCGCGTGGTAGCCGCTTTCGGCGAAGGCCTCGACGGCGGCGACGAGCAGCTTTCTGGCCGCCTCGGGCGTGACCTCACCCCACGGCATGTCCTCGCCGGCCGTGTCCTCCGCCGTACTCATCACTGGCCCCTTCCGATCAGCAGAACGCACACCATACCCCGAGGGTGAGCAAGCGCTTAGGGCATCTGGTCAGACCTTTTGGAAGGGGTCGTGCTCGGCGAGCATCTTTTCCAGCCGGGCCTGGTCGACGCGGCTGACGATCTGCCCGGCCTCCTGACGGTCCCTGATCACCTTGGCCAGGGTGAACGCCGAGGTGGTGAGGTAGAGGACGGCGATGGCGAGGAAGCCGCGCACCCAGGCATCCGCGTCGAGATACAGGATGCCGAGGCCGACGGCCGCCAGGGCGACAGCGAAGGAGGCGACGGCCTGACCGTAGAAGGCCGCCGTGTTCTGCTGCTTGACCGGTGTTTCACTCATGCCGGTCAGCATCGGCCGGTGTGGCCGGTGCCACATCCGCTCCCGTACTCATCAGCGTACTCAGAGGCCCGGAGACACCGGCTGCCGGACCCACCGGATCAACAACCCACCGGGTCAGAACGCGGAGACTCCGGTGAGCGCGCGGCCGATGATCAGCTTCTGGATCTGACTGGTGCCTTCGTAGAGGGTCATCACGCGGGCGTCGCGCAGCAGTTTGCCGACCGGGTACTCGTCGATGTAGCCGTAACCGCCGAAGACCTGCAGAGCGTTGTTGGCACAGCGCACGGCGGCCTCGGATGCGAAGAGTTTGGCCTGGGACGCGGCGGTGGCGAAGTCCTCGCCGCGGTCGACGAGGTCGGCGACCCGCCAGGTCAGCAGCCTGGCCGCGTCCACATCCACCGAGATGTCGCTGATCAGCTCCTGGACCAGCTGGTACGAGGCGATGGACCTGCCGAACTGCTCGCGCTCGCCCGCATAGCCGACTGCCGCGTCGAGGGCGGCCTGCGCGATGCCGACGCAGCCCGCCGCCACCGACATCCGCCCCTTGGCGAGCGCGGACATGGCGATGGCGAAGCCCTTGCCCTCGGGGCCGAGCAGAGTGGCCGCGGGGACACGGACGTCCTCGAGAACCAGTTCGGCGGTTGCCTGGCCGCGCAGGCCCAGCTTTCCGTGGATGGTGCGACGGCTCAGTCCGGGCGTGTCGGCCGGCACCAGGAAGGCGGAGACGCCCTTGTGGCCGGGCGTGTCGTTGGTACGGGCGAAGAGGAGCACCACATCGGCCCAGGTGCCGTTGGTGATGAACATTTTGGAGCCGTTGATGACGTAGTCGTCGCCGTCCCGCACAGCCTTGGTGGTCAGATTTCCCGCATCGGAGCCGGTGCCCGGCTCCGTCAGCCCGAAGCAGCCGATCGCCTCACCGGCGGTGAGCCGGGGCAGCCACGCACGCTTCTGCGACTCGTCCCCCCAGGCAGCGATCGTCTTGGCGACCAGCCCCAGGGATACGGAGACAATGCCGCGCACCGAGGAGTCGCCTCGCCCGAGCTCCTCCGTGACCAGGCAGTACGCCAGGTGGTCACCGCCGGAGCCACCGTACTCCTCGTCGACGGTGAGCCCGAGGAAGCCCAGCGCGCCCAGCTTTTTGACGATCGATTTGTCGACGTTCTCGGCGCGGTCCCATGCGACGACATGCGGGGTGATCTCACGGTCGACGAAGTCCTTGGCCAGCTGCCGGACGGCTGCCTGCTCCTCGCTGAGCTCCAGGTTCATTCGCGCCCACCCCACTTTTAACTATCACTGCTAGTTTCTTGCTGGCAGGCCCTACTATGTGCCGCATGGCCCGACCGCGCAAGCCCCTCCTCAGCAGAGAACGCATCGTCGAAACGGCGAGCGCACTCGTGGACGCGGAGGGTCTGGAGGCCGTCTCCACCCGGCGGCTCGCCGCCGAGCTGGGCGTCAGCGGGCCCTCCCTCTACAACCACTTCCGCAACAAGGACGAGATCCTCGAAGCGGTCGCCGACGCGATCAGCGCCCAGGTCGACCTGTCGATGTTCGAGGAGGACGACGCGCGCGACTGGCGCACCGCGCTCCACGACTGGGCCGTCTCCTACCGCGCCGCCCTGACCGCCCACCCCAACACGGTCCCTGTCCTCGCCCGCGGCCCAGGCCGCCGCCCGGCCGGCCTGCGGGTGGCCGACGCCGTCTTCGGCGCGATGGTCCGGGCCGGCTGGCCACCGGCCCAGGCGACCCATATCGGCGCCCTGATGCGGTACTTCATCACCGGCTCGGCGCTCGGCTCCTTCGCCCGCGGATTCGTCGACGACGAAACGGCGTACGATCCGGCCGACTACCCGCATCTCGGCCAGGCCCATCTGCTCGCCGACCGGCAGCAGAAGGTGGACGAGGGCGCGTTCGAGACGGGGCTCCGGGCACTCATCGACGGCCTTGCCGTCCAGTACGCGGCCCTGGTGCGCACCTGACGGGCGGCGCGCCCGTCATGGACAGCCCCTCATTCACCCCCTCAGGAACGGGCCTCTCCGGTGGAACCTCTCGGACCGGAGGCACCGGAACAGTTCGGCCACCGCCGAAGGGTGAATGGCCGATCCTGGAGTCATGCAATCCAGAGACCTGGCCGCATTCGCCGCACTGCTGGCCGACGAGACCCGCGCCTCCTTCTGTCTCGTACTGCTCGACGGACGGGCCTGGACCGCCGGCGAACTCGCACGGCATGCGGGCGTCGCGGCGTCGACCGCCAGTGAGCATCTGGGCAAGCTCGTCACAGGCGGGCTGCTCGCCGAGGAGCGGCAAGGGCGGCACCGGTACGTGCGCCTCGCCGACGAACACGTCGCACATCTCCTCGAGGAGCTCGCCTCGCATGCCGCCCCGGCACCCGCCCCGGCGCCGCGGTCCCTGCGGGTGGCGAGCGCGCGCAGTGCCATGGCGCGCGGGCGGACCTGCTACGACCATCTCGCCGGGCGGCTCGGGATCGAGATCACGCAGGCCATGACGGTACGCGGGCTGCTGCGCCAGGACACCGGTTTCGCCCTGACCGATCAAGGGACGGCATGGTTCGGCGAGTTGGGCATCGAACTGCGGCGGAAGGGGCGACGTCCGCTCGCACGGGGATGTCTGGACTGGACCGAGCGCAAACCGCATCTCGCCGGCATCGCCGGGGCGGAGCTGTGCCGGCATGCGCTGGATGCGGGCTGGTGCGTACGGATCGGATCCGAGCGTGCGGTGAAGGTGACCGCGGCCGGCGAGCGGGCGCTGGGCGAGCTGCTCGGCATCGAGCCGGAGATATTGCGGTGAGCGCCGAATGGCCGGGGACGTACGGTCGCCCCATGACGAACCCCGCACACCCCGTCCCCCGCCCGCAGTGGCCCGCGCTGGCCGCGGCCGGCGTCACCGTGCTGCTGTGGGCCTCGGCCTTTGTGTCGATCCGCAGCGCGGGCGATGCGTACTCTCCCGGCGCACTCGCCCTCGGAAGGCTGCTCGCCGGGTCCCTCGTACTCGGCGTCTTCCTGCTGATACGGCGCGAGGGGCTGCCGCCGCGAGCCGCCTGGCCCGGGATCGCAGTCTCGGGGCTGCTCTGGTTCGGGGTCTACATGGTGGTGCTCAACTGGGGTGAGCAGCAGGTCGACGCGGGCACGGCCGCGATGGTCGTGAACATCGGGCCGATCCTCATCGCGCTGCTCGGCGCGCGGCTGCTGGGCGAGGCGCTGCCGCCGCGGCTGCTGGCCGGCATGGCGGTGTCGTTCGCAGGAGCGGTGACCGTCGGGCTCTCGATGTCGGGCGAGGGCAGCGCATCCGCGCTGGGAGTGCTGCTGTGTCTGCTGGCGGCGGTGGGGTACGCGGCCGGGGTGGTCGGTCAGAAGCCGGCGCTGGCCCGTGCGAGCGCACTGCAGGTGACGACGTTCGGGTGTCTGGTCGGGGCGGTGGCCTGTCTGCCGTTCGTCGGGCAGCTGGTCGACGAGGCGAGCCGGGCGCCCGTGACGGCGACGCTCAACATGGTCTATCTGGGGGTGTTCCCGACCGCGCTGGCGTTCACGACGTGGGCCTATGCCCTGGCACGTACGACGGCGGGACGGATGGGCGCGACGACGTATGCCGTCCCCGCTCTGGTCGTCCTGATGTCCTGGCTGGCGCTGGACGAGGTGCCGGCCGGGCTGACGCTGGCAGGAGGCGCCCTGTGCCTGGCCGGTGTGGCCGTCTCCCGCTCCCGGGGCCGGGCTCGGCGGCCGGTGACGGAAGCGGGGGCCGACGCCTCCGCGTTCGGGGCCGGGACGCCGGAGACAGGAACAGCGGAGACCGGACCGGCGAACACGGGACCGGCGGGGTCCGGTGCCGGGCCCCGTCAGACCTGAGCCGCGCGCTCCCGCAGCCACGCCGTTCCCGCCCCCGGGGCTCGTGAGCTCGTGAGTTCGTGAGCTCGTGAGCTCGTGAGCTCGTGAGCTCGTGAGCTCGTGAGCTCGTGAGTGAGTACGGCCGCCGCGCCGGGGGGCGGCGGCCGTACGGACGGAACGGAGTGCCGGCTCAATCCCGGGCGGCGGCCCGTGAGGCCAGGATCTTGATCGAGACGAGGGCGATCACCGCCAGGCCGATGATGTAGCCGGAGACGGCCATCGAAGTGCCGGTCGCCTCCAGCAGCAGGACCATCATGAACGGAGCCAGGCCGCCGCCGAGGACCGCGGCTATCTGGTAGCCGAGCGAGGCTCCGGTGTAGCGCATCTCGGCGGTGAAGAGTTCGGCGAACAGCGCCGCCTGCGGCCCGTACATGATGCTGAGGAAACAGCTGGTGACGAAGGTGCCGACGCCCAGCCAGAGCAGTGACTTGGTGTCGATCAGCAGGAACATCGGAATTGCCCAGACCAGCAGGCCGACCGCGCCCGCGGCGTAGATGCGCAGCCGTCCGATGCGGTCGGAGAGGGCCGCGGCCGCGGGTATCAGCGCCAGCTGGGTGAGGCTGACGCAGAGCGAGACGGTGAGCACGGCGCTGCGCTTCATCTCGAGTTCGCGGGTCGCGTAGTCGAGCACGCCGGTGATGATGATGTAGAAGGTGGCGGTGTTCACCGCGAAGGAACCGCCGGCCAGGAAGACCGTGCCGAGGTGCTTGCGCAGGATCGTACGGAGCGGTGAGCGGGGCTCGCTCTTCTCCTGTGCGGCCAGGGCCTGCTCGGCCTCGCGGAATGCGGGCGTCTCCTCGACCCGGGTGTGGATGAACCAGGCGAGGGCGAGGACGAGGAAGCCGACGAAGAACGGGACCCGCCATCCCCAGGTGGCGAAGGTGGAGTCACTGGTGACGGCACCGGCGACCAGGAAGACAGTGTTGGCGGTCACCACTCCGATGGGGACGCCGAGCTGGACCAGGCTCCCGTACAGCCCGCGCTTGCCCTCCGGGGCGTACTCCGTGGCCATCAGCATCGCGCCGCCCCACTGGGCGCCGACCGCGATGCCCTGGACCACGCGGAGCAGGACGAGCAGCACGGGGGCGGCGATGCCGATCGTCTCGTACGTCGGGAGGAGGCCGATTCCGGTGGTGGCGACGCCCATCAGGGTCAGCGCGACGACGAGCATCGGCTTGCGGCCGTGCTTGTCGCCGAGCTGGCCCGCGATGATCCCGCCGATGGGCCGGGCGAGGAAGCCGACCGCGAAGGTGGCGAAGGCGGCGAGCACACCGGCCGATGAGCTGCCGGAGGGGAAGTAGAGGTCGCCGAGGACGAGAGCCGCGGCGATGCCGAAGACGAAGTAGTCGTACCACTCGACGGCGGAGGCGAGGGCGGCGGCTGTGGCCACCCTGCGGCGGTTCGGGTCGGCGGGGGCCGGGGCGGTGCTGTCGGTGAGCTGTGCGGCCGTGTCCATGCTGTGCACACTCCGATGGGTGCGGGGACGAGGAGTGCGGGGACCGTACCGACCGGGTGGTATGGCGGTCAACGGTTCGCGCACCAGGAGTTTTTGCCCGGGCATGACTCGTCAGCGGGAGTTCGAAGGCAGCACTGACACCCCGGCCGCGCACGGGCGGCCGGGGTGCTGCGGGAGCGGAATCTAGAAGACGACCAGGGCCCGGCCCCCCTTGCCGGCGAGCATGTTGTCGAAGGCGGCGGGGATGCCGTCGAGCGCGATCCGCTCGGTGATCATGGAGCTCAGGTCGAGGCGTCCGGCGCGGATGTGTGCGGCGAGGACGGGCAGGTCACGAGCCGGATCACTGTTGCCGTAGACGCAGCCGGAGAGCGTACGGCCCCAGTGGAAGATCTCCAGTGCGTTAAAGCTGACCTGCTGGTCCTTGCCTCCGATGCCGACGACCGTGGTGCGGCCGCCGCGGCGGGTGGAGTCCCATGCGGTGCGGATGGTGGCGGCCCGGCCGACACACTCGATGGCGACGTCCGCACCCTGGCCGCCGGTGAGTTTACGGATCTCCTTGGCTGTGGTCTCGGAGGCGATGACGTACTCGGTGGCGCCCGCCCTGCGGGCGAGCGACTCCTTCTCCGGCGAGACATCGACCGCGATGACGGTCGAGGCGCCTGCGATCCGGGCGGACTGGAGGGTGGCGATGCCGACGCCGCCGACGCCGAAGACCACCACCGACTCCCCCTGCCGGACGCGGGCGGAGTGATGGACGGCGCCGTAGCCGGTGAGGACCGCGCAGCCGAGCAGGGCGGCATCGGCGAGCGGGACGCCGTCCGGGACCGGCAGAACGCAGTTCGCGGCGACCACGGTCTCTTCGGCGAAGGCCGCGACGTTCAGGCCGGGGTGGAGTTCGACGCCGTCGGCGGTACGGGCGTAGACGCTTGCGGCGCCCGCGAGCGCGCCCGCGCACAGCCACACCTCGCCGATCCCGCAGTAGTGGCAACTCCCGCACGAAGGCGCCCAGTTGAGAACCACGCCGTCGCCGGGGGCGACATGGGTGACGCCTTCACCGACGGAGACGACCGTGCCGGCGCCCTCATGGCCGAGGACGGCCGGGACGGGGACGCGCATGGTGCCGTTGGACAGGGACAGATCGGAGTGACAGACCCCGACGGCGGCGAGGCGGACCCTCACCCTGCCGGGGCCAGGCTCGGGCAGTTCGATGTCGGTGATCTCCAGCGGAGAGCCGACGGCGGGCAGTACGGCGGCGCGGACCATGATGGGTGGGACTCCCGGCTCAGAACTGGAGGGACTTGGTCTGGAGATACTCGGACAGACCGTGCGGGCCGAGCTCGCGGCCGACGCCGGACTGCTTGTAACCGCCGAACGGCGCGAGGGGGTTGAAGCGGCCGCCGTTGATGTCGACCTGTCCGGTGTCCATCCGGCGCGCGAAGGCGACGGCCTCCGTCTCGTCGCCGGCCCAGACCGCGCCCGCGAGACCGTAGACGGTGCCGTTGGCGATCCGGAGCGCGTCCTCCTCGTCCTCGTACTTGAGCACGGAGACCACCGGGCCGAAGATCTCCTCCTGCGCGATGGTCATGTCCTCAGTGACATCGGCGAAGACGGTCGGGCTGACGTAGTAGCCCGTCTCGTGCGGGGCGTCGGGGCCGCCCGCGACGAGACGGGCTCCCTCGGCGACACCCTTCTCGATATAGCCGCGTACGCGCTGCTGCTGCTTGGCGTTGACCAGTGGGCCGACCCGCTCGCCCGGCACGTACTTGGCGACCGCGGCTGCGGCGAGCGCGACCGCCTCGTCGTACTGGTCCTTGTGCACCAGCATCCGGGTCCAGGCGCTGCATGTCTGGCCGGAGTTGGACATGACATTGGCGATGCCGACGCTGACGGCCTTGGCCAGGTCGGCGCTCGGCAGGATGACATTGGCCGACTTGCCGCCGAGCTCCAGCGCGACCCGCTTGACGGCTGCGCCGGCCGTCGCGCCGATCTGCCTGCCGACCGCGGTGGAGCCGGTGAAGGAGACCAGATCGACACCCTCGTGCGCGGCGAGTGCCTGGCCGGCGACCGGGCCGAGGCCGGTCACCAGGTTGAACACTCCGGCGGGCAGCCCGGCCTCGTGCACGGCCTCGGCGAAGAGCTGGGCGGTCAGCGGGGTGTCCTCGGCGGGCTTGAGTACGACCGTGCAGCCCGCCGCGAGAGCCGGGGCCACCTTGGCGACGACCTGGTGCAGCGGGTAGTTCCAGGGGGTGATGGCGCCGACCACGCCGACCGGCTCCAGCAGCACGGTGGAATTGCCGATCTTCTCCTCGAAGGAGTACGAGGCGGCCAGTTCCGCGTACGATCCGGCTACCAGGACCGGTACTGCGGCATGGACCATCTGCGAGAGGGCGAGTGGTGCGCCGAGCTCGGCCGTGACCGTCTCCGCGATCTCGTCCTTGCGGGCCACGAGCACGTCACGCAGCGCCGCGATCCGCGCCGCGCGTTCGGCGGGAGGGGTCGCGGCCCAGGCCGGGAAGGCCTCGCGGGCGGCGCGTACGGCGGCGTCGACATCCTCCGCCGTGCCGGCCGGGACATGGGCGATGACCTGCTCGTCCGCCGGATTGACCACCGCGATCGTGTCGGGTCCGGCGGCCGGCCGCCACTGGCCGCCGATATACATGCCGTCGTGAGCCTTCATCGCACTCCTCCAGAACCTGCGGTAGTCTTCCGGACCCCAAACTAGCGGTGTTAGTTTTTGGGCGCCAGGGGCACCCGGGGTGAGGAGACCGGCGCAGGCTTCAGGCATCCAGCCCGAGGAGGTCGGCGGGAGCGGGACAGATCCGTCGTCCTTGGTGGTCGAAGACGTAGAGATGCGCGAGGTCGACGAGGAGAGGCACCTGGGCGCCGGTACGCAGCCGGACGTCGGGGCCGGTCCTGACGACCAGATCGCCCGTGGAAACGGCTTGGCGCTCGTACAACGGAGCGGCGGGCTCCGGCGCCGGGTCGTCGAGCACCACGACGGGACCCGAGACATGCGCGGCCGCACGCTCCTTCAGCCGGGTCAGCACGCTCGGGCCGCCGCTTCTTCCGCGGCGGCGGCGCGGGGTGGGCTGCGGCTTGGGCGACTCCAGATCGGCGACCACGGCGGGCTGCGAGCCGGTGTTGAAGTACACCAGCGCTTCGTGCCCCTGGTACTCCATGTGCTCGACGATCCCGGTCAGAGCCACCTCGCCGGGGCGCGCCTGGCTCGGCGGAGCGATCCGGGTCGCCTCGGAACGCAGGCCGACGATGATCTGCCGGCCCTGCTGGATACGGAGCAGCTGGTGGTCGATGCTGAGGGGCTCGGGCAGCGGCAGCCGCTGCTTGCCCAGATCGATCGACATACGGCCGTCCAGCGGCGCGTACACGACGGCCTGCAGGAGGTTGATGCGCGGCGTGCCGATGAACGCGGCGACGAAGACATTCTCCGGCAGGGCATAGGTCTCGCGCGGGGTGCTCACCTGCTGCAGCACGCCACCGCGCATCACCGCGACCCGGTCGCCGAGCGACATCGCCTCGGCCTGGTCGTGCGTGACATAGACGGTGGTCACCCCCAACTCCGCGGTGAGCTGCGCGATTTCCGCCCGCAGATGATTACGCAGCTTGGCGTCGAGATTGGACAGCGGCTCGTCCATCAGGAAGACGGACGGCCGCCGGGAGATGGCACGGCCCATCGCGACCCGCTGGCGTTCGCCGCCGGACAGCTGGCTGGGATAGCGGTCGAGGACATCCTCGATGCCGAGCATCCGGGCGGTGGCCTCGACCTGCGGGCCGATGTCCAGGCGGGGGTTCTCCAGTCGCAGCGGGAAGCCGATGTTCTCGCGGTTCGTCATGCTCGGGTACAGCGCGAAGTTCTGGAACACCATGGCCATCGCGCGTTCGCGAGGCGGGATGTAGTTGGCGTACTCGCCGTCGAGCAGCAACTCCCCCTCGGTGATGTCCTCGAGGCCGGCGATCATGCGCAGCACGGTCGACTTGCCGCAGCCCGAGGGGCCGAGCAGCACCACGAACTCCCCCGGCTCGATCTCCAGGGAGAAGCGGTCGACGGCACGGGTGCCGCGTCCGTACCTCTTACTGACGCTGTGCAGGGAAATGGCGCGACTCATATGGTTCCGCCAGGAGAAGAGGAGGAGCGACTGAGACGCCTGAAAATAGCCGACTACTCCCGGTCAGGGAATGATTCGCGCGAAGGTTGGGGACAGGCTCTTCGTACGGAGCCGTCCGCCACCGGGGGACGACCCCGGCCATGGTCTCGTCCCTCACTTACCCCGGCCGCCGCCGGGCGGGTTGACCGCCGGGCGCTCAATCCGGCCGCGACCAGCAAGAGCGTGCCCAGCATGACGAACGGCGCGGCCGTGCCCGCGATGCCCGCGACCAGTCCCGCGGAAGCGGGAGCGGCGACCTGGCCGAGGCGGTTTCCGGTCAGCCTCAGGGCGAGTGCGGTTGAGCGCGCCCGGGCCGGGGCGGCCTGGACGACCGTCGTCATCGACAGCGGCTGACCGACGCCCAGACAGAAGCCGAGGACGGCGAGCATCACGGCGAGCGCCCATACCGGGACGAGCAGCGCAATGCCCGCGCACAGGAGACCACCGAGCAGACAGGTGACGGTCATCAGCGCCGTACGGCCCAGCAGCCGGATCATCGGCGTCATCACAAGGCGGCAGGCGACGGTCGCGGCCGCGCGCAGGCTGAGCAGCAGACCGATGGCGGCGGGGGCGATACCGCGGTGCTCGCCGATCACCGGGAGATAGGCCGTGAGGATGTCGGTGGCCGAGAGCACCGCGAGGCTGATGAAGATCCCGGCGGGTACGCCGCGGGTGCGCAGAATGCGGTGTACGGGGACCTTGGACCGCGGTGCGCGAGCCTCACGGCCGGTCACGCAATGCTCGATGCGCCAGAGCGAGGTGAGGGAGACGGCGGCCACGGCCGCCGAGGTGACCAGGGCGAGTGCGCTCGTACGGTCCATGGCGCCATCCTGCTCGGAGACCAGGAACCCGGCGGCGATCGGTCCGGCCAGCTGGCCGAGCGAGGCGCCGATGGTGAAGTGGCCGAAGTTGCGGTCCTGTTCGTCCGGGGCCGACTGGCGGGCGACGATCGACTGGGCACCGATGACGAAGCAGAGATGACCGAGGCCCATCACTCCGCTCCAGGCCGCCATCGAGGGAAGTGAGACCGCCGTACCGCTGAGGGCACACCCGCCGGAGATCAGGACAACACCGATGGGCAGCAGGGGTGCACACCGCCCGTGGTCCGTCCTGCGCCCCAGCGGTACGGCGGCGAACAGGGGAAGCAGCGCGTACACGCCCGCGATCACACCGATCGCGCGCTCGTCCGCGCCCAGGGCAAGAGCCCGGTAGGAGACGGCCGGCCGCGCCATCGACACCGCGCCCTGCGCGAAGGCGAAGGCGATGACGAGGCGCAGCAGCCAGCTCCTGCCGGGCTCCCCAGAAGCGGGCACCATCAGATGATGCCGAAGAGGACGCCGGCACCGAGCACCACCAGAGAGGTGAGCGCGGCCCACTTGACGGTGAACTTGGTGTGGTCGCCGAACTCGACCTTGGCCATGCCGACGAGCACGTACACGGCGGGGACCAGCGGGCTCGACATGTGCAGGGCCTGGCCGACCAGCGATGCGCGGGCGATCTCCAGCGAGGAGACACCGTGGGCGGAGCCCGCTTCGGCGAGGACCGGCAGCACACCGAAGTAGAAGCCGTCGTTCGACATGAAATAGGTCAGCGGGAGGCTCAGCAGACCGGTGACGATGCCCATGTGCGGGCCCATGCCCTCGGGGATGGCGCCGACGAGCCAGTCGGCCATGTGCTTGACCATGCCGGTACCGGTGAGGACGCCGGTGAAGACGGCGGCGGCGAAGACCATGCCCGCCACGTTGAGGACGTTCTCGGCGTGGGCGGCGACCCGGGCCCTCTGGTCGGCCATCTTGGGGAAGTTGACCGTGAGGGCGAGAGCCGCACCGAGGAGGAAGAGCACCGGGATGGGGAGAGTCTCCATGATCATCGCGGCGAGGAGAGCGACGGTGAGCCCGGCGTTGAACCAGTAGAGCCTGGGGCGGAGGGTGGCGCGGTTCGGGTCGAGTCCCTGGAAGCCCTCGTCGTTCCCGTGCCTGCCGTCGTTCCCGTCGGCGTCCTTGCCGTCGTTCCCGTCGGCCTTCGCGGGCTCGGCGTCGGCGCCCGTACCGGCGCCACCGGTGAGGCTCTTCCTCGTGCCCTTGCCGGCGCCGCCCGAATTGACCAGCACCGTCCCGGTGACGGTCTCGTCGGCGGTCTCGGTCTCGAGCACGTCGTCGAGGGTGAGCACACCGAGGCGCGTGCGCTCGCGCCGGCCCAGCACATAGGCGAGGACGAAGACGAAGAGCAGTCCGACGCCGAGCGCCGGGATCATCGGGACGAAGATGTCGGCCGCGTCGACCTTCAGCGCGGTCGCCGCACGGGCGGTGGGACCGCCCCAGGGCAGGGTGTTCATCACGCCGTTCGCCGTGGCGGCGACACCGGTCATCACGACCAGGCTCATCTTGAGGCGCTTGTAGAGCGGATACATCGCCGAGACGGTGATCATGAAGGTGGTGGAGCCGTCGCCGTCCAGCGAGACGATGGCGGCTAGCACCGCCGTACCGACCACGATGCGCAGCGGGTCCGCCTTGCAGAAGCGCAGGATGCCGCGGACGATCGGGTCGAAGAGGCCGACGTCGATCATGACGCCGAAGTAGACGATCGCGAACATCAGCATGGCCGCGGTGGGGGCGAGATTGCCGACGCCTTCGATGACGTAGTCCCCGAGGTGCGCGCCCTTTCCGACGAGTACGCAGAAGAGTGCGGGAATGAGGACCAGCGACGCGATCGGCGACATCTTCTTCATCATGATCAGGACCAGAAAGGTCGCAATCATGGCAAAGCCGAGGATTGTCAGCATTGGGGACACCTAACGTTCATCCTTGAACTCCCACCGGAGCGGCGGTTCGGATGACGTTAGGTCGCGCCAATCGCCGTTAACAAGACGTTGACGCGTGAGCAATACGAGCAAAACCCCAGGTCATCGCAGAGGTGATAGTTCGACGGGGAAGCCGTTGAGCACGGCGGTGCCGGACAGCGGGTCGAGCCTGGAGCCGTCGAGCAGCTGATTGACATTGACTCCGGGCCGCGAGGCAGCCACCGACATCCGGGTGCCGGGCCGGTCGTGCCCCCAGCCGTGCGGCAGGCTCACCACTCCGGTCCGTACCGTGTCGGTGATCTCCACCGGGGCCTCGACCTCTCCTCCGTCCGCCTTGATACGGACCGGGGCGCCGCCCTCGAGTCCCAGCCGGGCCGCGTCGGTGGGGTGGATCTGGAGGGTGCAGCGGTTGGAGCCGCCGTTGAGCGTGGCGACATTGTGCATCCAGCTGTTGTTGGAGCGCAGATGGCGGCGGCCGACCAGGACGAGTGTGCCGGGCCGCTCGTCCAGGGCGCGCCGCAGCCGCGGCAGATCGGCGGCGATGGGCTCGGGCAGCAGCTCGACGCGTCCGCTGCGGGTCTTGAGGATCTGCGGGAGGCGGGGCTGCAGCGGGCCGAGGTCGACGCCGTGCGGGTTCTGGAGGAGATCCTCGAGGACGAGGTCGTACGGCCCCATGCGCAGCATCATGTCCAGGCGCCGCTCGGGTCCGGTGCTGCCGTAGAGCTGACGGGCCAGAGCCCCGGGGTCTTCGCCGTGGAGCGGGGAGTACGGGTCGGCGACGGCCTTGGTGAGCGAACTCTCGATGACCATGTCGTCCACGGCGGACGGGTGGGCGCCGTGCATGCCGGCCACGGCGAGCACCAGCCGGGCCTGGATCTCGCACTCGCCGAGCCTGCCCTCCTCCAGAGGGACGACCGCCGGGCTGTAGCGCGCCTGGTTGCGTACGGCGAAGTTGTTGAAGGAGAAGTCGAAGTGCGCGCTCTGGGAGGGCGGTGGCGGGGGCAGCACCACATCCGCGTGCCGGGACGTCTCATTGAGATACGGGTCGACGCTGACCATGAAGTCGAGTCCGCCCAGCGCGCGGTCGAGGCGGTCGCCGTCGGGGGCGGAGAGCACCGGGTTGGCGGCGATGGAGATGACAGCGCGGATCCGGCCGTCGCCGGGGGTGTCGATCTCCTCGGCGAGGGCCGCCATCGGCAGTTCGCCCTTGGCCTCGGGGTGGCCGCTGACCCTGCTGGCCCAGCGGCCGAGCGTAAAGCCCTTGCCGGGGGCGGCGGGGCGGGGCGCCCGGTCGGTGGCGGCGAGCGGGAAGAGCGCGCCGCCGGGGCGGTCGAGGTTTCCGGTCAGCACATTGAGTACGTCGACCAGCCAGTTGGCGAGGGTTCCGAACTCGACGGTGCTGCTGCCGACGCGGCCGTATACGGCGGCGGTGGGTGCGGCGGCGAGCTCGCGGGCGATCGTACGGATCTCCTCCGCGTCCATGTCGCAAGCGGCGGCGACGGCTTCCGGCGTGAACTCCCCTATGGCTTCCCGGAGTTCGTCGACGCCTTCGATCTGCGCCGCCAGCGTTCCGAGATCGGTGAGCTTCTCCTCGAAGAGGACCTGGGCGAGGGCGGCGAGCAGCAGGGCGTCCGCTCCGGGCCGGATCGGGACGTGCCGGTCGGCGAGCTGAGCGGTGCGGGTACGGCGCGGGTCGACGACGGTCAGCGTGCCGCCGCGCTTGCGGAGCGCCTTGAGCTTGCCCGGGAAGTCGGCCGCGGTGCAGAGGCTGCCGTTGGAGTCGAAGGGGTTGGCGCCGAGGAGCAGCAGATGGTCGGTGCGGTCCAGGTCCGGGACGGGGATGGCGATGGCGTTGCCGAAGAGCAGTCCGCTGGAGACATGCTTGGGCATCTGGTCCAGGGTGCTGGCGGTGAAGAGATTGCGGGTGCGCAGCAGAGAGAGCAGTACGGGGGGATAGAGGGCGCCGGCCATGGTGTGGACGTTCGGGTTGCCGAGGACGACGCCCACGGCGTTCGGCCCGTGTTCCTCGACCAGCGGCCTGATGCGGGCCGCGACCTCGTCGAACGCCTCCTCCCAGCTCGCCTCCCTCAGCTCGCCGTCCCTGCGCACGAGGGGGGTGCGCAGCCGGTCGGGGTCGCCGTCGAGCTCCCCGAAGGACGCGCCCTTGGGGCAGATGAAGCCGTGGCTGAATACGTCGTCGCGGTCGCCGCGGGCACCGGTGACACGGGTGCCCTCGATGGTGAGGGTCAGCCCGCAGGTGGCTTCGCAGAGCGGACAGACGCGCAGCGCGGTGCGGGCCGCCTCGGGCGGCACGGCGGGCGCGCCGTCCGTCGGTGCGGTCTGGGCGGCTTTGGTGCGGGACATGGGCCCTCCCCGGGGCGGCGGCGGTGGCGCGCGGTTCACTCCGAGCATACCGACCGGTATGCACGGAGGGGAGGGGTGCAAGCCGTCTTCCCGAAACCGGGGCCGGGGCGCACGGGGGACCTGCCCACATTTCGGTAAGGGGCAGGGTCCTCCCAGCGGCCACGCCCAGGGCCGGTGCCGGCGCGGAACAGCCTCCGGCCCCGGACAAGGTACTTCTGGCTATCCGAACTGGCCGGGCTGGTAGTCGCCGGCGGGCTGCCGGATGATGACGTTCAGCCGGTTGAAGGCGTTGATGACGGCGATCAGGGACACCAGGGCGGTGAGCTGCTCGTCGTCGTAGTGCTTGGCGGCATTCGCCCAGACTTCGTCCGTGACACCACGGGCCGCGTCCGCGATGCGGGTGCCCTGCTCCGCCAGCTCCAGCGCAGCGCGCTCGGCATCGGTGAAGACCGTGGCCTCCCGCCACGCCGCGACCAGGTTGAGGCGCACCGACGTCTCACCGGCGGCCACGGCTTCCTTGGTGTGCATGTCGGTGCAGAATCCGCACCCGTTGATCTGACTCGCGCGGATCTTCACCAACTCCTGCGTCACGGTCGGCAGTGGCGAGGCCGAGACCACCTGGCCCGCCGAGATGATGTGCTTCAGGACCTTGCCTGCGGTCGGGCTGCCGAAGACGTTCAAACGGGCATCCATGGTGTGCTCCTCTGCCGTTGTCGGTGGCTACACACCCAGGACGGAAACGCCTCGGCACTATGTGACATGAACGAATGTGACGTGCGTCTCCACTGCCCCCGCGCCGCGGGAGCGACCATCGATGACGAAGTTCAGGACCGCTGCCGCGTCGCCGCCCCCGCGCACAACGGTCGCAGTCGTCTCGCGGCTCGGCTCCCCATCGCGGGAATCCTCTTCCGGTCCGCCCGGTGATCCGGGCGAAACGGCCTAGTCGAGAACCCGTGCGAGATACGCGCGCAACAGCTCCCGCGTCTCCGCGACGATCTCCTCGTCCCCCGCCGGGTCCACGCGGAAGGCGAGTTGCAACAGCGCGTCCGCCGCCTCGACGGAGACCAGGGCCGCCCGGCGCAGCTCGTCGTCGGCACCGCGGCCCAGATGGCCGGCGAGCAGCTCGGCAAGACGGTCCGCCACCTGGTGGTTCGCCCCGGTCGCGGGCGTGCCGACGGGGATCTGGTAGCCGAAGTCGATCAGTGCGAAACCGGGGACGGTCCGCTTCATCTCCAGATACTCGTCGAGTACGACATCGAGGACACCGCGCCAGTCGGCCGACGGGAGCGAGGCGAGACGGCCGCCGATGCGCTCGGTGTAGCTGTCCAGATTGCGGTGGGCGAGGGCGTCGGCGAGGGCGCGTTTATTGCCGAAGAAACGGTAGACGGAACCGATGGGGACCCCGGCCCTGACGGCCACCGCGCGGGTGGAGAGCTCCTCGTAGCCGGTCTCGTCGAGGAGTTCGGCACAGGCGTCCAGTATCCGGGCGAGCCGATCGGCGCTGCGCTGCTGCACGGGCGTACGGCGGAGATGCGGGGCAGGGCGGGCTGGGGACACGCCGTCCATCATGCCGCCCTGCTCCCGTTGACGGGGCAGGCCTGCAATCCTACGGTTGTGCATAGGAATCCTTCAGCACCGGGGAGCGGACGATGAGCGGCATCGAGCAGGCACGGAAGACGGCCGAGGGTCTTGGCCACTCCCCCGGCTTCGGCAATGAACACACTTCCGAGGCTGTGCCCGGCGCGCTGCCGCACGGACGCAATTCGCCGCAGCGCGCGCCGCTGGGGCTCTACGCGGAGCAGCTGAGCGGTTCGGCGTTCACCGAGCCGCGCTCCCACAACCGCCGCTCATGGCTGTACCGGATCCGCCCGTCGGCGGCGCATCCGCCGTTCGTACGCATCGACAACGGCCGGCTCCGCAGCGCGCCCTTCACCGAGTCCGTGCCCGACCCGAACCGGCTGCGCTGGAACCCGCTGCCGGAGCCCGCGCCGGGTACGGACTGGCTGGCCGGTCTGTGGACGCTCGGCGGCAACGGCGACGCGACCCAGCGCACCGGCATGGCCGTGCACCTCTACCACGCCAACTCCGCCATGACGGACCGGGTGTTCAGCGACGCGGACGGTGAGCTGTTGATCGTCCCCGAGCGGGGTGGACTGCTGCTCCGCACGGAGCTCGGACTGCTCGCCGCCCGGCCCGGCGAGGTCGCGCTGATTCCGCGCGGGGTCCGCTTCCGGGTGGAGCTCCTGGACGAGAGCGCGCGCGGATATGTCTGCGAGAACTACGGGCAGCCGTTCCAGCTGCCGGATCTGGGGCCGATCGGCGCGAACGGGCTGGCCAACGCCCGCGACTTCCTCGCGCCGGTGGCGGCGTACGAGGAGGTGGAGCAGCCGGTGGAGGTGGTCAACAAGTTCTGCGGGAACCTCTGGGCAGCGACGTACGACCACTCGCCGCTCGATGTCGTCGCCTGGCACGGCAACCATGTCCCGTACGTCTACGATCTGCGGCGCTTCAATGTGCTCGGCACCATCAGCTACGACCACCCGGATCCGTCGATCTTCACCGTGCTGACGTCTCCTTCGGACACGCCTGGGCTCGCAGGCGTCGACTTCGTGGTCTTCGCGCCGCGCTGGCTGGTCGGCGAGGACACCTTCCGGCCGCCGTACTTCCACCGCAATGTGATGAGCGAGTACATGGGACTCATCGAGGGCGCGTACGACGCCAAGGCTGAGGGCTTTGTTCCGGGCGGCGGGTCGCTCCACAACATGATGTCCGCGCACGGGCCGGATCGTGAGACCTTCGACCGGGCCAGCGCTGCCGACCTGAAGCCGCAGAAGATCGACGACGGGCTTGCGTTCATGTTCGAGACGCGGTGGCCGGTGACGGCAACCGGACAAGCGATGAGCGCGGGGCATCTGCAGGAGGGGTACGACAACGTGTGGCAGGGTCTCCAGCGCCACTGGGGGTCTGGGGGATACTCCCCCGGAAACCACGGCCGGTCCTAATACGGAGTCCCTGTGACCTCCTCCTTCGCCCCTGACTCGCTGGTCCTGAACCGCAAGCTGCCGCTGTGGTACCAGGTCTCGCAGTCGCTGCGTGCCTCGATACTCGGCCGAACGCCCGAGGCGTCACTGCGGCTGCCCACCGAGGAGCAGCTCGCCGCGCACTACGGCGTCAGCGTGCTGACCATGCGCCAGGCCCTCAAGGAGCTGGAGGAGGAGGGGCTGATCAGCAGGCACCGGCGGCGCGGCACCTTCATCGAACCGGGGGCGTGGCGGGGTGCGCCGAGGCGGCTGCTGGGCTCGATCGACGCGATCGTGGCCCAGCAGTCGGGCGAGCGGACGACGATTCTGGGGCACGGGCCGGAGCCGGTGCCGGGCGAGCTCGTGGAGTACTTCCCCAAGACGCCGGAGGTCATGCTGTACAAGCGGCTGCGCTGCGACGGGGAGAGCGGTGAGCCGACGAACTGGGCGGAGAACGCGGTCCGTCCGGATGTGGCGGCGGGGCTCGACCTCGCGGACCTGGAGCGCTGGCCGATGACGAAGGTGCTGCGGGATGTGCTGGGCGTGCGGATCAGCAGGATCACGGACACGGTGGAGGCGCGGCTGGCGGATCCGCCGACGGCGGAGCTGTTGAAGGTCCCGTTGCTGAGCCCGATCCTGCACTACACCGGGGTGACGTACGACGAGGGCGGGCGAGTGGTGGATGTGGCGCGGATCCGGTACCGCGGCGACAGATTCTCGTTCTCGGTGACGGTGGACGCGGACTGATCTCTCGGGGCTCGGTCGGTGCGGGGCGCCCCGGGTGCGAGGTCTCGGGGTGCGGGTCTTTGGTCCCTGGGGGCGGCCCGGTCGCCGGGCACGGGTGCGGGACTCCGGGCGGGCCCGGTCGCCGTGGCGCGGGTGCGGGCCGCTCCGGGACTCGTGTCCTGGACTGCTTTCCTCACCGCGCTTCGCGCGACTTGCGACGCTTTACGTCCAGAACACGACCCCTGCGCGTCCCCCGTGGGCGCGACTACCATTCCCCGCGGTACGGGCCCATGGTGAGGGGGAGGATGTCCGCATGCCGATGCTCGATGAGCTGATGCCCTGGAGCGCGCCTCCGTTGCGGCTGGGGCGCGACTGGGTGATGGCCCCGGATGCTGCCTCCCTCAGGGCGCGGTGGGATGTTCTTGTGGGAGCCGGGGCCGGCGAGCGCGACGCGTTGTTCGGGTGCACCCGGGTGCGTACGCCGCACAGTGCCGTCAGCCAGCTGCCTGGCCAGTCCACCGGCACTGGCAGATTCGTCCGGGAGGACGGGCGGTGTCCCGCACCGGTCCGGGTGCTGCACGGGCCCTTCGACGAGCAGTGGCTCATCCCCGACCACCGGCTGATCGATGTGGCTCGCCCCGAGTTGTGGCGAGTCGCCGACGAGCGGCAGGTGTTCGTCGTCGAGCCGGGGTACGTGGCAGGTGCGCCGGGCGCTTCGGTGGTGGTGTCCGCCCTGATGCCGGACGGGCGATCGCCTGCAGGGAGGCCCGGGCGGATCCGGCCGCTCTACCGCCGGCCCGGTGGGCTCGAGCCCAATCTCGCGCCGGGGCTGCTGTCCGCGCTGAGCACCGCGTACGGGCGCGAGGTCGACGCCGAGGAGGTCATCGCCTGGATTCTCGCCGTCGCCGAATCGTCGTCCGTCGGATGTGTGGTGCCTCTGCCGGCCGATCCCGGGGTGTGGCTGAGCGGTGTGGACCTGGGGCGGCGGCTCATGGAGATCCAGTTGCGTGGGGTCCGTGGTGGAGCGCGGCCGCGGCTGCCCGGGGGGCGCAGGCCGTATGTCCGTGCCGCCGTGCCCGCCCGGCCCGATGCGATCGGCTACGACGCGGCGGAGGAGGTGCTCAGCCTCGGTGACGGGCGCATCTCACCCGTGCCGCGTGAAGCCTGGGATTTCGAGGTCTCCGGCGTACGCGTGCTGGAGCTCTGGTTCGAGCGCCGGACCGGCGAGGCCGAAGCGGGCACGCTGGAGGCGATACGGCCCGCCTCGTGGCCGCAGGAGTGGACCTCCGAGCTGCTGGAGCTGATCACCGTGCTGGCGCTGCTGGGCGAACTGCGGGTAGAGAAAGAAGAGTTGAAGGCGGGTACGGAGATCACGCGCGAGGAGCTCGGGAGTGTGCTGCCGCCGCCCGCCGCGGCTCGGCGGCCCGCCTCCGTGCTCGACCATCACGAGGAAGGGCCGGAGGGTCAGTTCGCCTTGCTGTGAGTGGGTGGAGGGTCCGGGGGGTGACAAAGGTGGCCCGTACACGATAGGCACGGCTGTTATGAACCATCAGCCCCTTCCGCTCGACGGGATCACGGTCGTCGCCGTCGAACAGGCCGTCTCGGCGCCCTTCGCCACCCGCCAGCTCGCCGATCTCGGCGCCCGCGTCATCAAGATCGAACGTCCGGACGGCGGTGACTTCGCGCGCGGTTACGACACCGCCGCCCGCGGGCTCGCCTCGCACTTCGTCTGGTGCAACCGCGGCAAGGAGTCCATCGCCGTCGACCTCAAGGACCCGCGCGGCATCGATATCGTGCGTCGGCTCGTCGCGGACGCCGATGTGTTCGTGCAAAACCTCGCCCAGGGAGCGGCCGCGCGGCTCGGTCTGGACGCCGCCACGCTGTGCGCGGCGCACCCGCGGCTGATCGCCGTGGACATCTCCGGTTACGGCGCCCAGGGCCCGTACGCGCACAAGCGGGCGTACGACATGCTCGTGCAGTGCGAGGCGGGTCTGGTGTCGGTGACCGGGACCGCGCAGCAGCCGGTCAAGGCCGGCATTCCCGCGGCAGATATCGCGGCGGCGATGTACGCGTTCTCCGGTGTGCTCGCCGCCCTGCTGCGGCGGGCCACCACGGGCCGCGGCGGTCCGGTCGAGATCTCGATGCTGGAGTCGCTGGCCGAGTGGATGGGGCATCCGCTGAACTACGGGATGCACGGAGGTGAGGCCCCGGCGCGCACCGGGGTCGCGCACGCCGTCATTTCGCCGTACGACGCCTATACGACGTCCGATGGCGGACAGGTGCTGCTGTCGGTGCAGAACGACCGGGAGTGGCGGCGGCTGGCCGAACAGGTCCTTGAGCGACCCGAGTTGGGCGAGGATCCGGCCTTCGCGACCAATACCGCCCGCACGGCGAACCGCGCGAGGACGGATGCGGTGGTGGCCCGTGCCCTGGCGGGGCTGAGCACTCAGGAGGCGATCGGCCGACTGGAGGCGGCGGGCATCGCATGTGCCCGGCTCAACAGCGTGACGGATGTGGCCGCACATCCACAGCTCGCGGCGCGGGACCGGTGGCGGGAAGTGGATTCACCGGTCGGACCGCTGCGGGCTCTGTTGCCCCCGATCACCCTGCCGGGTGCGGCGGAGGCACGAATGGGCGCGGTTCCCGCACTCGGCGAGCACACCGACACGCTGCTGAAGGCCCTGGGGATGACGGATGAGGCTACAGCGGCGCTGCGCCGGGACGGTGTGATCGCCTGAGCGCGTTCGCGTCGAGCTGACGTCCTGGTGGTCGGTTCAGCCGCGGCTGCCGAAGAGCGAGCGACGCAGCCGCCGGAGCGGCGCGAAGAGCGACACCCGCGCGCTCTTGCTCCTGCGGGTGTGCGCGACGTCACGTGAGGTGAGCTCACGCATCAGCGACGTCGCCTCGGCCGACTCGTGCTGCGGGACGGCGGGACCGCCGAGCACCGCGAGATGGCGGTCGAGACGCGTGCTGGTCGCACTGCTCCCACACGTGATCGCAGGCACTCGCGGCCTGCTGCGCACCGTTATCTGTTCCATGTCACTCCCCACCCGTACGAGGGCACCCGGCCCGGGCAGGTTAACCCTATCGCTCCGCCGGGACACTCGTGTATCCCGCCCACGGGATTCACCACACCTGTACGAAGGTTGACGAATAGTCACCGAATACACCTGATTCCAGGGTGAGTTGGACAGTTCGTCAGCGAAAAAACTTTCTTCCCCAGCGACCAATCCGAACGGCTCTCCGCACCGAATGGCTGGCATCGAAGCACGACCAGCACTCCCGAAGGACGGATTCGATGACCGCAATCAGCAGCAGCGGGCGGCGGGGGTTCAACAGGCTCGCCGCACTCACCTGCGTGGCGCTGGCTACCGGAGCCCTGGTGGCCTCCGGCCTGACCGGCGCGGAACCCGGGACCGCCCGGGCCTCCAGCCACCGCGAGGCCCCGCTGATCTCCGGACAGCCCCAGTACGACAACACCGACGTGTACGCGTTCGTCAGCCCCGACAAGCCGGACACCACCACGCTCGTCGCCAACGTGCTGCCGTTCCAGGAACCGGCCGGCGGCCCGAACTTCTTCAAGTTCGCCGACGACGCCCAGTACGACGTCCACATCGACAGTGACGGCGACGCCCAGGGCGACCTGATCTACCGGTGGACCTTCAAGGATCACGTCAAGAACGGCAATACGTTCCTCTTCAACACCGGTCCCGTCACGTCACTCGACGACCCGGACCTCAACATCACGCAGACGTACGACATCGAACTGCTGAGGCTGAAGAACCAGCATGTGATGCACACCACGAAGATCGCCGACGATCTGCCGGTGGCACCGTCGAACGTGGGCAAGGCCTCCATGCCGGACTACCAGAAACTGCGCGACCAGGCCGTGCGCCAAATCCCGGGCGGATCAACGGCGTTCGCGGGCCAGGCGGACGATCCCTTCTTCGCCGACCTGCGCGTCTTCGACCTGCTCTACGGCGCCAACCTCACCGAGGTCGGCAACGACACGCTCAAGGGCTACAGCGTCAATTCCCTCGCACTGCAGGTGCCGACCGCGTACATCCGGCAGTCGGAGAAGCAGCCGATCGTCGGCATCTGGACGACCACCCAGCGCAAGAGCGCGAGCGGTCACTGGGCCCAGGTGTCCCGGCTCGGTATGCCGCTGGTCAACGAGGTCGTCATACCCGTGAAGGCCAAGGACAAGTTCAACGCGTCCCACCCGTGGAACGACGGTGACTTCCTCCAGTTCGTCACCCAGCCGGAGCTGCCGAAGCTGATCGAGGGCATCTACAAGATCAAGGCCCCCGCCGAACCGCGCAACGACCTGGTCTCGGTGTTCCTGACCGGCGTCGACAAGCTCAACAAGCCGCCGCACGTCCGCCCGGCGGAGGCGCTGCGGCTCAACACCTCCATCGCGCCCACGGCCGAGCCCAAGAGGCTTGGCGTACTGGACGGAGACAACGCCGGATTCCCCAACGGGCGGCGGCTGACGGACGACGTTCTGGACATCGCGCTCCAGGCCGTGGAGGGCGAACTGCTCGGCCAGAAGAACGACTTGGGCGACGCGGTCGACGCGAACGACCAGAAGTTCGGCCACTCCTTCCCGTACCTGGCACTGCCGACGTCGGGCTCCCGTGGCCCGCTGGCCAAGGGCGCCGGGACCAAGGACGCCGCGGGCAACCTGCTCACCGGAGGGGCCGCCTCCAGCAGCGACACCAGCACGACGCTGATCGCCTCGGCGGTCGCCGCGGGTGCGGGAGTGCTGCTGATCGGCCTGGGCCTCACCTGGTGGCGGATGCGGCGACGCAACGTGTACAGCTGAGCCGCCCGGCACCCATCGCCTCGACGGATCTACGAACGGAAAGGGCAGACAGATGTCCCTGCGCAGGGCGCGAGCAGGAGCGCCACCGCCGCTCCCCGGCAATCCTGCCCCGTCGGGGCGCGTAGGTGCCCGCTTCGCCGGCCGGTTCACCCGGCGCGGCGGGGCGGGTGAACCGGCCGGGCTCGACCCGGTGGTACCGGCCGGGCTCGAGGCGGAGACGCCGAGCGGGCGTGCCGAGGCGGCGCTCGCCGACGGCTCCGGCGGAAGTCGTGAAGCCGGCACCTCCGCCGGCCCTGGGGCGGGCCCCCAGGTCCGGTCCGCCGGGCGGGTCCGGGGCGTTCTTCTGCCCGCCGCGGCGCTCGCGCTCGTGCTCACCGCGGGCGCTCTCGCCTTCGGACGGGCGGACGAGGCGCCCCCGACCACCCGCACCGCCGCGCCCGCGGCCGACGCGCCGTTCGACCGGATCGGTACCGGTGACCTCGCGCACGGGGTCACCGGCCTCCAGGCGCATCTGCGGGCCCAGCCCAAGGACGCCCGGGGGTGGGCGACCCTGGCCACCGCCTATGTGGAGCAGGCCAGGACCGGCGGCGACCCGACCCGGTATCCGCAGGCCGAGAAGGCACTCGCCCGCTCCCTCGCCCTCCAGCCGCAGGACAACGACTCGGCGCTTGCCGGGCGCGCCGCGCTCGCGGCGGCGCGGCACGACTTCCGCGGCGCGCTGCGGGACGCGGAAGCGGCGCTGAAGGTCAATCCGTTCAGCGAGCGGGCTCTCGCCTCCCGGATCGACGCACTTGTCGAACTGGGCAGCTATCCAAAGGCGTTGGCGGCGGCGAAGGAGGCCGACGGCCGCCGCCCCGGCATCCCCGTCTTCACGCGCTACGCGTACGTACTGGAGCTGCGCGGCGACATCGCGGGCGCCCGCCGGGTGCTCGGCCTCGCACTGGACTCGGCCGTCTCCCCCGGCGACACCGCGTACGTGGCCACCGCTCTGGGCCAACTGGAGTGGACCCAGGGCGCATACGCCCCCGCGCTGCGCCGGTTCGCGACCGCGCTGGCCGCTGATCCGGCATATCTGCCCGCCCTGGAGGGCCGGGCCCGTGTCCAGGCCGCGCAGGGCGACACGAAGAGCGCCGAGCGCGGGCTCGAGGATGTGGTGGAGCGGCTGCCGCTGCCGGGACAGCTGGTGGCGCTCGGTGAGGTGTACGAGGCCCGCGGACGTACGGCCGAGGCCCGGGCCCAGTACGAACTGATCGGCACCTGGACCGAATTGGCCCGCGCCAACGGCGTGGACACCGATCTGGACACCGCCCTGGCTCTCGCGGACCACGGCGACCGGCCCGAGGCGCTGCGCGCCGCACGCGCCGAGTGGAAGCAGCGGCAGACCGTGCACACCGCTGACGCCCTGGCGTGGGCTCTGCAGGTGAACGGCCGCTCCGCCGAGGCGCTTTCGTACATCGGGAAGTCCGCACCGCCCGGCTGCCGCAACGCGGTGTTCCTCTACCACCGCGGCATGATCGAACGCGCCGCCGGCCGGATCGCGGCGGCCCGGACCTCGCTCACGGCCGCCCTGAAGGTCAACCCCGGCTTCTCACCGAACGGTTCGCGTGCGGCTCGTGCCGCGCTGAAGGCACTGGAGGCATCATGAGGAGGCGCACCACCGTCGCCGGCGCGGCGGTCCTCATTGCCGGGGCGGCGCTTGCGCTGCTGCCCGCGGGGACGGCCGCCGCGCACCCCCTGGGCAACTTCACGGTCAACCGGTACGACGGGCTCCTTGTCGCCCCGAAACTGCTGAGCGTCGATCATGTCGAGGACCTGGCCGAGATACCCGCCGCCCAGGCCCGTTCCGCCATCGACCGCGACGGCGACCGGAAGATGTCCACCGGTGAACTGTCCGCCTGGGCCAGGGGCCGCTGCCAGGATGCGGCGCGGGACGGCCACGTCACCGTCGAGGGGCACGCGGCCGCGCTCACACCCGGCGCGAGCAGCGCCGAAGTACGCCCGGGACAGGCCGGGCTGCCGACTCTGCGGGTCGAGTGCAGGCTGACGGCCGCCCTGCCGGAAGGGCAGCAGACGATCGTCTTCCGGGCGCCGGGCGGCGACAAGGGTCCGGGCTGGCGGGAGATCGCGGCCCGCGGGGACCGGATGACGCTCGCCTCCTCCGACGTACCGAAGGCAACAACGTCACGGCGGCTCACGGTGTACCCGAACGGCCAGCTCTCCTCTGCGCCGGACCAGCGGGCGGCCGAGCTCTCGGTCACTCCGGGCGGCGCCCCGGCGGTGGCGGACCGGCCCGGGGAGGCGGTGGCTCCGGCCTCCGTACTGCCGCGCGGCGCGGACCGCTGGACGCAGGCGCTGACCGGGCTGGTGTCCCGGCGCGAACTGACGGCCGGATTCGCCGCGCTGGCCCTGGCGACCGCGTTGCTGCTCGGTGCGCTGCACGCGCTCGCGCCGGGCCACGGCAAGACCGTGATGGCGGCAGCCGCGGCGGCCGGCGGGCGCAACTCCCTGCGCGACGTCCTGTCGCTGGGCGCGTCGGTGACGGTCACGCACACGCTCGGAGTGTTCGCGCTCGGCGCGCTGATCACAGCGGGCTCGGCGGCCGCGCCGTCCGTGGTGGCGTGGCTGGGCGTCGCGAGCGGAGCGCTGGTGGCCGTGGCGGGAGCGGTGCTGGTGCGCAGAGCCTGGCGGAACCGCGGCAATGCGCACGGACACAGCCACGGGCACAGCCACGGGCACAGTCACGACCACGGGCACAGCCACGGGCACGGGCACAGCCACGGGCACGGGCACAGCCACGGCCACACCCACGACCACCGTCCATTGAGTTTCCGTTCCACCCTCCTGCTCGGCTTCGCCGGCGGACTCGTCCCCAGCCCCTCCGCCGTCGTCGTGCTCGTCGGCGCCGCGGCCCTGGGCCGCGCCTGGTTCGGTCTGCTGCTCGTCCTCGCGTACGGCGCCGGCCTCGCCCTCACCCTCGCCGCCGCCGGCTTCGCAGCCGTCCGGCTCGGCGAACGCGCCTCCCGCCTTCTCGGCGAACGAAGCCTTCGCAAGGGAAAGATGTTCTCTTCCGTGCAGCGCGTACTGCCGCTCGGCACGGCGTGCGTGGTGCTCGCCCTCGGATGCGGATTGGCGCTCAAGGGGGCGGCAACAGCCCTTGCGTGAGCTAACTTGGGGTAGTTGCTCTGCTACGGATGGGGGCTCGCTGTGAGCGAAGTGCCGGGCGATGAGCGGTTGGTCGCGGGGCGCTACCGCCTGCTGAGCCCGCTGGGCGAGGGCGGGATGGGCGCCGTGTGGCGGGCCCGTGACGAAGTGCTGATACGCGATGTCGCGGTCAAGGAGGTCCGCGCTCCCGCCGGTCTCGGCGATGCCGACGAGCGGCGGCTCTACGCACGCCTGGAGCGGGAGGCATGGGCGGCGGGCCGGATCTCGCACCGCAATGTGGTGACCGTCTACGACGTGGCGACCGAGAACGGCCGGCCATGGATCGTGATGGAGCTGGTGCGGGGGCTCGCGCTCTCCGATGTGCTCGACGCGGAGGGACCGATCACCCCGCAGCGCGCGGCCCACATCGGCGCCGAGATCCTCGCGGGCCTGCGCGCCGCGCACGAGGCGGGTGTGCTGCACCGCGATGTGAAGCCCGGGAACGTACTCATCGCCAACGACGGCCGGGTGGTCCTCTCGGACTTCGGGATCGCCACGGTCGAGGGAACCTCCAATCTCACGATGACGGGCGAGCTGATCGGCTCTCCCGAGTTCCTCGCGCCCGAGCGCGCGCTGGGGCGCACTCCGGGGCCCGAGTCGGATCTGTGGTCGCTCGGGGTACTGCTGTACGCCGCGGTCGAGGGCAACACCCCCTTCCGGCAGAACACTCCGCTGAGCACGCTGCGCGCCGTCGTCGACGAGGAGCTGCCGCCGCCGCGCAGGGCCGGTGCCCTGGCGCCGGTCATCGCGGGACTCCTGCGCAAGGATCCGGCGGACCGCCTCCCGGCGGAGGAAGCCGAGCATCTGCTGCGGGTGGTGGGCGCGGGTGGCGGCGCGCGTACCGCTCCGCCGCCCTCCCCCGGTCCGTACAGCCCTACGGTGACGGCCTCGTCCGCCGCACCGGCCCCGGCGCCCGGGCGGTTCGGTCCGCCGCCGACGCCCGCGACCACCGCGACGACGGATGTGCCGCACGACCGCTCGCGGCGGGCGGCCACGGTGCTGGTCGCCGGTGCGGCAGTGCTGCTCCTCGCGATCGGCGGCCTCGCCTGGGCTCTGGTCAACAAGGACAAGAACCCGGGCGGATCGGACAACGGCGGCAGCACGGCGCCCGCGGGCGGGAGTGCCGGCACCGCCAGTCCCGGCAGCAGTGCCCCGGGCGGCGGAACGGACGGCGGTGGAACGGACAGCGGCAGCACGGGCGGTGGCGGTACGGACGGCGGGTCGGCCAACGCGGGCCATGGGTCCAACGGCGGCAACGGCGGCGGTGCGCACACGCCGCCGCAGAGTGTGAAGGTGTACGTCCGGACCGTGCACGGAAGTTACTCGGGCAGCTGTCCGCCGCCCGAGGCGGAGGCGCCGGCCTTCCGGGCGACGATCACGGTCGGCCGCACTCCGGCGGCTGTCGAATACCGCTGGGCGACCAGGAGTGGGGAGAGCTCCGACTCCGGCTGGAAGACGCTGGACTTCGAAGCGGGGGGCGGCAAGCAGCGGCAGGTCAACCACATCGAGCTGACCTACAGAGCGAACGGGACGCACCACGACCAGATCCGGGTGGAGATCCGGAGTCCGGTCGAGGTGCGTTCCAACTGGATCGACTTCTCGGTCACATGCGAGCAGGAGACCCCGACGGATGGGGGCTCCTACACGCCGAACACGTATGGAACGACAGGGTCGGGCTGACCGGGAGGTCAGGCGTGGGAGGCGAAGACGGGCAGGTATCCGCCGGAGTGTCCGGACGCGGTGGGGTGGTAGGACTCGCTGATGTTGAGCCAGTTGACGCTGTGCAGCCAGGCCGACCCGGAGCAGATCTCGTGTCCGGTGAAGGTGGGGGCGACATCCGCGAAGTCGTAGCCGTGGTTGGCGGCGCGCTTCGCGATGGCGGCGTTGAGATAGTCCGCGGCCCCGTTGATCGCGGACCGTTCGTTCTCGCTCAGTCCGGCGATGCAACTGCCGCCGAGCTTGTAGAAGCGGGGGTAGCCGAGGACGACGACCTGGGCTGCCGGGGCCTTGGACCTGATCGCCGAGTAGACCGAGTCGAGCTTGCCGGGAAGGGTCGAGTCGACGTAGCTCTTCGCCTGGTTGATCCGGTTGACACAGGTGGATTCGGACTGCAGGACGCAGGTGGTCATGACGTCGGCGAAGCCTGCGTCATTGCCGCCGATGGTGATCGAGACGAGGTCGGTCGCGGAGTTGAGCGGGGCGAGCTGACCGGCTGTGACATCACCCGTACGAGCGCCTGAGCAAGCGGTGAACGCGAACGACGAGGGTGAATGCGCGGCCGCCCAGAGCCTGGGATAGGCACGGCTGCTGCGCTTGCAGTCGCCGCTTGCGCTGTCGTAACCGCCGGCCCCGAGACCCGATGAGTAGGAGTCTCCGAGGGCCACATAGTCCAGCGCCAGGGCGCTTTCCGAGGCTTGCGCCTGGCCCGCTCCGGTGAGAGCGAGGACGGCGCCGAGGAGGAGTGAGGATGAGAATGCCGCGATTCGGGACAGTTTCATGGAACCTCCCTTTAGCAGGATCTCTGCCACAACTTTCGTAGCAGGCCCCATACTTCACCGGAAGTGTCCATGCCAAGAAGATTCCGTGAGAGCTCCTTGACGGAGCGTCGCCGACTGCGCAGCATTGAGACTCGACATCCGACGCGTTGGGGGGCGAGTCGGTCATGCGGACGATCAGAGACAAGCCGGCAACTGTCCGGACAGACCTGCTGCCGGTGCTCGCGGGCATCGCGGTCGCCATCTCCGGAGTGGGCGTCGCGCTGGCGCTCGCCGACGTGCGGTCGCCGCTGCGCGCGCCGTTCATCCTCTTCTTCCTGTTTGCCGGACCGGCCTGCGGCATCGCCGCGGTGCTGTCACGGCAGGCCCCGGCGGCCCGCGCCATCACCGCCGCGGCAGGGGCGCTCGTCATCGATCTGCTGGTCGCTCAGACCAGGTCTTCCCTGCACACCCTGACGGTCGGCGGCGGGATCATCACGGTGGCCGCGATCACCGCTCTGCTCTTCCTCTGGGCACTCGGTCGGCAAATACGGAAGCCGTAACTCACCAATCCCGCTGATCAATTGATGAAAGGGATCAAGAGGATCCGATCAGGACGGTTCCGCATCTGACCGATGAAGTAGAACAAAAAAGTAAAAAAGCGGGGTCATGCTTCAGGTCTTGCCATACAGTCTTATTCATCAATACCGTCGTACATCCACCCGCAACGGTTCATCATGCAAAGCGGCTCTAGGGGAGGGCTCAAGCGTCGCGATGGATCCGGAGCGGGGCGCGGTAGGGGGGTGCCGTGCTCGGTTTTCGAGCTCATTCCGAGCCGTACGCCGCGCGGCCTGTTTTGCCAGCTCACCCACCAGACAGGGAGCGTTATGCCGTCATGGCCGGGGTGAGAAGTACCCCCCTTTCGAACCGGACACTCATCCGGACTGCCCGGGGGCGGGCGGTCCACCGGTGGAGAGGGAAACAGACTCATGAGCTCAGTCCTGCGCCCGGCCGCTCCGGGGCAAGATCCGTTCACCGAACCGTCGCACCATGGGGACAGCGCCGCAACAGCCATCGATCCGGAAGGACCGGCGAGCGGAGTCGGCCGAATATCCGCCAACTACCGCCCGATCTCCTCGCATCTCGCGATCACTCCGCCCGTGAGCGTCGTGATCCCCGCCATGAATGAGGCGGAGAATCTTCCGTACGTGTTCAAGACCCTTCCCGACTGGATTCACGAAGTCGTTCTGGTCGACGGGAATTCCAGCGACAACACCGTCCAGGTCGCCCGCGAACTGTGGCCGGATATCAAGGTCGTCAAGCAGGTCGGCAAGGGCAAAGGGGATGCCCTCATCAGCGGATTCGCCGCCTGCACAGGCGACATCATCGTGATGATCGACGCCGATGGATCCGCCGACGGCCAGGAGATCGTCTCGTATGTCTCCGCACTGGTGTCCGGGGCCGATTTCGCCAAGGGATCACGCTTCGCCAACGGCGGCGGCACGGACGACATGACTCCGGTCCGCAAGCTCGGCAACTGGGTGCTGTGCGCCGTCGTCAATGCCAAGTTCGGGGCCCGCTACACCGATCTCTGCTACGGATACAACGCCTTCTGGAAGCGCTGCCTGGACAGCATCACGCTGGACTGCACCGGCTTCGAGATCGAGACCCTGATGAACATCCGGGTCGTCAAGGCCGGGCTGCGGGTGCAGGAGGTCCCCAGCCACGAGTACCTCCGCATCCATGGCGTCAGCAACCTCAGTGCCGTACGGGACGGACTGCGGGTCCTCAGAGTGATCCTCAAGGAGAAAGGCGTGCGAAGAGCAGCCCGCCGCCGTGCGTCGGCGACGCTCAGCCTCAGGATTCCGCGGGGAGAGGCATCTTGAGCGACCGCGCCTTCTCCGTGGTGATCTGCGTCTACACCGAGGACCGCTGGGAGGACATCCTGGCGGCCGTCGACTCGGTGCGGACGCAGTCACTGCCGGCGCTCGAGACGCTGCTCGTGGTCGACCACAACGCGGCGCTGCTCGAACGGCTCGGCAGGGAGTACAAGGAAAGCGCGGCAGAACGTGAGGAGGTGCGGGTGCTCGCCAACGCGGGCCCCCGCGGCCTCTCCGCGGGCCGCAACACCGGGATCGCCGCCGCCCGCGGCGAGTTCGTCGCCTTCCTCGACGACGACGCCGTGGCCGAGCGTGACTGGCTGCGATACTTCGCCGAGGGGTACGACGACCGGTCGGTGATGGCCGTCGGCGGGCGGACGATGGCCGCCTGGGCCTCGGGCCGCAGACCGGTCTGGTTCCCCGAGGAGTTCGACTGGGTCGTCGGCTGTACATACCGGGGGCTGCCGCACGGCAAAGTGCGCGTCCGCAACGTCCTGGGCGGCAACGCCTCCTTCCGGCGCAGCGCCTTCGACGCCTCGGGCGGCTTCGCCACGGGAATCGGACGGGACGGCGACAAACGGCCGCTGGGCTGCGAGGAGACCGAGCTGTGCATCCGGCTCACCAAGGCGCTGCCGGACGCGGTGCTCCTGATCGACGACCGCGCGGTGATCCACCACAAGGTGCCTGCCGTCCGGGAGCGGTTCGGCTACTTCCGCACCCGTGCCTACGCCGAGGGCCTCTCCAAGGCACTCGTGGCCCGGAGTGTGGGCGCGGCCAAGGGACTCGAGTCCGAGCGCCGCTACACCACGCGGGTCCTGCCGGCCGGGGTCGTGCGCGGGCTGCGCGACATGGTGCTGGGGCGACGCGGCGGTGCGGGCCGGGCGGGCGCGATCGTCACCGGGATCGCGGCGGCGGCGGGCGGCTATGTGGTGGGGAGCGTACGGGCCCGCCGGGGCGGCGCCACGTTCTCGTCCGGTCCCCTTGCCGAATCGCGAGGTGAACCCGAGTGAACCAGCCGGTACCCATCCTGATGTACCACGCGGTGGGACACCGCCCGGCGAAGGCCGCGTTCGGTCTCTCCGTCTCACCCGACGCCTTCGCCGAGCAGATGGAGCTGCTCGGCGAGCGCAGGTTCACTCCGGTCACCACCGCGCAGCTGGGCGCCGCCTGGCGGTCGGGCGGCGGCCCGTTGCCGCGCCGCCCCGTGCTGATCACCTTCGACGACGGTTACGAGGGTGTGCACCGGCACGCCCTCCCCGTCCTCGCCGAACACGGCTTCGCGTCGACGCTGTTCGTCTCGACCGGGTGGCTGCGCGGCGTCCACCACGAGGGCGGTGCGCTCGACACCATGCTCGACTGGGACCAGGTGCGCGAACTGGCCGCCGCCGGCATGGAGATCGGCGGCCACACCCACACCCATCCCCAGCTCGACCAGCTGGACAACGGCCGCCTCTGGTACGAGACGGTCCGCTGCCGGGACATCATCGCCGACGAACTGGGCGCCGGACCGGTCTCCTTCGCCTATCCCTACGGCTACTCCAGCCGCCGGGTACGGCGTACGGTCCGCGCGGCCGGCTTCGCCCAGTCGCTCGCCGTGGGAAACGCACTCGCCGTGCGCAGGCAGGGCCCGTATGCCCTGGAGCGGGTGACCGTCCGGCGCGGCACGGACATCGAGGAGTTCGAGCGGCTCGTCGTCGGCAGATCCATCGCCCGGAACTTCGCCAAGGACCGCGCGTTCACCAAGGGATACGCGCTGGTGCGCGGGGCCCGCAGGACCGCCGGGCTGCTCCGCCGGGCCGGTGGCTGATGCGGGAACCGGCCGCGGGCCGCCCCCGGGCGCGCCACCGGTCAAAACACCGTGCGTTCGGCGGCCCCGTGCCAGATCATGGGCGCATGTCTGCCAAGCCTCAGGACGCTCTGCCGATCCGGCTCAACGTCGACGACAGCGATTCGCCTTCGGATGTCGTCGACGCGCTGTTCCTCGGTCGCTTCGCGACGGGCGAGCAGCCGTACTCCCACAGCTCCACCATCGACCGTGTCAAGCCCGGCGCCACACTGCTGCCGCCGGCCGCCTCCGTACTGCGCTCCGCGCGCGACGACGACCGCAGCGCCACTCTCGCCGAGGGCGAGGGCTGGACGCTGCTGGTCTCCCGCTGGAACCGCGGCGCCGACGTCACGGTCACCGCGGTCAGCTCCGAGCTGGCCGAAAAGGTCCTGGGCCAGGCGACGGACGGCGCCCACGACGAGCCGGAACCGCAGCCGGAGAACGTCACCATGGGGTTCTGGTACGTCTCGCCACGGCGCGGTCCGCACCGCACCACGCGCCAGATCGCCGCGGGCACCTGGGAGGAGGTCCGTCCCAACTACACGGCGCCGGTGGCCGATGCGATGGACCAGCTGATGAAGATCACGCCGGACGACATCTCCGGCCGGCTGCTCCTGCTCCACGGCCCGCCCGGCACCGGCAAGACCTCGGCGCTGCGGACCCTGGCCCGCTCCTGGCGTGACTGGTGCCAGGTCGACTGCGTACTCGACCCCGAACGGCTCTTCAACGACGTCGGCTATCTGATGGACATCGCGATCGGCGAGGACGAGGGCACATCGAAGGGCCGCTGGCGGCTGCTGCTGCTCGAGGACTGCGACGAGCTGATCCGTGGCGAGGCCAAGCACACCGCGGGCCAGGCGCTGTCCCGGCTGCTGAATCTCACGGACGGCCTGCTGGGCCAGGGCCGTAACGTCCTGGTGGGCGTGACGACCAACGAGGACCTGGAACGCCTCCACCCGGCGGTGGTCCGCCCGGGGCGCTGTCTGGCCCGGATCGAGGTGGGCTCGCTGACCCGCAAGGAGTCGGTGAACTGGCTGGGCACGGAGGACGGCCTGGGCCGCGAGGGCGCGACGCTGGCCGAGTTGTACGCGCTGCGCCGCGGCAACAGCCCGGCTTCGGTCCCGGCCCAGAGCGACGGCGCGGACGCGGGCTTGTACCTGTGAGCAGGGGTGGCGTGTCGTGAGCGCGACGCGTCGGCGTCGTACGGCGTCGGCGTGGCGCCCCGCCGTGGTACACCGCGAGCCGGACGACGCGCGTACGGCGTGCCTTCGTACGGAGACGGCCGGACGCGCGAGTCGGCGCCGCGAGTTCGTACAGCGCGAGCCCGGCCGGTGCCGGCCGACGGCCTCGTCACCGCTCAGCGTGAGCCCGATCGCGTGTGCCCGATCGCGTGTGCCCGGTGCGGCAAGAGGCGTCGGCGTCCGCCTACTTCCCGTACGCCGCGCGCAGTGCGTCCTCCACCGCCGACTGCGCGGCGGCGCGGGTCAGGCCCAGGCGATGCGCCTGCTCGGCGTACACCGCCGCGGCCGCGGCCGCCCGGCGCTCGGCCGCGTCGCCCGCAGCCGCGATGAACGTGCCGTTCCGGCCTCGGGTCTCGATCACTCCGTCGGTCTCCAGCGCGCGGTACGCCTTGGCGACGGTGTTGGGGGCGAGCCCGAGGTCCTCGGCGAGCCCCCGCACGGTCGGCAGTTTGTAGCCCACCGGCAGTGCGCCCGACCGCGCCTGCCCGGAGATCTGGGTACGCAGCTGTTCGTACGGAGCGACATCCGCATCGGCATCAATGGCGATCTTCAAGGTCACCCGCCGATTCTCCCCCACCGCCCATAAAATGAGAGGCGCCGCCACCCGGCGGGCCCGTACCGTCCCTACCCATGACCTTGATCGTCCGCGATTTCCGCCTCGAGGACGCCGCGTCGGTGTCCCGCGTCAGGCGTGCCGCCCTCCCTTACATGGTGACCACGCCCGAAGCCGTCGTCTTCGGTGTGGAGTCCGCCAACCCGGCCAAGAAGTACCGGCTGTTGATCGCCGAGAAGGACGGGGAGATCATCGGCACAGCCCATGCCGGCATCGCGTACGACTCCAGCGAGCCGGGTCAGTCGTTCGTCACTCCGCACGTCCACCCCGAGCACCGGGGCCAGGGCGCGGGTGCGCTGATTCTGCGCACCGCCGAGGAGCATCTGACGGCCGAGGGCGCGAGGATCGTCTACGCCTGGGCGATGGATGATCCGGAGTCCCGCGCCTTCGCGGAGAAGCGCGGCTACCGGCCGACCCGTCCGGCCCACTTCCAGCGTCTTGACCTGGCGAACGGAACGCTGCCGCCGCTGCCCGAGCTGCCCGCGGGCGTCGAGCTGCGTACCGCCGCCGACTTCGAGGCCGATCCGCGGCCGATGTTCAGGGCGGACGCCGAGGCCACCTCGGACGAGCCCAGCGACATCAGCACGGACTTCGACGACTACGACGACTGGATCAGCCACACCTGGAACAACCCGCTGCTGGACCGTGGGCTGAGCACGGTCGTGCTGGTGGACGGCGAGATCGCTGCGTTCACAGCGGCCCAGTCGGACGGCAGCACCCGCTATATGTCCGGCATGACGGGCACGCTGCGCGTCCATCGCGGGCGGGGTTTCGCGAAGCTCGCCAAGACCGACTCGCTGCGCCGCGCCCGCGCTGCGGGCTACACGGATGCGTTCACCAGCAATGACGCGGACAATGGCCCCATGCTGGCGATCAACAAGTGGTTCGGCTACGAGATCTGCGCGACGGAGGTACGTCATGTCCGCACCCTCGGTTGAGGTGCGGCTGGTCAAGGCCGGTCAGACCAAGATCCGCTATCCCGCCGAGCTGGTCGCTGACGACGGCGACCGTGTCACGGTCCGTGCGCCGTGGGCGGGCGCGGGGACGCGCGACTTCGGCTTCGTACGGTTCGAGCCAGGCGATGTCTTCACCGAGTACTACTGGCGGGACCGCTGGTACGCGGTGAAGGAGGTCCGCACCGGCGACGGCACGCTGAAGGGCTGGTACTGCGACATCACCCGCCCTGCCGTCCTCGACAGCGGCGAGCTGGTGGTCGAGGACCTGGACCTCGATCTGTGGGTGTCGGCGGATGCATCGTCCGTACTGCGCCTGGACGAGGACGAGTTCGAGGCGAGCGGGCTCGCGGCCCGCGACCCGGAGGCGGCAGAGCATGCGGTCCGGGCCCTGGACGAGCTGGAAATCCTGGCTCACAGAGGCAAGTTGACCGATCTGCTCGATCACAGCTGACGGTAGCCGGCGAGGCCGCTTGCGGTATCGGACGCCTCGAGAGCCCTTCCTCCGCATACGTCTCGGCGAAGGCGAGCAGGCGCGGTTTCTGCGGGACGGATGCCGGCTCCCTGTGCCGGGTCAGCGCGCGGCGGTATCCACTTCGCGGATACGGGCTCCAGTCCGTCCTCGGTCCTCCGCTCCAGTCCGGTCCTCGGCCCTTCGCTACGGGGCGTGCTCGTGATCGACGAGTACTTCGTGGATCACGTGTCGCGCGTTGGCCGCCATCACCGGATTCGAGTCCCGGTAGTACGGAAGCTCGATGAGCGCGATCGACAGCGCCCAGCCGCGGCCTCGCGCCCAGGTCGCGTCATCGACCTGCAGGCCGACGCGGAAGACATCCCTCGTGTCGGCGGTCAGCAGGCTCCACGCCACGATCAGGTCGACCGCCGGATCACCCACACCCAGGCACCCGAAGTCGATGACGGCGCTGAGTCGTCCATGGGCTGTCAGCACATTCCCGGGTTGCAGATCTCCGTGGACCCATACGGCCGGGCCGGTCCACTCGGGGGCCCGCAGGGCCGCATCCCACGCGGCGCTCGTCGCGTCGGTGTCGATGATTCCGTGCAGTTCCTCGATCGCGGCCCGCGTCGGAGCGTCCCGCATCGCCAGGGGTACGCCGCGGTCCGCGGGAGGCCCGTCCACGGGATGGATCCGGTGCAACGCGGCGACGAACTCCGCCAGGTCCTTTGCGAGCCGCGCGGGTTCGGCGATGCGGCCGATGGCCGGGTTCTCGCCGTCGAGCCAGCGGTAGACGGACCAAGGCCAGGGGTAGCCCTCAGCGGGCGCTCCCTTCTCGAGCGGGACGGGAATGGCAACCGGAAGCGGTGGGGCAAGCCGCGGCAGCCACTGGTACTCCCTCTCCACATCGCTGACGGCCCACTCGACGCGGGGAAGTCGCACGGCCATGTCCTCGCCGAGCCGGTACATGGCGTTGCACGTGCCTGCGGAGTCGACCAACTCGACGGGAAGGTCGGCCCACTGAGGAAACTGCGCGGCGAGCAATCGGCGCACGAGAGACTCGTCGATGTCGACCTCGTCGGCATGCATCTTGCCAGCGCACATGAGCACCTTCTGGGGCGGAGTGACGGGGGGTGATGTCGGGTGGCAGGCCGACGTCGATGCAAACGGTTCGGGATGCGGCCCGTCAACTCATTTCCGTGGCCTGGCGGCCGAGCCGTGAGGTGGTCGCCATGTCATGGCCTGTGTTTGCGTCGTGGATGCATGTCCGACTAGTGTCCCAACCAGCTTAATGCGCGCAACAAAGCATTAAGCCGAACGGGGGATCAACGCCGGCGCCTCATGGGGCGTCGGCGTCGAAGACTCTGACGGGCCATCAAAACGGTGCGGCGTTCGCTGGGGCACGGGGGAGGTCGCCGCGCGCTGTCGCACCTACGCTGGGCCGGTGGCCCGCTCACCGGCTCCGTCGAGGGCGTGGGAGCGGGACGCCATGAACCCGATAGCCAACCCTGACCGGCCCGTCGCGGATTTCCCTGAACGGTCCAACTCCGCTGACTACGCTGTGCGGACGATTGATCCACAGGATTTCGCGGGGGAAACCATGAGGGACATCGACGATGCCGTACCGCAGTTGCAATCCTGTCCGGGCTGCGGTCACGCGGACCGGGTCCTGGGCGTCCCGGCTGCCTATCTGGCAGGGAGAGGCCAGGTCAGGCAGACGGTTCCGCGCACTGACGACCGTATGCAGCACACAGTCACGCGGCAGGTGACCACGGCGCTGTCCGACGCGCTGGCGCCCGCACCGAAGCCGCCGTCCTACGGGATCGGGTGTCTCGGAGTGCTCGCCGTCGCGGTGTCCATCGGGACGTTCATCGCGGGAGCCCTGACAGGCCACTGGTTCAGCGACGATTCCCGCGAGCCGTCCGCGGAGTCCCCGTACGGGAACGGTCTGTACGACCCCTACGAATCGGCGTCGCCTGCCGAGCCGGACTTCCTCTTCCTCGGCTGGATCTCGGCGCTCGCGCTGCTGACGGCAGTGACCATATTCGTGTTGCTCGCCAAGCGCCGGGCGACCTTCGCGCGGCTGATGGCCGGCCGCCCGGCGGCCGAGCAGGTCTGGTCCCGGGGCTGGTACTGCGGGCGCTGCGGCACGGTCCACTTCGCTGCCACGCCCGGCGATCCGGCCCGGCTACTCAGCCTTCAGGAGTTTCGCGAGAGGGTATGGCACGCCGGTGGCTACGGCCATCTGGCGCGTCGGCAGCCGGCGGTCGGGGGGATGGCACCGTAGCGCGTGGCCTACGGATCCGCCGCCGATCGGGCCTGAACCGTAAGACGCACGCTTGTCACGTCGCTGCGCTACGGCCTCCGCCCATCCTGGATGACCCGATTCGCGCCGATGTGCGGCTGACTGACGGGCGACTCTGCAGGTCTGACCCTCCGTCGCAGTCAGCTCCGTTCTGGAGCCTTGTTGCCTACTGATGGCCGAATCTGACAGAACATGGTCATTGCGGTCGCTACAACGGGGCGAGACGATCAGCGCATGCTCGAACCGCACAGAGTCGTCATAGTCGCCTTCGCGGGTGTCGAACTGCTCGACGTCACAGGTCCGGCTGAGGTGTTCTCAGTCGCCACCCGGGTCGCCGGCACCGGCCGGCCCGGCTACGTCGTCCAGATCGCGACAGCCGACGGCGGTCCGGTGGCCACCTCCAGCGGCGTCCGGCTGATGGCCGACCTGACCCTTGACGAGGTGAACGGCCGAGTGGACACCCTGCTCGTTTCGGGCGCGGTCAGCCTGGGCGAGGACGGTGTGGAGCCGGTGCTCGACGGCAAGATCACAGACTGGCTGCGTGAAGCGGCGCCGAGGGCCCACCGGACCGGCTCGATCTGCGCGGGCGCGCACCTGCTGGCCGCGGCCGGCCTGCTGGACGGCCTGTCCGCCACGACCCACTGGCTCACCGCGGCGCAACTGGCCGCCGAGTACCCGCAGGTGACCGTCGATCCGGACCCGATCTTCATCCGGGCCGGCAACATGTGGACCTGCGCCGGTATCACATCGGGGATGGACATGGCGCTGGCGATGGTCGCTGAGGACCACGGCCAGGATCTCGCCCTGGCCACCGCCCGGATGATGGTCATGTATGTCAAACGCTCCGGCGGCCAGAGCCAGTTCAGTGTGCCGCTCTCCGTACCGGCCTCCACGGGCGACCGGATCGACGACCTGCGCGTGTGGATCGGTGAACACCTCACCGCGGATCTCGCCACCGAAGCTCTGGCCGCGCGGCTGCACGTCAGCGTGCGCCACTTCTCCCGGCTGTTCCACCGGCGCACCGGCACCACACCGGCCGCCTACGTGGAGTCCGCCCGTCTGGAAGCCGCCCGCCGGCTGCTGGAGGAGAGCGACCACAGCCTGCCGGAGGTCGCGGCCGGCAGCGGCCTCGGTTCTGTAGAGACCCTGCACCGTTCGTTCCAGCGCCGACTGGGGACCACTCCCGCCGAATACCGTCGCCGCTTCCGTTAGATCCAGCGCACCGCTCGCCGACCGCCCATCACCGCCCGGCGGATCCCAGGCATGCCCACACGGGCAGCAGCCACCACACCTCGGAGGACACGATGTCCCGCACGAAGATCATCCCCATCCCGGTCATGGGCCGAACAGCCATCAACGCCTACCTGCTCCTGGGCCGGCGGCCGGTGATCGTCGACGCCGGAACACCGGGCAGCGGCCGTCGAATCCGCGACCGGATCGCCGAGCACGGAGTGGACCCTTCCGACGTCTCGCTGATCGTCATCACCCACGGACACATCGACCACTTCGGATCCGCCGCCGAGCTGCACCGCCTCACCGGGGCGCCGGTCGCCGGCCATGTCGCCGACCTGGGACCGTTCCGCACCGGCCGAGTCCGCGAACCGTACCTGCCCACCGGCCCGATGGGCCGCGTCATGGACCGGAACAAAGACCTCCATGCCCAGGTCGAACCCGTCGAACCCGGCGTCCTGATCCAGGGCGAGACGAACCTGGAGGACTTCGGGATCGCTGCCCGGATCATGCCTACCCCCGGACACACCGCCGGATCGATCTCCGTCCTCACCGACCATGGGGATCTCGTCGCCGGTGACCTGGTCGCCAACGCCTTCATGGGCCTCATCCCGGGCAGGCCGGCCAACCCGCCCTTCCACGACGATCCGTTGCGCAACCTCGCCAGCCTGCGAAAGATGCTCGCCCTCAACCCCACCAGACTCCACGTCGGACACGGCGCCCCGCTGGAGCCTGACAGGGTCCGACGTTGGGCCGCCCGGGAACACCACCGCCTGTCCCGGCTCGAAACAGCCGGGCGGATAGCCACCCGCACGGAGAACGACGAGGCCTGACCAGCTTGGAACTCTGGTCCCAAAACAAGTGCTTGCAAACAGCCCACAACGGTCAATACCCGGCTGGCTCTGTCGGACCGCCTCTCAACGCACTTGGAGCCCCGCTAGTAGGCGTCCTCGGGGTCGAGGGAGAAGTCAGCTTCGAGGTCCTCGACGTACACGCGGTGTCCCGAGCGGTAGGTGAATCGGCATCCTTCGGCGTGCCCGGCGCCCGGAGCCGTCATCGGCTCGGCCCGAAGGTAGTAGTGGATGGGGCTCAGTTCGCCGGGGGCGATGCGCACGGGCCTGGTGGAGTAGTCCTTGTTCATGCCGGGCTCTTGGGCGAACGTTTCGTCGTAGGCGCCCAGCCCCAGGACGCCGACGTCAGTCAGGCTGATGGCACGGGCGGGGCCGGTCTTCCACACGGCGGGCGGGTCGATCAGCTCCACGTCGATCACCTCGATGGGCGCGGACGACGTGTTCTCCAAGGCGGGGCAGGTGAACCAGTAACCCTTGCCCGCGGTCACCTGCCAGAAGCCGTGCGCATAGGCCGGCCCTTCCCCGCCGCCGGACAGCGCCTGTCCGGCCGCCGCGGCCCCGGACGCACCGATTCCCAGCCCCGCCACCACCATGACGGCCCCCGCCGCGAGCATGCTTCGCCTCATCGCAACCCCTCCCCTGTTGTTCTCTGCGCAGGGGATCACACGATCTGACCTGCGCAAAGCTATTTGAGGCACCTCAGAGGTAAGAACGGAGGTGATCATCCGTGCCGCATCCAGCTCGGCGGCCCTGTCGTGCTGGTCTGGGACAATGTCCGGCTGCACCTGGCCCGTCCGCTGCGCGAGTTCATCGCCGCGAATGCAGACTGGCTCACCATCTTCCAATTGCCCACCTGTGCACCCGACCTCAACCCGGCCGAGGCATCTGGTCCCTGGTCAAGCGCGACATCGGCAACCTCGCCGCCGCCGACCTCGCCGAGGTCGCCCGCGCGGTCAAGCGCAGGCTCAAGAAGCTCAAGCTCCAGTACCGGCCGCGCGTGATCGACGGATGCCTCGCCGGCACCAGTCTGCCCCTCGGACGATCGTCAGAAAGTGCCGAAGAAGCGATGCCACCAGCTGGGTCGCTGAACGTGTCCAGGCAGTCGGCTAGGCCCGTCGTAGTCGCACTCCAGCAACTCCTCGGGGACCACCACATACCCGAGGTCGGCCAACGCTCGATTGACCTTGGTGAGGTCGGCGGCGTCCAGCTCGCCCTCAGCTTGGGCACCATCCGTACCGAAGAAAGCTCCTGGGTTCTCAGCACAGACCTCAGCAAGGGAGCCGAACTTGCTCACGCTGACGACGATCCGGGTCCCGCAGATGGTTGTTTCCGCGGGTACGACGACACGTCCGTACTCGCTGGAGTCCTGGGAGTCCTGCTCAGCCGTGCAGCGAGCTGCGAAGTCACCTTCGAGCCGGACCACCAGGCCACCGAACAGGAGGGCGGTCGCGCTGCGGTTGTAGTGCTGCGGCCACTCCAGCCACTCCGGATCATCGAGCTCACGCAGCAACGTCAGCAGATCCGCTTCGCTCCCAGTCACTCGCTCCTCCTGCCGTGAGAGCTTCACCTGGATCTACTCGGAGTGCCGCCAAACAGCATGCCCGTCCGACGGTCCCCCCCACACACACAACACCCATTCAAGTTCGGTAGCGGGGTGCCGACGCTTGCACCGCCGCTACGAGGGCAAGACCGAACTGGCTGCACCCCGCCGCCATCGAGCGGGGTATAGCGACGAGGGCCACAGCGGCCATGGTCACCGGGGCGTTCGCGCTACCGGACGTGGCGCGCCTGGAAATCGTGCACGACCTGGCCAACGCGGCCAGCGGCGCGATTCCCAGGCGCCTGGGGTTCACCGAGGTCTTCGCGGCGTGGGCGGGGTGCGGGCACTGGGCCCGTGGCGGTGCCAGAGGAGGCGCTCACGCTTCTTCAGCGAGCGTGATGGATTTTCAGGGGCGCGAAGTGGGGCGGCGGACACCGGAGAGCCTGTCCGGTCGACCCGTCCAGTCGGCCGCACGTCGTCCGTGATCCGAGTGGTCTGGTGCTGTGGCTGTTTGGGTGCGGGCAGCCGCGGGGATTGCGTGGAGCATGATCCGAACAATTGTGCGCGGCTGCGCAGCGGGGGCCGCGGGGACGACTGCACTGAACGCCGTGTCCTATGCCGACATGGCTTTGCGCGGCAGGCCCGCCAGCAGTGTGCCGGAGACTTTGGTGGACACGATCGCTACCCGGATGGGGCTTCCGCTCCGGGACTCGGCCGAAAAGGGCAACCGGCTCATCGGTCTCGCGGCAGTGACGGGTGTCGCCGTGGGGTGCGGGGCGGGCGCCGCTGTAGCGCTGGTCCACCGGGCAGGCGCTCGGATGCCCCTGTGGTTGGGAGGGGCTCTTACCGGAGCATTGGTGATGGTCGTCGCCGACGTGCCGATTGCCCGCCTCGGGATCAGCGATCCTCGCACCTGGTCAGCCGGCGACTGGGCCTCGGACGTGGTACCGCACCTTGTTTTCGGTCTGGTCACCTACGGCCTGGTGACCGCATGGGATCAGTAGCCGTGACCTTCGCCGCCACCATCTGACCTGCTTGGTGGGCCGGCGCCGCCTCGGGCCTGCGCGACATCCCTGGGAGCGCCCTGATCTCGGGGCAATCGGCCCACGTCTCCGGGCGATCAGGGTGCAGGGCCGTCCCCGTGCAGGCGGCCTGGACCGGGATCCCCGACGCAGACCCAACCTCTCTCGGGCCCGAGATACTCGCGGACGTTCAGTGCTTCGCCACACGTGGTGCCGACTCCAGCCCTCTCCTGTGGGGAGCCAAGCGGAGCCAAACACGGCGGCACGAGGCAGCTCCATGGACGGACACGGACAACGGAGCGCCGAATCTCGTGGTCAGGCCTGTGCGCTCCGCAGCGTTCCTTAAGCCCCCTCTTACCTCCCCCTTAAAGCGACCATAAGGATCGCCATCACCCCCTCCCAGCAGGCGATTTCGGCGTTCCCAGCGGCTAGCTTGCTGATCGCCGGGGCCGGTTCGAACAGTCGGCGCAGTAGTCCTACGGGGGGCCGCACCGCCCGTTCGAGCCTGCCCCGGGTCCCCCCATATGCCGCTTGAAGGAGAACGTCACCATGACCGCTCGCCGTATGGTCGCCTCGGTCGCCGCCCTCGGGTTCGCGCCGTTCGCGTTGGCCGGGCTGGCTGCCGCTCCGGCCGTTGCGCACGGGTCGATGACGGACCCGGTCAGCCGGGTGTCCGCCTGTTTCGCCGAAGGGCCGGAGAGCCCGGACTCGGCAGCCTGCAAGGCGGCGGTCGCGGCCAGTGGGACGCAGGCCTTCTACGACTGGAACGAAGTCAACATCGCCAACGCCGCCGGCAATCACAAGACGTTGATCCCGGACGGCAAGCTGTGCAGCGCGGGCCGTGACAAGTACAAGGGTCTCGACCTGGCCCGCGGCGACTGGCCGTCCTCCAAGCTCGCCTCCGGCAATCACACCTTCCACTACAAGGCGACCGCCCCGCACAAGGGTTCTTTCGAGCTGTACCTCACCAAGGACGGCTACGACCCGTCGAAGGCCCTCAAGTGGTCGGACCTGGAGGCGAAGCCGTTCGCGAAGGTCACCAACCCCAAGCTGGTGAACGGTGAGTACGTCTTCGACAGCGTCGTCCCCAACAAGTCGGGCCGTCACCTGATCTACTCCATCTGGCAGCGCTCCGACTCCCCCGAGGCCTTCTACACCTGCTCCGACGTGGTCTTCGGCAAGGACAACGGCAGCGCCGGCGGTGCGGCCCCGGCCGCCTCCGCCCCCTCCGACAAGGAGATCGCGGACGGCACGGACAAGTCCACGGTCGACCACAACGGCCATGGCGGCGACGAGCACTCGGAGCACTCGACAGCTCCGGCCACCCCGGCCGAGCAGTCGGTCGAGCAGCCGGCGGTCAACGCCCCCGAGGCCAACGGCGCCGCCACCGAGCCCGCCGTCGCACCGGACGCGGGCAGCGAGAACCTCGCCGAGACCGGCGGCAGCAGCAACACCCCGTACATCGCCGTCGGCGGCGCCGCCGCCCTCGCCATCGGTGCCGCCGCGATGTTCGGCACCGTCCGCCGTAGGACAGCAGCCGGCGGGCGTCACGGCCGCTGATCGTCAGCAGTGCAGACACGACTGCGGTCCGCTCCCCCGAGGGGAAACGGACCGCAGTCGCGCGTTTCTGGGGAATCTCAGGAGAAGACCGACGCGCAATTCGTCGGCGTCGCATGCGCCGGGTCAAGCGCGTTCGCCACCTCGTGGTAGGCGATCCGGTCGAACAGCCCGATCGCCAGATGCTCCGACAGGTCGACCGCACACAGGTCCTGGAGAAGGACGTTGCGCACGTCCGGTCCGACCAGGTACGCCGAACGGTACGGGGTGACGACCTCGTCGTAGCGCGTGGCAATGACGGTGTAGTGCACGCCGGGCACGGTGTCGCCGCCCGCGTTGAGCTTGGTGAGGAAGGCGGAGCCGATCATCTGGTCGGCCAGCCCCGGGGTGGCGGTGTTGAGCAGATCCTCGGCGCCGGGGAAGTACGGCAGCAGCTTGGTAAGTCCGCTCAGCGTGGTGCCGTGATTGTCGGGCCCGAGGCCGACCAGCGCGTTCACCTTGTCGGCCCCGCCCAGGAACTTGAGGTAGTAGCGCGGCATCATGCCGCCCTGGGAGTGGCCGACGAGATCCGCTTTGGACGTGCCGGTCGCGGCGAGCACCTTGTCGACGTACGTGTCGAGCTGCTCTGCCGACTTGTCGATCGGGCCGAGGCCGTAGAAGAGCGGCACGCCGGGGAGCTGCCCGTAGTCCAGGCTGAAGACGCAGTAACCGCGGTTCACCAGGTACGGAGCGAGGGCGAGCCAGTTGTCCACGGCGTTCCCGAGGGTTCCGTGGACCAGGACGACGGGGCGGGGATGGGCGGCGGAGGGCTTGCAAGAGTAGTTGTTCCATCCGCTGTGGGGAGCGGATTCCGCATTCGCAGAAGCGGCATTGGCCGAATCGGCGTGCGCGGCGGCGGCGGGGGTGAGGGTGACGGCCGCGGCCAGGAACAGAGCGGCCAGCGGTCTGAGGGCACGTTTCCAGAGCAGCATCGAGCAGTCTCCTTGCGGCTCAAGGGAGTAGCGATGGCTGGTATGTGGCGCTGCCGCTAACTTACGCACGAGTAACGAAGGAATGGAAGTTACGTGCCGGTAAAAACTGAATATGTGTCAATAGCAAGTGTCACGCGGCGAGTGAGCCCGGCACGACCGCCTGCGACCCGAACCTGGCCCGCGCCCGGTCCGCCACCGCCTCGATCTGCCGCGCCCGTTCGTCCGCGGGGTCGAACGTCAGCTGCCGCGCGGCCCGTTCGACAGGTGTCAGATCCTCCGCGCGCAGCGACAGGCTCCGCACCCTGGCCCGCTGCAGGCCGAGCGATTCATGGATCCGGTACGCGACGCCGGTGAGCGCCACGGAGTGAGCGGTCGGCTCGCGCAGGGCGCGGGCACGCGTGGTCGTCGACCGGTCGGCGTACCGCACGGTGAGGCTCAGCGAGCGGCACACCTGGCCTTCCCCGCGCATCCTCAGCCCCAGTTCCCCGGCGATCGAGAGCAGCGCCCTGCGGTGCTGAACCGGATCCAACTCATCGCGCATAAAGGCGCGTTCGGCGGCAATCGAGCGTGCCGTGGCGTTCGGGACGACCTTCGTACGGTCGATGCCGTGCGCCCGCTCCCACAACTCGCGCCCGGCGCGCGCTCCGACGATCCGCTGGAGTACGGCGAGTGGCGCGCCGGCGACCCTGCCGATGGAGTCGAGGCCGTACGCGCACAGGGTGCGGGCCGTCGCCGTCCCGACCCCGTCCAGCGCGGCGACCGGTTTGCCGGCCAGGAATCCTGCCGCCTCGTCGTCCGCCACCACCAGGGTCGTCCCTGGCGTGGCCTGCCGGGCCGCCATCCTGGCCAGCATCGGGCTCGGTCCTGCCCCGATCACGCAGTCCACCCCGCAGTGCGCGAGGGCCCGCACCCGCAGTAGCGAGGCGAGCTGGGCCGCGTCCCGTCCGAAGTACCGCTCGGCGCCCCGTACATCGATGAGCGCGGCGTCCGGCGGGAGCGCCTGCACGACGGGGCTGATGTCCTCGGCCAGACCGAGCAGCACGGGCAGCGCCGCCTCGACCCCGGCGCCCGTCTCGCGCCCCGTCTCACGCGGCGGCGGCTGCCGGAAGCGTACATAGAGGATCATCCCGCGCTCCCAGGGCTCTGGTGCCACAACTTCCGTCCGGTGGCGGCCTGTTTCTCACCCGGCGGCTGAAGATCCGCCCAGGGGTTCAGCTCATAGCCCGTCGGCAGCTGGATCCGGCGGCCGTTGTCGCCCGGCCCATCCCCTTCCACAGGTACGGGCGCGGCCAGCCGCGCCGCCGCGTCGAGCCCACCCGTGCGCCGCAGCTCCACCAGCTCAGCCAGGTTCCAGGCCGCCCCGCCGACCACGCTGAGGCTGCGCGGTCCGCGCCGCTGCACCACCCCCGCGCACCAGCAGCAGCCAGGAGTGGAAGACAGTGTGCGCGCACGCGGCATGGCTGTCGTCGAAGAAGGCCAGGTCGACCAGGCCCGTACCGTCGTCGAGCGTGGTGAAGATGACCCGCTTGCCGGACCGGATCGGCGGTGTCTGGGTGGCCGCCTTCGCACCCGCGACCAGCACCGTCTGCCCGTGCCGTGCCGAGCGCAGCCGCTGCGCGGAAAGCACTCCCAGCTCCTTCAGGAAAGCGTGGTGATCGTCCATCAGATGGCGGGAAGCGTCCATGCCGAGGACGCCGAGTTCGGCGCTGAGAGGCGTTCCGCGTCGCCGAGGTCCGGGAGACCGACCGGAGCAGTCTTCTGCCCGTTCGCCTGGGGGTACCTCCCACGCTGAAAGCTGTGAGGGAGGGAGTTGACTTCCGTACGCTCCTGAACCCGCCCCGGAACCCCGGTGGCCCCGATGGAGTTCGGCGAGGTGCAGCAGCAGATCGCGCCGGTTCGCGCCAAAGGCGTCCAACGCGCCGACCTGGGCCAGCCGTTCGGCGACCGGCCGCCCCGGACGGGCCCGCTGCCAGAAATCCAGCAGCGAGGAGTAGGGCTGCCCGGCCTCGATCCGCGCCGCCTCCACCCCGCTGATTCCATGGACGTCCGAGAGCGCGAGCCGCAGCCCCCACACTCCAGGCCCAGGCCCGCCATCGGACACCAGTTCGATTCGGTGAGCGACCGCAGACCGGTTCACATCCAGCGGCAGCACCGGCACTCCGCGCCGCCGCGCGTCCGCCAGCAGCAGCCGCTTCGGATACATCCCGGGGTCGTGCGTGAGCAGCCCGGCGTAGAAGGCCGCCGGATGGTGCGCCTTGAGCCACGCCGACTGGTACGTAGGCACGGCGAAGGCCACCGCGTGCGCCTTGCAGAAGCCGTACGAGCCGAAAGCCTCGATGATCTCCCAGGTACGGGCGATCGCTTCCGGCCCGTACCCCTTCGCCTCCGCGTGCCGCGCGAACCAGACCTTGATCTTCCCCTGTGACTCGGGGTGGGAGAGCCCGCGCCGCACCCGGTCGGCCTCGTCCAGACCGCAGCCGGTCATGATGTGCACCATCGCGATGATCTGCTCATGGAAGACGACCACTCCGTACGTCTCCTTCAGCGGTCCTTCCAGATCCGGATGCGGATAGCGGACGGCCGCCCGGCCGTGCCGGGCCTCGATGAACGGCATCGATGCCGCGCCACGGGGTGAGGCTGGATTTGCACCGCTCGTCGCTGTTGAGCTGCTGGTAGGTCGCGCGGTCAGGCACGTGTGTGACTCTCCCCGATGCGATACCTCAGGGAGGGACAGGCGACGACCGATGAGTTTCTCAGTGATCCGCAGTCAAAGATCATTGTTGGTGCACCGCAGCCACGAGTGTGATCCAATCGCGCACCGGCCGAATCTCCTGAGAACCAGACACGAGACACCGAGGATCCTTCGATGCGTACCCTGATCAGCACCGCCTCCATCTCCCTCGACGGCGTCGTGGAGGCCCCTGGGGGTGAGCCCGGATACCGGAACTCCGGATGGACCTTCAAGGACATCGAGTTCCTCCCCGAAGCATTCGACATCAAGGGCCGGGAGCAGAAGGAAGCCACCGCGATACTGATGGGCCGCACCAGCTACCAGGCATTCAGCCCGGTATGGCCCGACATGGAGGACTTCGCCGACTACAAGGTGATGCCGAACTACGTCGTCTCCACCACCCTCACCGAGGACGACCTGGTGTCGAACCGTCCCGGGGCCGTTGGCTGCGGGCTGCCGCAGCGTGGCAGATGGCAGTGCGGGCGCTGTGACTGAGAGCGAAGTTCAGCAGGACACAGCCCTGTCGGTCCGGGTAATGGGTGGTCAGGACGTCGATGGGCAACAGAGCATCGAGTCGATGTCGAAGTACTCGCAGCGCGCGCCCTGGAGTCTTGGCGCGCTGCAGGGCCAGCAGCCGGGTGCGCTCGGTGTTGGCGCCCAGAGGCACGGCACGACGTGCAATACGCAGCTCACAGCCGGTGGCAGGTCGGGTCAGGGCGATCTCAATCGCGTGGCGCGCGGTCACGGCTGTGTCGCCTTCGGGTTCCGGTCGGCAGGTCCCTGACGTCGGGTGAGTGTCGGGAGCCGAGTGTGAATGTGCTCGTGGTGGATGAGCGGGTCGAAGGGCTCCCACTCGGCCACCGCCACGTCGGCGGCCGCGGCAATGGGGGCATGTTCGGGGCAGCGTTGGGCCCTCCAGCGCAGTTGCCGTCGCTCTTTCTTGAGCGGACAACGGCGCGGAACAGGATTGGGAGGAGCGCGCGCCCTATGGCAGATTCGGGTGCGGGAGATGCTCAGCTACCTGGCCGCAGCCTTGCCGAGCCACACCGGGGCTGCGGCCCGCCTGCTCGCTGTGCAGTGCGCACTGCGCATGGACTCCAAGGGGCAGGTCCGATTGCCCGCCGGGGTCCTGCGCAGTCTGTGCCTCAGCCGCGATCCGGCCCCGTGGAGTGAGCTGGAGCAGGCAAGGTGGCTTTACAGAACGCCGACTTCCCTGGACGTTGCCGTCAGGGTAGTGGTCGCCCAGATCCTCGACGGCGGGTTGTTTGCTCAGCGACCCGCTCGTCCGGACCGCAGGAGCGCTGCGGACTGGGCGCTGCGCGCGGCAAGGGACGGCTGTGTGGGCGCCGGCGACCCGCCTCTGCGACTGTTCGCCCTCTGCCTAGCGGCACACGCGGAATCCTCGGCCGGTCGCGGGTGCACCGAGATGGACCGGATCGCACGTGAGTGTGGGCTCGCTCCGGCGGCTCTGTTCCCCGTGCTCGACCAGTTGGCGGCGTTCGGCCCCCTCGCCTCCTGGAACGTGACCCTTGCCTCGGGAAACCTGTACTGGGAGCTGCTGCCGAAGGGTGATCAGCGGCAGTCGGCCGATCCGACGGCGACGTGAATCCCGAGGGCTGACGCGACCGACCTGAGACTCGATCCGTTACGGAAAGTGTCGTTCATGCTGCAAACCGTTGCTCGTCCGTCCTCCTTGAGCCGCTGAATGACGGCGGCGTGGTGCGCGCCATGGGGCGATTTCCTCCAACTGCTCCGCCCGGTTGGGGAGGTGACGGGAGGCGCCCGTTTCGGCCGCTGCTCACCCCACCAAAGAATCGTTGCTGTGTTCGAATCTGGTCGCTGACCGGGACTGATGGGGTTAGAGTAATCGAACGAGCGTACGATGAACATATCGGGTGTATGGCCGAAAAGGGGTGGAGTGATGGAGGTGTGGCATGGCGGGCTTCGCCCATCTGCACGTCGCATCCGGTTACTCCGCCCGCTACGGCGCCGCCCACCCCGAGCATCTCGTCCGACGGGCGGCCGAGCGGGGCATGACGGCGCTCGCGCTCACCGACCGGGACACGGTCACCGGAGCCGTCCGGTTCGCACAGGCCTGTGCGAAGGAGGGGGTCCGGCCGATCTTCGGTGTCGACCTGGCGGTAGAGGCTCTTGCGCCCCCGCCGCCTGCCCAGCGCCACCGCACCCCGGCGCGCGGTGGCGCGCACGTCGTCGAGCCGCCGCTGCGGTTCGTGCTGCTCGCGCAGAACCGGGCCGGATGGGCGCGGCTGTGCCGCATCACCTCGGCCGCCCACGCCGGCACCGCGTCCGGCGCGGCGCCGGTGGTGGTGCCGTGGGAAGCGCTACGCGAATACGGCGGCCCCGGCCTGACCGTACTGCTCGGACCGCTCTCGGAGCCGGTGCGGGCCTTGGCGGCTGGGCGCGAAGACGTCGCGGCCAAGCTGTTGGCACCGTGGCAGGAGATCTTCGGTAGGGGAATCAGGCTGGAAGCTGTTGTGCATAAACGTTTCGGCGTCGGTCCGGGATCCCTGCGGCTGGCAGCCCGGACCCTTGCGCTGGCCGATCGCACCCGCACCACCGCCGTGCTCTCCAATGCCGTCCGTTACGCCGACCCGGACCAGCACCGTCTCGCCGACGTCCTGGACGCCGCGCGGCTGCTGCGGCCCATCGACCGGCGCAACCTGGACAGCGGGCAGCGCTGGCTCAAGGACGAGAGAGGAATGGCGGGCGTCGCGCGAATGATTGCCGAATGCGCCGGAGCGGACGTCCGGCGGGCACGTCGTCTGATGGCGGACACCGCCGCTACGGCGGTCGCATGCACCGTCGACCCGGTGGCGGACCTCGGGCTCGGCGCCCGGCACTTCCCGGAACCGTCGCTCTTCGGCGCCGAGCCCGGAGCGGGCGGAGCCGCACAGTTGCTGCGCCGGCAGTGCGAGGAGGGTCTGGCCCGACGGGGCCTCGATCGCGACCGCGCGGCGCTTGACCGGCTGGACCAGGAGCTCGATGTGATCTCCCGGCTGGACTACGACTCGTACTTCCTCGCCGTCCACCAGGTCGTGGCCGACATCCGGGCCAAGGGCATCCGGGTCGCGGCCCGCGGCTCGGGCGCCGGGTCGATGGTCTGCCACGCCTTGGACATCGCCACCGCCAACCCGCTCGACCACCGGCTGCTGTTCGAACGCTTCCTGAGCGTGCGCCGGGCATCGCTGCCCGACATCGACATCGACGTGGAATCCGCCCGGCGCCTGGAGTGCTACGACGCGATCTTCGACCGGTTCGGCAAGGAGCGGGTGGCGGTCACCGCGATGCCCGAGACCTACCGTGCCCGCCGGGCCCTGCGGGACACCGGCCTCGCGCTGGGGATCGCGCCCGCGGACGTCGACCGGATCGCCAAGAGCTTCCCGCACCTGCGGGCCTCGGACATCACCGGCGCGCTCGCCGAGCTGCCGGAACTGCGGCAGCTGGCGTCCGAGGCACACCGGTACGGACCTCTGTGGGAGCTTGCCGAAGGCCTCGACTCCCTGGTCCACGGCATGGCCATGCACCCCTGTGGCGTGGTCATCAGCGACGCGACCCTCCTGGACCGGCTGCCGGTGCAGCCCACACCGCAGGGCGACTACCCCATGGCCATGGCGGCAAAGGAGGAGATCGAAGACCTGGGCAATATCAAACTCGACGTCCTGGGTGTCCGCATGCAGTCCGCGATGGCCCACGCCGTCACCGAGATCGAACGGACGACCGGCAACCGCATCGACCTGGACGACCCACAGCAGGTACCGCTCGACGACGTCTTCGCATTCAAACTCATCCAGGAGAGTCAGACCCTGGGCCTGTTTCAATTGGAGTCACCTGGTCAGCAAGATCTTTTGTCGAGACTGCAGCCACGCGATCCTCAGGACGTCATCGCGGACATCAGTCTCTTCCGTCCCGGTCCGGTCGCCGGGGGCATGCCTGAGCGGTACATCGCCGCACGCCATGGCGGCACACCCTCGTACGCCCATCCGGACCTCGAGCCGGTGCTCGCCGACACCTACGGCGTGACCATCTGGCACGAGCAGATCATCGAGACGCTCTCGGTGATGACCGGCTGCGACTACGCGCTGGCCGAGATCGCGCGGCGAGCGCTCGGCGAGAAGGAGCGACTGCCCCGAATCAAGGACTGGTTCCATCACCAGGCACACGCCCGCGGTTACAGCACGGAGGTGCGGGACGAGGTCTGGAAGACCATCGAGGCCTTCGGCGCCTACGGCTTCTGCCGGGCGCACGCGGTCGCCTTCGCCGTACCGGCTCTGCAGAGTGCCTGGCTCAAGGCGCACTACCCGGCATTCCTGCTGGCCGGCCTTCTCGAACACGACCCCGGGATGTGGCCCAAGCGCGTCCTCGTCTCCGACGCCCGTCGGAGTGGCGTACCGGTTCTGCCCGTCGACATCAACCACTCCAAGGTGAAGCACACCGTAGAGAAGGCCGACGGAGAGCAGTGGGGCGTGCGGCTCGCACTGTCCGCGGTGCACGGTATCAGCGAGGAAGAGTGCGCCCGGATCGAGGAGGGACAGCCGTACGGATCGCTGTCGGACTTCTGGCAGCGGGCCCATCCCAGCAGACCGGTCGCCGAACGCCTCGCGGAGATCGGTGCCATGAGCTCCCTCCACGACGGACGCCTCACGCGACGCGACCTGCTGCTGCAGATCGCCGAACTCCACCGGCAGTCCCGCACCCGATCGGCGGGCAAAGGCCAGCTGCCCATCGACACGAACGCCGTCGGCGGAGCGGAGCCGAGCGGCCTGCCGGAGATGACCGGACGCGAAGCCCTGAGCGCCGAGCTGAGCACCCTCGGCATCGACGTCTCCAAGCACCTGATGGAACACCACCACCGACTCCTGCGCGAGATCGGCGCGACCGACGCGGCGCACCTGGCCGGAATGCGCCCCGGTCAGCAGGTCCTCGTCGCCGGCGTACGGGCCTCCACCCAGACCCCGCCGATCGCCAGCGGCCGACGCATCATCTTCGTCACCCTGGAGGACGGCTCCGGCTTGGTCGACCTGGCCTTCTTCGAGGACTCCCACCCGGCCTGCGCGCACACCGTCTTCCACAGCGGGTTGCTGCTGGTGCGCGGCACGGTCCAGGTGCGCGGCACCCGCCGCACCGTCGTCGGAACCATGGCCTGGGACTTGGACGAGATCGCTGCCGCCCGCCGCGACAACGGCCCAGAGGCCGCGCTCGCCCTCCTTGGATCCAGTCACCCGCACCCGACTCCTGCACAGCCGCAGCGGACCCTGGCCAACGGCACCACAGGCGCTCGGCTGCACCCGTATGCCGACCTGCAGCCCGCCGGTAGCCGTTCGGCAGACCTGAAGAAGTTCGGCTACACCAGCCCAGGGAGTGCAGGATGACCACGCGTCTGCGGCACATCGCCCACCTCCATCTGCACGCCGCACTGAGCGAGGCCCAGCACGACGACGTAATCGAACTGATGTCTGGCGTCACGCCCCACGTCCAGGCCATCCCACCCAACGCCGTCCAGCTCGACCTGACCTCGGCGCTCAGATACTTCGACCTGTCTCCCTACGACGTCGTTCAGTTGACGAAGCTCAGGCTGAAGGCCCTCTACAACATCGACAGCAGCGCCGGGCTCGCGAACAACCGCATGCTGGCTGCCATGGCGGCCGACGCGTCCGCGCCGGGAGACACCACCTGGGTCCCCACCGGACAAGTGACCGACTGGCTGTACCCGCGGCCGGTCACCGCGCTGCCGGGGATCGGCCGCGCCACAGCGGAGACGCTCAGCAGGTACGGCCTGCACACCATCGGCCAGATCATCGACATGCCTCCGGCTACCTTGCAGCGACTTTTCGGCGCGGGTCCTGCTCGGCTGCTGGCCGAGCGCGCTCGCGGCCACGACCCCCGCCCGGTCACCCCGTTGGAACCGGCAGCGCACCTGATGGCCGACCTTGTGCTGGAGCGGGACTGCCTGGACCCGGCACAGCATCACCGTGCAGTCCTGGGGCTCGCCGACCAGATTGGCCAACGCCTACGCGGCGAAAGCCAGATCACGAGACGACTCACCCTCACGGTGCGGTACGCCGACCGCAGTTCCACGACCCGCATGCGTACGCTGTCGGAACCCACCAACCACTCACCCGCCCTCGCCGCAACTGCCCTGGGTCTGCTGACCGCCCTCGGGCTGCAGCGAGCGAGAGTCCGCGCCTTCGTGATCCGCGCCGACGGCCTGCTGCCAGCGAACAGTGCCTACCGCCAGCTCTCTCTGGATCCCACCGATGCCCGTGCCCGCGCAGTCGAAGCTGCCGCAGACCGTGCCCGTCGACGCTTCGGGCCCGAGGCTGTACGTCCAGCCGCTCTGGCTGACTGACTGCTTTCAGCGCGGACTGACCGATTTCGAGACACGGGCCGGGGCACTGTGGCTGGACCCCGTACGCCTGCCCGAACTCAGCGAATACAGCTTCGCCCTGCGCTATCGAGGCCACTGGGGCATCCGGCTCCGCATGCGGCCCGGACAGCTCGAAGTCGGCGTGCCGCCGTCCGACCGGTTGCCGTTCGCCATAGAGTTCCCGGACCCGCGCGGTCTCCCTCGCACCCGGCAAATCCTGCTGGCTGACACTGCGGGATCACTGATCCCCCGGCGACCCCGGGCTCGGGCGCCACCCTGCTGTTCACCGGTGCGCGATGACAGCGACGGGCGCGGCCGAGTGATGCAGGACGGCATGGGTGACCGGGCCGATATGCGCTGCGAGCGGCGCGTCTTGGATACGCCGACCGATGACCATGAGCTCGGCGTCTGCCGACTCGTACACCAGCTGCCGAGAGGCCCCGCCGAACAGTGCTTGCTCCACGACGTTCACGGATGGGAACTTCTGTCGCCATGGCATCAGCATGTCGCTCAGCGCCTGTGCGATCTCCTCTCCGGCGTCGACAGCTGCGTAGTCTGTGTAGACCGGCCGCATCGTCCAGCCGTGCACTACTCGAAGACTGGCGGCCCGCCTGGCTGCCGCATCGAAGGCGAAGGCTATGACCGCGTCGCAGTCCTGGCGGATGTCGACCCCGAGGACGACGTCACGGTACTCGCCCGACGCTTCGGCCGGTGCGGAGTCCGAGGGCGCGCCTGCTCGCCCCTTTGCCGCCCGTACGAGTACGACCGGCTGCTCGGTGGCGCTCACCGTGGCCAGACCGACCGAACCGAGGAGGAAGCCCGCGACGCTACCCAGCCCTCGCGAACCGAGTACGAGCACATCTGCTTCGCTGGCGGCGGTCGCCAGACCGGCTGATGACTGCTGCCCCGCGAAGTGCCGAATGGTGACCTCCAGCTGCGGGTGGCGTTGCCGCACATCGGCGGCGGCCCTCTCCAGCATCTCCTCGGCCCAGGTGCGCCGCATCTCAGGGGTGATGGCGGGCCGGGTCAGTGCCGAAGGCCCTTCCTCTACGTGAACGAGGTGCAGCTGCACCCTGCGCAGCAGCGCCTCTCGCGCAGCCCACTCGGCGGCGGCGAGGCTTTCCGGTGTGCCGTCCAGACCGACGGCGACATTGCGCGTCATGATGAGAACCTCTTCCGGTTGGATGTCCGCCATGCGGGATGTGTCTCCGCGCGGTGCCCTATGGCCGCGCTTCCAGGGTCACTGACCGTCGGCCCTGGCACGAGAGGCCAAGGGGCCCTGGCCGGGTCGAACGGCCCCAGTGACGCTCGAGTCAGCCAGCCCGACAGCGGCGCGTCGAGCACCGCATCCGCTCTTACCGGGTTGTACGCCGACACAGCCGTTGTCATGACCGTCAGCTGGTGCCAGCCGTGGTGGCCTCGTTGCCGAACGGTTTGGTACCGCTCGCCGTCCAGACAGGTCCGGTCGGCCCTGGCGTCGCGTGGGCGGGGCGGGAAGGCTGGTATAGGAGCGCCAGCATTGCGACGACGTTGGCCGTCCGGGGACCGGCCTGCGACGCGCGGACGCCGTTGGCGCCGGTGACACCCCCATCGAAAGGGGAAGACGACATGAATCGGCCCGTCGTAGCAGCAATCGATGGTTCGCCGGCCAGCCTGGCGGCGGCGGACTGGGCGGCGAGGCAAGCTTTGTACCGCAAACTGTCGCTGTCCTTGGTGCACGTGAGTCCCGAGCGTCCCTCAGGAGAGGCAATACCGGTCTCGACCGCCGCGCCGCGGGACGGGGCGTCCCGGCTGATCTCTGAAGAGGCTCGTCGGGACATGGTCCACAGTGAGCTGGACATCTTGACGGTCCAGTTGGAGGGAAATCCGCGCGAGGTGCTTCTCCGTGAGTCGGCCGGTGCTGAAATGCTGGTACTCGGTTCGCGACCTCTCAGGGGTTTGGGGGGCTTCGTTCTTGGGGGCCTGGGTCTGCACCTGGCTGCTCACTCGGAACGGCCGGTGATCATCGTTCGACAGCCGGAGGAGGCCGAGGGGGGTCGTGTCGGGGAGTCCGTCCATGCTCCGATCATGGTGCTGGGCCTCGATACCGAGAATCAGGCCGACGACTTGATTGACTTCGCCTTCCACGCAGCACAGGCCGCTGGGGCCAGCCTCCGCATCGTTAGCGCGGCGGCTCTGCCGGTCTTCCCGCTTCACCATTTCGTGCCGGTGAGCCCCGAGGAGAGGGTTCGGCTGGAGGAGCGCGAGCGCCCGGCGCTGGAACGAGCGCTTGAGGGATGGGCCGAGAAGTTCCCAAAGGTGAAGGTCGACACCGCGATCGTCGTGGGGCATGCCGATGAGGTGCTCGTCGATGAGTCCCGGGGCGCTGACGTTGTCATTGTGGGACGTCGACGAGCCGTTGGCCCACATCATCTCGGAGCCGTCGCTCACGCGGTGGTTCATCACGCGCCGTGCTCGGTCGCGGTGGTTCCGCACAACTGAGTACGACACAGACGCCGCCTTGGACAGTGCAGCCCGGTGGTGACCTGGCAGGGGCAGATCAGTCCGGTCCGCGGCGGTCACGGTGTCCGCCAAGCAGGCTGCGGCACGCCCGACCGCTCCCGAGGCGGCTCCGGCCGGGCGGGTGACGGAGTGCGCCGAGCCCGTGTCCGGTGCCGAACCCGCGCCTCTGCTGGTCCGTGACGTCATGGACGTACCGGCCGCATCGGTGCGCGGCGACATGCCGTTCCTGGAGGGCCGCCTGGTCGGTGTCGTGCACAGGAACGCACTGCTCAACGCGCTGATACACGATGATGCCTGGACTCGCGAGGAGATCGAGTCCCTCGCCGAATCCCGGCTGCCCGGAACACCGTCGAGGTCACCGTGCGCAATGGCGTCGTGGACGTCAGTGGCCGGATGGCGGAAGCCGATGTCCCGCGGCTCCTCACGGAGTCAAAGTCATCGACGACATGACCGTAGTGATCGATCACCTGAACCCTGTCACAGGGTGCCGCCGGAGTCCCGAACTCCGTCGGCAGGCACGCGATCCACGTCCTCGCTGTCCTGGCTCCGGCTCGGCCGGGTCCCAGAGCGGTCGCCCAGCATGATGGTGATCTCGGGAGGGACTTCGAGCGTGTTCTTGACGGTGCAGTGTGAGATCACCGCCTGGAACGCCCCGGCGCGGGCCGGGGGCAGTTCCGGGACGTCCACGGAGATGCTCAGCGAACCGACCCGCGCCGGGCGCGCGGAAGCCATCTTGTAGTCAGCGGCGACGCGCAGTCCCTTCCGGGGGATGCCGTGCCGGTCGAGGAAGCGCCCGGCGTAGTGCGCGATGCACGACGTCGCTGCGGCCACGAGCAGCTCCACCGGTGTCGGGGCTGTGTCATGACCACCGTCCGCCACAGGCTGATCAACCGTCAGTACGTGCCCTCGTACCGTTACTTCATAGGCGTCGCCTGAGATGGAAACGGCCTCGGCATGTCCCGGCACGCCCGGCTCGGGTGGAGCAACGGCCTCGGCCTGGAACAGCAGAATCCCGGCGACGCGCCTCGCCTCCTCGGGCGTCAAGGAGGCCCAGACCTCGCTTCGGGCATAGGGCTCGCACACGGTGCCCAGCACCACGCGGCCCATCTCGGCGGGCGGCCCCTCGGGCACGAATCTGGAGACACTGATCGTGCGGCCACACCCTGTGCGCACGTATTCCGCCTGCGTAGCCTGCTGCTTCTCGGACACGATGTCACCATCCGGAATCGTGAATTTCTCGCCTTGTGCCGACGGGCTTCAGCGCACTGGTAGCCCGACATCCAGCTGCGCGCCCACGTCCACGACCCGGCACAGCGCGGGCCAGCCGGACGAGCCGATCGATCAGCGAGCTGTTGGGGACGGTGCCGGTCAGAGTGACGGCGCCGTCCTGGACACGTACGTCCAGAGCTGATGAACCGGCCGGGATCAGACGGGCGACCAGTTCGCCGCGTACCTTCTCGGCAATGTCGGCGTCCGGGCGGAGACAGATCTTCAGCAGGTCGCCCCCGCTGACCACGCCCTTGAGGGCCCTTGTCGTCCACGACGGGAAGCCGCTTCAGACGGCCCCGGCCCATGAGCCGGGCGGCGCCGGCGATCGTGGCGTGCGGCGGCGCCGTAATGGCCGGGACCGTCATCCTCGGTCACCGGGCCCCGGCCGGTGGGCGGCGAGGCGTTTGCGTGCCTCGGAGTACGTGTCCGCGTCGATCTCGCCGGAGGCGAAGCGGCGGTCAAGGATCTCCTCTGGCGTTTCCCTCGGTGTCTTCCGGGGGTCCGTGGCGTCGTGGCGACCAGCCGAGTGCTGCGTCAGGCGCACGACCGCCCACACCACAAGGCCGATCAACGCGATCCACAGCAGCGGCATCAGGGTCATCCAGGCCCAGCCACCATTCCAGTACGTCACCGTGGCTCACCTCCTAGGACTCCTCTACTCTCCACGCGTACCGGGAAGGGCGCCAGTGCCCACCGGCCTCGCTCCCTGGGCCGCTCGGCCCTCTGTGGCCACTCGGTGGCTGCTCGGCCCCTCGCCGGTCACGGTGGTCGGGGCGCCGGGGATGCGGGTCTGGTCAGCCGCATCCGGCTGGGCTGTACCGGAGCAGCCGTGACCTGGCGGCCGGCCTTCGCGCGGCGAAGGCACAGTGGTGGGTCGCCACCTCTTCGCTGGCATGCGTACGGGGTTCGCCGAACCCACACTGGCCTTAAGGCGTTCCGGTCGGGGCGGGCCAGCTCTCTGTGCTTCCCGCGCAGATTGCGAGGCTCGAAGCTGGGAGGAGACGGTCATGACCACTGCACGAGAGATCATGCATGCCGGTGCCATGTGCATCCAGGAGAGCGAGACCCTGGAGGACGCGGCGCGCCGGATGAGTGAGCTGGACGTCGGAGCCCTCCCGATCTGCGGGCCGGACGACCGGCTGCACGGGATTATCACCGACCGTGACATCGTGGTGAAGTGTCTTGCCAAGGGCAAGGACCCGAAGACCATGACTGCGGGCATGCTCGAGCAGGGCAAGCCGATCACGATCGACGCGGAGGCCGACACGGACCAAGTCCTCCAGGCCATGGAGGAGCACAAGATCCGGCGGCTGCCGGTCATCGACAACCATCGCCTGGTCGGCATGATCAGCGAAGCGGACCTCGCACGTCGTCTGCCGGAGGAACAGGTGGGCCATTTCGTGGAGGTGGTCTGCGCGACCCACTGACCACTCGGCCGTGCCCTTCGCCGGGCAGGCGACCGTCACTGGAAGGCGGCGTGGATCTCCTGCTCGGTGGCGGCGTGGGAGACGACGAGGAGTTGTCGCCGGGCTGGAGCCGCATCTCGGGGGAAGGGACAGTGGGTTGGCCGTCGCGGATGACGGTGGCGATGACGGTGCCTGCGGGGAGGGTGATCTCGGCGAGCGTGCGGCCTATGGCGCGGAACTGTGGCGTGATGGCGGTTTCGATGACGTCAACACCCGCTTTCCTCAGGCGCAGCAGGGCCACCGTGTCCGTGGCGCCGGTGGCTTCCTCGATGAGGGAGATCAGGGGGGTGGCTGCGGGAACTGCGGTGTCGACTCCCCAGTTCTGGTCGAAGAGCAAGGTGTTTTCCGCGTCGTTGACGCGTGCCGCGACGCGGGGGATATGACGATCACCGAAGCAGCGGAGCAGACCGTCAGGTACTACCGCACGGTGCATCTCGGTGTCTCGGTCGACGACCACGGCTGCTGACGCGAACCCGGCGAATACGGCACCATTCCGCCGGCTACGCGCCGGGCCGTTTGCTTTGTACCGGCAAGAAACTTCGATCCTTTTTGCCGGAGCATGGCAGTGCGGCGGACGTTTGCACTGATCACCATGGGTGAGTTGATCATGACGAGCGAGGCGGGGGCCGCTGTCGTTCGACCAGGAGTGGGCTCAAGCCCAAAGCGATGCAAGGGGCGCGGCAGTCGCCATGCGCCTGAACAAGGCCGACAGCACAGGTGGTTCGACGCCGAAGCCAGGGTCCGCGGACTACGTGGTGGAGGACGACGAACTCGGCGACATCGGCCACGCCGCGCACGGGCTCTTCAGCGGACTGGAGTCCGGGGGCAAGCACGCCAGTGCCGCGAGCGAGACGGCCGGTACGAGCCTGAAGGGTGACGGGTTCACGAGCGGCACGGCCCTCACCGAGGTGACGCGATCGAGAAGGTGACGAGCAGGGCGTACGGGCCCGGCGTGAACGCCAAGGCGGCGGTCGTGACGCTGCCGAGGGCGACCAGGGCGGTGGTCCGCATGGTCACTCCGGTTCGGCGGGCGAGCGTGGCGTACAGGGTTCGGCCGAGGGTCTGTCCTGCGCCGCCGAGTCCGAGGGCCCAGGCGGCCTGGGTGGTGGTGTAGCCGCGTTCGAGCAGGAGGGGGACGAGGGCAACGACGACGGCGTACATGGCGAAGGCGGAGAGAGTGAGGGATGCGGCGAGCATCCAGAACGGTCGGCTGCGTGTAACGGATGCCGCACTGGAGTCGGTATGCGCGGTGGCGGGTGGAGGCGCCTTGGGCCAGGGGGTGTTCAGTGCGAGCGCGTGCGCAGGCACTGTGACGACGGCGAGGATCCCGCCGAGCACCAGGTAAGCGGCGCGCCAGGAGAGGTGGTTGGCGAGGGCGGCGGTCAGGGGGGCGAAGACAGTGGAGGCAAGGCCGCCGGCGAGGGTGACGATGGTCAGGGCGCGTACGTGGTCCGGTGCCCACCAGCGGGTCAATGCCGCGAAGGCGGGCAGGTAGAAGGTGGACGCCATCGCAAGGCCGGCGAGTAGCCACCCCGCTGTGAACACCGTCAGGTTGGGGGCGGTGGCGATGAGGAGAATGCTGAGGGCGCCAAGTATCGAGCCGGACGTCATGACGGTGCGTGGGCCTCGGTGGTCGAGGACTCGGCCGATGCGGATCCCGGCGAGCGCGGAGATGAGCAGGGCGGCGGAGAACGCCGCGGTCGTGGCGCTCGTCGGCCAGCCGGTGTCGGCGGTGATCTGTGGGTTCAGGACGGGGAAGGCGTAGTAGAGGATGCCCCAGCTGGTGACCTGTGTCAGGCACAGGGCGGGGAGGGCGGCGCGGGGACGCGACCGGTCCGCTGTTCCGGTCGCGGCCCCGCGTTGTCGGCGTTGAGGTCGGTCACGAGCCGCAGCATCCGCCGGACGTGGCCTCGGCGGGCTCGGTAGCCGCGGCGGTGCCGATCTGTACCAGGGCGGGCGCGGGGGCGCAGCCGCCGCCGGACGTCTCGCTGGTGTCGGGGGTGTTGAAGAGTCCGGCGCCTCCGCATACACCTGTTTCGGGGAGGGTGAGTTCGACGCGGTCGGCTGCTTCGATGTCCCCGGCGATGGCGGCGACGACGGAGCGGACCTGCTCGTATCCGGTCATGGCCAGGAAGGTGGGGGCGCGGCCGTAGGACTTCATGCCGACGAGGTAGACGCCCTGTTCGGGGTGGGACAGTTCGCGGTGGCCGTGCGGGTAGACGGTGCCGCAGGAATGCTGGTTGGGGTCGATCAGCGGGGCGAGGTCCACCGGGGCCTGGAGGCGTTCGTCGAGGCCGAGGCGGATCTCGGAGAGGAACGTGAGGTCGGGGCGGAAGCCGGTCAGCACGATGACCTCGTCGACGGGGTCCAGGCGGCGGCCGTCCTCAGCGACCAGCACCAGGCGGCCGTCGCCGTCCCGTTCCATCGCCTCGGTTCGGAAACCGGTGACCGCGTCGGCGTATCCCTGGTCGACAGCGGCCTTCGCCGCCATGCCAAGAGCGCCGCGCGCGGGCAGCTGGTCAGCCTCGCCGCCCCCGAAGGTCGAGCCGTTGATCCCGCGGCGCAGGACCCAGACCCCATGTGTTCCCGCACCGCCGTCGCCCTTGGCGAGGTCGGCCAGGTAGGCCAGGGCGGTGAAGGCGGAAGCGCCGGAGCCGATGACCGCAGTGCGCTTTCCGGCGTACCGGGTGCGGACAGCAGGGTCCTTGAGGTCGGGGACGCGGTAGGTGATCCGGTCGGCGGCGGCGCGCTCGCCCAGGGCCGGGAGGCCGCTGCCGCCCGCGGGGCTGGGGGTGGTCCAGGTGCCGGAGGCGTCGATGACGGCGCGGGCGAAGATGCGCTCCTCGCTGCCGTCGGCGTATTCGACGTGGACGACGAAGGGCTGGGCTTCGCGGTCGGCGTCGACGATGCGGTCGCGGCCGGTGCGGGAGACTCCGGTGACGGTGGCGCCGACGCGAATCTTGTCGCCGAGGACATCGGCGAGGGGCTGGAGGTACTGCTCGGCCCAGTCTCCGCCGGACGGGTAGGTGGCGGCGTCCGGCTTCACCCAGCCGGTGGGGGCGAGGAGCTTCTCGACTGCCGGATCGGTGACCTCGCCCCAGGTGGAGAACAGCCGCACGTGCGACCACTCGCGGACCGCGGCGCCCGCGGCCGGGCCAGCCTCCAGAACCAACGGCTCGAGGCCGCGCTCGATCAGGTGGGCGGCGGCCGCCAAGCCGGCGGGCCCGGCACCAATCACGACAACGGGCAGCTCGGCGGTGGTGCTCTCACTCATCACATGTCTCCGGACTCGTGCGAAGGGCAGGGGGCGGTGGTGGGGTCGGCTTGTCAGCAGCAGCCGGTGCCGGTGGCGACAGCTTCGCGCTTGGCCGCCGGGTCACAGCAGGCTTCGGCCGCCTTCGCGCCTTCGCTGGTGCCGCAGCACGGGGAGGGCTCGGCCGGAGCGGTCGCATCGGCAGGCGGTGCGGGGGCCGGTCCGCAGCACGACGGCGCGGCCTCGGCGGAGTTGTGGGTGGTGCCGGTGGCGGGGGCGACGGGCTCGTTCATAACGACTCCTCGGTGTTTCGATATCTGTCGATGTCTTGCGCTGCCAGCATGGCACCTGATTCGATGAACGTCAACATAGACATTTGTCGAATTGGAGGAGTTTTTCATGGAGCACGTCGACGTCGCACTGATCGGTGGCGGCCAGTCGGGGCTCGCCACGGCACACGCCCTCATACGTCAGGGCCTCAGGCCGGTGGTGCTGGAGGCGCCTGAGCGGGCGGCCGGCTCGTGGCCGCGGTACTACGAAAGCCTCACCCTGTTCTCGCCAGCCCGGTACAGCTCCCTGCCCGGCATGCCCTTCGGCGGCGGTGCCCCCGGCCGGTATCCGCACCGCGACGAGGTCATCGACTACCTGACTGCCTACGCCTCCCGGCTCGATGCCGACATCCGCACCGGGCACCGCGTGACAGAGGTGCGCGCCGAGCCGCGCGGCTTCGTGGTCGGGCCTGGAGGGCGGCGACGAGCTGGCAGCGCGGGCTGTTGTTGCGGCATCCGGCACGTTCGGCCGCCCCCACCGTCCGACGCTGCCGGGTCTGGAGGGCTTCACCGGCACGGTGCTGCATGCCGCCGAGTACCGCAGCACCGCGCCGTTTGCCGGGCAGCGGATCGTGGTGGTGGGCGCCGGTAACTCAGCGGTGCAGATCGCCGTCGAACTGGCCACCGTGGCACGGGTGACGCTCGCCGGCCGCCACCCGGTGAAGTTTGCGCCGCAGCAGATCCTCGGCCGGGACCTGCACTTCTGGCTGCGGCGGACCGGCCTGGACACCGCGCCGCTCGGCCGCCTCCTGAGCACCCCGCCCGCTCAGCCGGTGATCGACGACGGCCGCTACCGCGCCGCCCTCGGCGTCGGCATGCCGGACCGGTGCGCGATGTTCACCGGCATCGACGGCAGCAAGGTGACGTGGGCGGAAGGGACGGTGGAGGAGGTGGACACGATTCTGCTGGCCACCGGCTACCGCCCCGACCAGCCCTATCTCACCGGTCTCCGCGCGCTGGACGACGCCGGGCACCCCCGCCACCGCGACGGCCTCTCCCCGGTGCACCCGGGTGTGGCGTTCGTCGGGCTGGAGTGGCAGCGCAGCCTGTCCTCCGACTCCCTGCGCGGCGTCGGCCGGGACGCCGCCCGCTTCGCCCGGCGCCTTTCCGCCCACCTGACCCGCCGCTGAGCTGCACGGACCCCTCCACAGAATAGTTCGACGGGTGTCAACATAGATGCATGTCGAATGCGAAGGTGCTGCCGCTGCTGGAGCCCGACGAGGTCGTGGCGCCGTGCTGCCCGCCGCTGACCGAGCGCCCCATGCCTGCCGAAGAAGCCGAGATGGCCGCGAAGATGTTCAAGGCGCTCGGCGACCCGGTCCGGCTGCGGCTGTTCTCCGCGATCGCCTCCCACGAGGGCGGCGAGGCGTGCGTGTGCGACATCTCCGACGTCGGCGTCTCCCAGCCGACCGTGTCGCATCACCTGAAGAAGCTCAAGGAGGCCGGACTGCTGACCTCCGAGCGGCGCGGCACCTGGGTCTACTACCGCGTGGAGCCCTCCGTGCTCGCCGCCATGGGCAAGCTCCTCACCACCGCTGCGACGGCCGCCTGACCACCACGGGGGGTTCCAGCACATGTCCAGCCACACCGGTCCGTCGTCCACGGTCATCGTGCCGCTGTCCGCCGAGCACGCCGATCAAGTCCTGGCGACCTATCAGGCGGGCATCGACGAGGGCAACGCCACGTTCGAGACCAGCGCCCCCAGCTGGGAAGACTTCGACGCCGCGAAGCTGCCCGGGCACCGCTTCGCCGCCCTCGACTCGAGCAGTGCGGTGCTCGGCTGGGTCGCCGCCACAGCTGATCCAGTCCGGGATCTTCCCCGAGAACACCGCCAGCCTCGCCCTGCACGAGCGCGCGGGCTTCCGCATCATCGGCACCCGGGAGCGCGTTGGGCGCCACCACGGGTGTGGCGAGACGTGGTGTTGCTGGAGCGCCGCAGCCCGGCAATCAGCTGACCTCAGGCGCGTGCGGGGCTGCGGCTGTCGGCTCCGTGTGGCGTGTCGGCTCGCCTGTACCCAGGTGGGTTATTCGCCGTCGTCAAGGGTGAGCTGGCGGCGGTGGAAGTCGAAGTGCTGGGTCGGGTATCGGTAGATGTCCGCAAGCGTCATGAAGTCCCGGAAGAACGGGTCCCATCGGACGGGGTAGTGCATGCCCCGGGCCAGGTCCGCCTCGGATTCCCCTGCGAGCCGGCGGCGGAGGGAACCGATGACGCGGTCGAACATGGCAGCCATCCAGCGAGGCCCGCAGACCTTCGCCGCTCCCACAGGTCCGAGGTAGTTGATGAAGTGGAACGGCACCGTCGCCGCATTCAGTACGCGAGCGAACGCCTTGCCGACTCCCCGCGGAAGCCGCCCGAAGACCCGCACCAGGACCAGCAGCACGCGGACCAGCATGTAGCCGAAGAGCATGTGCCACAGCAGCTCCTTGTTGGTCCACCGGGTGCCGCGGGTGGCCCTGCCCAGATTGGCCGCGGTGGCCGTCTCGAGCAGGCGGTGGAAGGTCTGTCGGGCGCGTTCGTAGTCGTCGTACACGGCCTGCCGGTCCATCGGATGCACGCTCGCCATGGCCTGCTACTCCCGCTCGACACTGTGGGGCTGTGATGGCGCCCTGGCCACAAGGCCGGGACCGACAGCAAGTGTCACCGGCGACCAGCGCGGTGGGAAGGTTCCCCGGAAAGCTATTTACGCGTCAGAGGCCTGCACAGTGGGCGGGTGGGACTCGAACCCACGGCCGACGGATTATGAGTCCTTTGGGGATCTTGGCGGTCCTTGTCGATCTACGCCGAGAGAGTGATCGCGCCAGCCCAAGAGGACCTCCGCGCAGCGGATTTCCCTTCTCACGCGAAGCAGTCCGGCGGGTAGAGGGCGCGGTACCTCGGCCATGTCGAAGGTGAAGTCGTCGATGCCGGACATCGCATCGACCAGCCACGAGGTCAGCTTCACCAGGTCGGTGCAGGTGCACTCGTGCCAGCCGGTCCGCTCCCGGATCGCGGTGCGGTGCGGTGCCGTTGCGCCTGCCGTGAGCTGAAGTCGTAGAGCGCCAGATCGGTGGCGGCAACACCGACCTGGCGGGCGACGTGCTCGACCGCGTCGCGCGGCAGCTCCAGCCGCACCGGCCGCGCCAGAGCAGGAACTTCAGCTGCACCGCGAAGCCGATCCGGGTGGCACCGGACTTGTTCCGCAGCCAGCTGGTCTCGTCGCCGTCCAGCGTGAACCGGTCGACGACCTCGTCCAAGCCCAGATCCCGCGCCACCCCAGGTGCCCCCGCCCACGCGACAACATACGGATCACGTCGTAGGCGCGGAGGGCGCCGGTGCGGACGGAGCCGATGGTCCTCCAATGAGATGAACGTTTGTACGTAGTTGGTGCGCGTGGTGGGCGCCAGGCGGGACTGTTGGGGGCATCCTGGAGGAGCCAGAGGCGGCCTGCCGAAGGGAGTCAGTATGGACGACGACGCGGCCGCGCAGGGCACCAGAGCAGCGGCGCCGCAGATGCACCTTGACGAACTGTTGGAAGATCTGCAGACGCAGGTCAGGCGGGTTCGCTCCACCCGGGACCGGGTGCATGCGCTGCTGGAGGCGGTCTTGGCCGTTGGCGGCGACCTCGACCTGGGTGTCGTGCTGCGGCAGATCGTGCAGTCTGCGGCCGACCTGGTCGACGCCGAGTACGGGGCGCTGGGTGTGCTCGGCGAGGAGGGCGGACTCAAGCAGTTCATCACGGTCGGCATGGACGAGGAGACCATCGCCGATCTTGGGCACACTCCGGAAGGCGAGGGCATCCTGGGGCTGCTGATCCGCGAGCCGCACGCATTGCGGCTGGTGGACCTCAACGAGCACATGGACGCCGTCGGCTTCCCGGCGGGTCATCCGCCGATGCGGACTTTCCTCGGTGCCCCCATCCGGGTGAGTGCGAAGGTGTTCGGCAACCTGTATCTGTCCAACAAGCACGGTGGGGCCGCCTTCGACGCCGATGACGAGGCGGTGCTGGGCACCCTGGCCGCCGCGGCCGGGGTGGCGATCGACAATGCCCGGCTCTACGGCGCCGTGCACCGCCGCGAACGCTGGCTGATGGCCAGCAGTGAACTGACCCGCAGTCTGCTGTCCGGCACCGACCCCGCCGAGGTGCTGAAGACCTTCACTGCCACCGTCCGTGACATGGCCGACGCCGACCTGATCACCCTCGCCGTACCCGTTCCCCACACCGGCGACCTGGTCATCGAAGCCGCCGTCGGCCAGGACGCGGACCGCGTACACGGGCTGGTCCTGCCCGAGACCACCCTGGCCGGGAAGGTCTACAGCTCCGGCGAGACGATCACTACCGGGGACTGGGATGCCGACCCCCGCACACGTACGCGGCGTCCTGCAGGTCGCCGGCCTCTCTGGCCGTCCCGCATTCGCCGACGCGACCGTCTCCATGATCGCCGGATTCGCCAACCACGCGGCACTCGCCCTGGAGATCGCCGAACACCGCCGCGCCGCCGAACAGCTTCTCCTCCTCGGAGACCGCGACCGCATCGCCCGCGACCTGCACGACCTGGCCATCCAACGCCTGTTCACCGACGGACTTACCCTGCAGTCCACCCTCGCCCAAGTCGCCGACCGTCCACAGGTCGCCGACCGCATCCAGCAGGTCGTGGACGGCCTCGACGACACCATCAAGATCATCCGCTCCACCATCTACGCCCTGCACCAACGCCCCAGTCACGAGGACACCGGCCTGCGGGCCCGACTGGTGGCCGAGACAGGCCAGGCGGCCGAGGCCCTGGGCTTCACCCCGGCCCTGCGTATGACCAGTCTGCCGGACACCCTCGTCACCAACGACGTGGCCGACCAGCTGCTCTCCGTGCTCCGCGAAGCCCTCGCCAACGCCGCCCGCCACGCCCACGCCACCGCCGTGGACGTCACCGCCGAGGCCACCGCCACGCACCTGCGGCTTCGAGTGGCCGACAACGGCCGCGGCACCGACCCCGCCGGCACCCGCGGCAGCGGACTGGCCAACCTCCAGGCTCGCGCCACCGACCTCGGCGGCACCCTCACCCTCACCCCTAACCAGCCCGCCGGTACCGTCCTGCACTGGGCCGTCCCCCTCCCCGCCGACAACGGCTGACCCGCGGAGGAGGGAACCCACAGTTACATCGTTCCGCCAGGGGCACACGGACTGGTTCCGGGACCCGACGGGGCACGAGGAGGCGCCCTGGCTGATGTGAGCTCCGCAGTCTGAGCAGAGCTTCGTCGTCCCGGGCGTGCCAGCAGGCTCGCCTGATCCACTACAGCGTCCTCTGGCCGCCAACGTGCTCCCACACGACCAGGCCGACAAGCCTCCGAAGCACGGCTGGCTGACGTCGGGTCAGAAATGTCTGGAGGTACACCCGGGAAGACGTCACAGCGTAGCTTCCGCGAAAGCGGCCCTCCGCCCCCGCCAAGTCCTCGTCCCACCGCGGCGAACAGCACACGGTGCCCAGGTGAGCGCCCGGCCTCCGCCCGGCGGTGACGGCTCATCACGCGGAAGAACCGCTGTGAGAAACAGAGGTTGACACGGCGCTTCGGGGACCGTTCGGCCCTGCCGCGCGCATCCGCAGCAAGCGATGCTGGAGGCACGGTAGTCCGCGGTCCTCGAAACCTCCGGGCGCCCTGCTCAGATGGGCCCGCGAACGTCGCGACGGGGCCACGGGCACAGCCAAGCAGTCGGTACCCATGGCATCACCCGTTGTGCCGACGCATTCCCGGGACCTCGGGCAGGTCGACGCGGTCCTCAACCTGAGGAGCAACACATGGAAGTTCTGATCCTTCTCCTGGTCATCGCCGTCGTCCTAGCTCTGGTGGCGCTCGCCATGGCCATCAAGGTCGTCAAGCAGTACGAGATGGGGGTGCTGTTCCGTTTCGGCCGCCTGGTGGGAACCCGTTCCCCGGGGCTGCGGTTCATCATCCCTGTCGTGGATGTCCTGCACCGGGTGTCGCTGCGGATCGTCACCATGCCGATCCAGTCCCAGGGCATCATCACGCGCGACAACGTGAGTGTGGACGTGTCCGCGGTTGCCTACTTCCGGGTCGTCGACGCAGTGAAGTCCGTCATCGCGATCGAGAACGCCCACGCGGCGATCAACCAGATCGCCCAGACCACCCTGCGCAAGGTCGTCGGCCAGCACACCCTCGACGAGACGCTCTCCGAGACCGACCGCATCAATCTGGATATCCGCCAGATCCTCGATGTGACCACCGCCGAATGGGGTGTCGAGGTCACCCTGGTCGAGCTCAAGGACATCCAGCTGCCCGACAGCATGAAGCGCGCGATGGCCAAGCAGGCGGAAGCCGAACGCGAGAAGAGGGCGAAGATCATCAACGCCGAGGGAGAATCGCTCGCCGCCGCCGCGCTCGGCGACGCCTCGGACACAATGATGGCCCACCCGCTTGCCCTGCAACTCCGCAACCTGCAGAGCCTGGTGGAGATCGGCGTGGACAAGAACACCACCGTCGTCTTCCCCGCCCCCCTCATGAGCACCATCGGCGAACTCGGCTCCTTCCTCGCCCGGGAAACAGCAGCGGCCGCACCGCCCGTCAACATCACTAAAACGGTCCCCGCACCGGCGCTCAACGGAGTGGCCGAGACCGTGTGATCAGCACGCTTCGCCGGTGGCCCACCGGGCCACGAGCCCCGATGGGCCACCGGCCCCCTGGAACTCGGCATCGACGTAGGCGACTTGGACCGCGTCATCGAGATCGATGCGCCCGCCACCGTGGCTTCCTTCCTCCAGCGGCGTGGCCGTACCGGCCGGCGGCGAGGTTTCACCCGTACCTGCCTGTTCCTCACCGTCGACGAGGGCGGACTGATCGGTGCGGCAGCCCTGCTACTGCTGTGGTCACGCGGCTGGGTGGAGCCAGTGACGGCCCCACCAGCGCCCCGGCACATCGTCGCCCAACAAGTACTGGCCCTCTGCCTCCAGGAGCACCGGGTCGGAGACCGACTGTGGCAGGAATGGTGGGGAGGGCTTGGCCCCTTCGGAACTTCGGCCGAGCCCCTCGTGCGCCACCTGATCGAGGAAGGGTTCCTGGACCGGGACGGAGGGATGCTGTTCATCGGCCCCGAGGCTGAACGCCGCTTCGGCTACCGGCACTTCATGGACCTCACCGCGGTGTTCACCGCGGCTACAGAGTTCACGTTGCCCTCGGGCCGCACCGAGATCGGCACGACCAATCCCGCGCTGCTGACCGAAGAGGTGGCGGGTCCTCAGCGCCTGCTCCTCGCCGGACAGAGCTGGCAGGTGACGTACATCGACTGGTCCCGGCGGCGATGCTTCGTCGAACCGGTCGACGGCGGCGGCAAGGCGCGCTGGGGAGGAGCAGGTTCCGGCCGGACCGCCTCGTACGAACTGACTCAGGCGGCACGGAAAGTACTCCTCGGCACCGACCCGCCGGTCACGCTCACCAGACGCGCCAAGACCGCTGGTGGACCTGGGCCCGCTACCGGGCCAACGCCACCCTGGCCGCCACACTCACCACGATCGCCGATCCCCTCCAGAGGCCAACAGACACCGGCATCCGACCTCGCCAGGACGTGACTCCCGCGGAATGGAGGAAGGTCATTTCGGAGGCCGCCGATCAACTGTGCCTTCCCGCAGGGGACGCGCGTGCACTGAACGGCCTCAAGTTCAGCGCCGCACTGCCAACCCGGCTCGCGGAGGCCACCCTGGCCGCACGACTCGCAGATCTGGACGGTGCGACGGCTGCGCTCAGGAACCGACCAGGTTCACAGTCCCGGGACAGTGACTTGGACATCGCTCAACAAGAGGCCAACAGGCCGACAGCGTGGACCGGCCCAGGAGATCAGGCTCGTACGTCTCGCTGCTGAACTTCCTTGAGTACTCCGGCCACCATCGCGAAGTCGTTGTCCACATGGAGGACGGTATGCCCGTGGTGGACCGCGGTCGCACACACCAACAGGTCGATCGCTCCTGCCGCGCGATGCTGACCCCGCTGGGTCAGTTTGTACTGGGCGGTGTCGACCCAACGCCAGGCATTCTTCGGAACGGGAGAGAGATGGCAGAGTGCGTCCAACTCCTCCGCGAGCTCGTCCCGGTGGGGCGGGCTGGTTGCCGAGTAGAGAAATTCGGCGCGTGCCGGCTCGCAGAGGTGGAACACCCCGGCGGCGATGTGCCCCTCCCAGGGCGGCAATGCTCCGGGGGTGCGGAACAGGTGCCACAGGGCGGAGGTGTCAAGCAGGTATGTGATCACTCGAAGGCCTCGCGTCGGGCACGCTTGCCTGCGTCATGCGCCGCCGCGGCCTGCTCGAACTCGCCACGCGCACCGCGCGCGGCCAGCTTCTCGGCGGCATCGAGCCGCTTGATCCGTGCCACGTAGTCCCGCAGGGCCGCGTTGACCGTCTCCTTCTTCGTCGTGACACCCATCAGCCGCATGGCCTCGGCGAGTGCCTCGTCATCGAGATCAATCTGTGTGACGGACATCGAGCACCTCCAGCATCCATGATGTATGCCATCAAAGTACATCACCAACATTGGAGCGCGCCACCGCTTAGGACCGCCTGCCGGAGGTGGTGGGGTGAGGTCAGGGCAGTTCCCTGTACGCGCCGTTGCCCAGTGGGTATCAACCGACGCAGTCCTGCGGGGGGAAAGCCCTGCCCTGCAACGGTCCCTTATTCCGGCCTGACCTGAAGGTCAGCCTTGGAACTGTTGAGGTCGCATGCTGAGGTGTCGCCCATTCGCGGCTGAAGCCCGCAGCTCAATGACGCTGAGTGAGCAGTCAGGGGGCGACCTGATCATCCCCTCGACAAGCGCAACGGCAAGGCGCCCAGCGTCGCCAGCATTCGCCCTCGGCCGCACCCTTTGGCCGTGGGACCGCCGGCCCTCCCCGCCAGGCCGAACGTCACTGGTCGCCGGAGCGGCGCAGTGCTGTCATGGGTAGGGAAGACGGCGTGGACGAGCACGGCAGGGCCGCGGAGGCCGGCGCGCCGCGTCGTCCGCCCGGGCAGTCCGACCGCGGCTGCCTCGTCGCAATGCGGAGGAGGGCCGATGCCATGCTGCACCGCCGCACGGTCGGCGACGTGATGACCGAGGAGGTCGTCACCCTTCGCCCCAACACACCGATCCAGGAGGTCGCCGCCCTGCTGGACGCGAACGACATCGTCGCGGCCCCGGTCGTCGACGAGGTTGGCGCCCCCATCGGCGTCGTGTCCGCGTCCGACATGCTGCGGCACGAGACCGGCATGCCCGATCCGCAGGGGCGGCACGGGAACGACGAGCGCGCCTGGGGCAAGGCCCGGGCCCGGACCGCGGGCGCGCTCATGAGCAGCCCCGTCTTCACCGCCCGCGCCGACTGGACGATCCCCCGGGCCGCGCGGGAACTCCGCAGTCGCCACGTCAAGCAACTGCCGGTGGTCGGCGACGACGGGCTCCTCACCGGCATCGTCAGCCGCAGCGACCTGCTCGACGCCTTCATCCGCTCCGACGTCGAGATCCGCAGCGAGGTCGAGCAGGACGTCCTGGGACGCATCCTCGGCCTGGACGAAGGCACCGTCGCGGTCGAGGTCCACGACGGGGTCGTCACCCTGCGGGGCCACGTTCCGGAACCGCGTCTCGTCCCAGTGGTCGTGGGCCTCTGCCAGGGCGTCGACGGCGTCGTCGCCGTGGACGCCCACCTCGCCGCCACCCGACAGGGCTAGCTAGCCCTGTCGTCAAACTCCCGCCCCTCGGGGCCTGCCCGGCCCTCGGGAGACTGGTGGCCTCGCATGGGCGCGCTTCCTTGCAGGTTGCCCGTCTCATCCGTGGGTGCCAGCTCCCCGCGACACAGCTTTCCGGCCGCACCGACGGCCGTTGGTATCAGTCGTGCGGTACGACCGCGACGGGGGCCACGGAGTGGTGCAGAACCCCGTGAGTGACAGCGCCGATGTGGGTGTCGATCCGCGAGCGGCGGTTCCGGCGTCCCACCACGACCAGCCGGGCGTCGCGGGATGCCTCGGCCAGATCTTGCGCCGCCCGTCCCTGGCTGCTCCGACGGAAGACGGGTACGGCGGGGTACTTCTCCGTCCAGGGCGCGAGCGCGTCGTCAAGCGCCTGCTGCCGCTCCTGCCCGATGTCGGCCAACAACGTCGGCAGGAGGCCCGCCATGTCGGGCCCGTGCACAGCAGGCATTTGCCAGCTGTGCAGCACGTGCAGGCGGCAGCCGTATCGTTCGGCTGCGGTGAAGGCGAACTCGATCGTCTCGTCGCTCGGCGGGTACACGTCCAGTCCCAGGAGGACATCACCGGCCGGCCGAGAGTTCCCGGGCGCCGGGGCGTTGTGAGCACGTACGAGGATGGCCGGACGCCGCATCCGGGCGAGCACCGCCAGGGATACGGACCCGGCGAGGAAGCCGACCAGTCCACTCAGACCGCGCGAGCCCAGCACAAGCAGGTCTGATTCGTCTCCGGCGGCGCACAGAGCGTCGGCCGAGTCACCCGGGACCCACGCGGTCACCACGCTCAGTCCGCAGTGGCGGCGCCGCAGACGCCGCTCCGTGATTCGCAGGGTCCGCTGCCCCCATCCACGTGCTGTCGCCGGATCGACACGTGCGCGGCGTTCTTCGTCCTTGCTCCACACGTGCAGGAGCTTCAGCGGAATCCCGCGCCGTAGCGCCTCCTCGGCCGCCCAGTCGACGGCGGCCAGGCTTTCTCGGGATCCGTCGAAGCCGACGGTGACAGTGCGGGACATGGCTGGCTCCCTGGAGGAATAGGGGGACGGGCCGACGTCTCCCACAGTGGTCGACCCTTGCCGCTCTGCTCAGGGGCCACAGGTCCCTGCCCGGGGCCGGTGGGCCCGGGACGGCACCTGCGCTCCCACGAAGAGCCCCTCCCGCCGCGACCGAGTCGTCAGCGGGGACTGTCCCGATCGGGCGGCGGTGCCAGGCGGGCATCCCGGCCGAACGGGTCCGCATGCCGGGCCGACCGGCCCTCGTCGAACAGCTCCCGGCTCCGTGAGATCGAAGGACCCGAGGGCGGCCGGAGCGGCCGTGTGCTGGTCCAGGGCGGCGACCGACGCCTTGGCGACGATGTGGTCTACCTGCTCCTGGGTGAGAGGTTCGAAGTCGGCGAGTGCCTTCGAGGCGTTGTCCACCAGCCGGTTCACGGCGATGACCGTGTCGGAAGGGGGGTCCTCGGGCGGCCAATGTCCCTGCGCGGGCGGCGCGGGCCATGGGGGCGAACGGACCACTCCACGCCGCCAACAGTCCTTCGGGATCCGGCTGTTCATATCCGTTCCCGGGAACAGCGGCAGGGGACAAAGCCAGTGCAGTGCGCCCTTGCCGCCGGCGAGGGCTGTATGGCGCGCACAGGGGCCAACAGGCCCCTGGGAGCGCCCCGGGGCCTTCGGAACAGTAAAGGCGGCACTGGGCACGGAGCCCGTTGACGACAGACAAAGGGGGTGTGCCATGGCGGGGTTGCTTTCCATCGGCGCCATCACTTCGATCGGTTTCGGCGCCATCCTCACCTTCGCCGTGGACTGGCAATGGCGCAGCGCCGACCGGCCGCTCGTCGGACTGATCATGATGGCCGTCGGGGCCATCGCGCTCGCTGCCGCCACGAGCGCGGACCGCCGGGGCAGCGGGACGGGGAAATCGCCCTGAGCATGCTCGACGTGGGTGCGGACCACCCACGGCGGACATCGCCGAACGCTCCTCACGAGCCACGTACCCGGGTCCACGCCTCGCCGCGCCACGGGATCCGGCGTCTCTTGCGCAGATGGTGGCGTCCGGCCGCCAAGGCCGAAACCAAAGCGCACGCTCGCATGGCAAGCGCGCTGCTGACCGCTCCCGCCGTCACCGTGCGGGTGGACGCCACGATTTCCGAAGCGCCCGATGACGCCATCGGCCGGGCGATCGTCAAGGACGTGATCGAGGACAGTCTTTGAATCGCCCCCCAGGCGATCGATGTGTCCGTCGCGCACGGTGTCATCACTCCGTCCGGCGAGTTGAAACGGCGGAGAATGAAGGCGGTCGCCTTTCGGATGACCGAGTGGGTCGACGGCGTGGCGGCCAGTCATCTACGGACTGACCTACGCCGTCGACGACCGCGACGTACGCACGGCAAATCCGGCTGCAGTGGGGCGTGGGCGGCAGGGCCACAGGCAGTGGCCAGCACATGGTCAATGAGCGCCCGGCCACCTTGCGACCTGGGGTTCCGTCGCCCGCGAGAGCGGTGGAGACCCACACCAAGGGGCGTGCATCCGTCCCGCGTTGTGGACCGAAGGTCCCTCCTGAGTGGCCGAACAGCCCGCGAAACCCAGGTGGCCAGGTACTGGTGGGCCCGGGGCTGGGGCCGGACGGCACTGACCTCGGACGGCGGGCGGAAGCAAGGCTGGGGACGACCAAGAAGGAGTCTTCCATGAACCGTCTCAAGTCCAGTCCGATCGTCGATGTCCTGGTGAACAGCCGTGGGCCAGTACCCGAGGGCGCATCCGAGTACGCCCAGGAGAAGGTGCTTGCGGCGATCGCGCACGTGAGTTCGCCGGTCCTGGCCGTTCGGGCGCAGCTCACCCAGGCGGCCAATCCGTCGGCGAGCCGTCCGGCCACAGCTCAGGCGGTGGTGGACGTGAACGGGCACCCGGTGCGCGCTCACGTTGCCGCGGACACGATGTTCGAGGCGGTCGACCTCCTGCAAGACCGGCTGACCGCACGACTGGCCCGTACCCGGCGGCACATCGGCCCGGAGCACCGCGGCGGCCCGGCCGCCGAGGGGACGTCGCGGGAGAGCCGCCGTCACGGGCACTACCCCGACCGGCAGCAGCCGCCGACCGAGGAACGTCGCATCGTGCGGCACAAGTCGTTCAGTGTGGGCTGGCAGACGCCCGAGGACGCCGTCATCGACCTGGAGTCCATGAGCTACGACTTCTGGTTGTTCACCGACATGACGTCGGGACGTGACAGCGTCGTCTACCGCGACGGCCGTACCGGCCGGCATCGCGTGGCTTCGGTCGGCGCGGGCAGCCCGGCACACGAAGCCGGACCCCTTTTGAGTGTGAGTTCGGCTCCGGTGCCCGAGTGCAGCGTCGACGAGGCCGTCCAGCGTATGCGTCTCACCGGACTTCCGTTCGTCTTCTTCTCCGACTCCGCCACCGGCCGGGGACGCGTGCTTTACCACAGGTACGACGGCAACTACGGGTTGATCACTCCCGCCCGGTAGAACCCCCGCGGAACAGCAGCCACACCGCAGCGTCGCCCTCCGCAGCCGTGCTCCCACCGCCTTCGGCGTGAGGCGGCCGACTGCCCCACCGCGCGATTCACAGCCGCCTCGGACACGGCCGTCCCGGCCACGGAAGGGCGGGTGGGCGCACCCATACCCACGCCAGGCCGTCGTGCCGGGCCCCAACCTCACAACTCCCGTGGCGCCGCGACTTCCCCGGCATCGAGGTGAAGCCAGTGCCTCGTGGGCCATGCCCAGGACCACCTCGTCGATGCCTCGAAGGACGCCTCCTTGCTGGTCGTCGGACGCCGCATACGCCGCTCGGCGATCGGCACACACATCGGACCCGTCACACGAGCGGTGCTGCGCCGCGCGACCGCCCCCGTGGCGGTCGTCCCGCACAACTGACCTTCCCCACCGCGTTCTCCAACTGAGCGCACCGCGGCGCACTCGCCTCCCGTCGGTCCGCGCGAGGGCAGGGTTTCGGCCCGGAAGCACCACCACGGCGCTTCCGGGCCCTCCTGCGTTCCACATTCGGCCGCTACCCGAACTTTTCCGCACACCGAGGCTCTGCGCTGCCGGCGCAGACGGCATGCACATCCGCCACCGCACGGCACCGATGCCGCCCCGTCCGAAGGGCGGAACGGCAGTGGGCCGGGTCCGTGGAGAACACGGGTCGCTGGGGCACGGTGAGGATGACGGAGCCCGGCGTGCGGGTCGGGACAAGCGCCCAAGGCCCTTGCCGTCCCCCCAACTCGTGCGCTTGTCGGGTAGCAATGCGGTGCTTCGCCGTCGGCGAGGTGAGGGGGCACTGCAGGGTGTCGGACAGACGGCTGGGAGGCGCATCGAGATCACGCGTGCGAGGGACAGTCGGACAGCCTGGTGCCGAGCATGGGCTCGCATCCGCAGGCCGACAGCGAAAGGCGTTACTGAGGGTGACTCCGCGGGGCCGTTTTCGTTCGGACCGCTTCAGGCGCCCAGCGCTCTCGTCTGCTCCCGCTCGGGTACCGATGCCGGAGGCGAGCAGCCCGCGAAGGTGACCTGCTCTCCGGCGTCTCCGGACGACCACACAGCACCCGCCGATCCACCCCCAGAACGGGCACACGAGACGGGGTCGCGGATCCACTACCGACGCCCTGCGTCCCCTGTACGTCCCCTCGATCTTGAATTCGAGCCCGACAGAGGCAGTCCCTCCAGCCAGCAACGACCTTGATCGCCCACATCATCGCAGGCCAGAGTCCTCTACTCCACGAGGAACAGGAGCTGCACTACGCTCCAAAGCCGTGAGCAGCGGATTCTCTCCTTTGAGCCCGAGTTCGCGCCCCAACACTGGGACGTTTCTGCAGGTCAGGGCACTACTGGAGTGGGGCGGGTGGGACTCGAACCCACGGCCGACGGATTATGAGTCCTTTGGGGATCTTGGCGGCCCTTGTAAATCTACGCCGATCCACAACGTTTTGGCAGGTCAGATGGGGCGAGCCGTTGTCGGTGCTGATTCGTCTTTGTCGGTCTGTTCCTGTCCTTGTGTCCTGACCGCGTCCTGACCGCGTCCCGGTTGGACAGATTCGAAGTGCACGAGAGCGATCGCGCCGGCTCGGCAAAGGGGCTCGAACCTCCGCGCAGCTGATGCCCCTTCCAACGCGCAGAGGCTCCGCCCGCGGATCCGGGGGGCGGAGGCTCGTGGCCATTACCGCGCCAGAACGTCTGCGCGCAGCCTACGTCCGCCTCGGGAGCGGCTCCTTCAGTCCTTATCGCACGTGTGGCATCGCGACCCGACCGGCAGGTGGTCGATCTACGTCGGGGAGCGACTCGACAGGGCATGCCGCTACGTCAGTGCACAAGCCTTGCCGCTGCAAGCATGCGGCCAGTCGGCCGTACCGGTGGTTGGCGCGGCCTGGTGTCAGTTGCGTGGGTGGGTCTCGTACATGCGTACTGCGACGAGGAGGCCGGAGGCTGCGGTGAGGGCGGCGATGGCCCAGATGGCGGTGGTGAGGCTGAAGGCGTCGGCGAGGACTCCGGCGAGGAGGGCGCCGACGGCGAAGCCGCCGTCGCGCCACAGGCGGTAGACGCCGACGGCGCGGGCGCGCCAGGCGGGGTGGGCGACGTCGCCGATGACGGCGAGCAGGGTGGGGTAGACCAGGGCGGTGCCGACGCCGAGGAGGACTTGGGCGGTGGCCCAGACACCGAAGGTGGTACCGGCGGCGACGACTGCGATGGCGGCGGCCTGCAGCAGCATCCCCGCGGTGATCAGGTGTTTGCGGCCGATGTGGTCGGACCACCAGCCGGTGAGCATCTGCCCGGCGCCCCAGACGGCGGGGTAGAGGGCGGCGAGGATGCCGATCTGGGCGATCGAGAGGCCGTGCGCGGCGAACAGGAGGGGGAAGATGCCCCAGGCGAGGGCGTCGTTGAGGTTGTTGACCATGCCGGCCTGGCTGGCGGCGGACAGGGCCTTGTCGCGAAGGCTGGTGAGGCGCGCGATCTGGCTCGTGGTCAGTTCCCCGTCGTGCTCGCTGCCCGTGGGACTGACGTGGCGGGCGGCTTCGAAGCGGGCGTGGTCGCGGGTCTCGCGTACCGCGAAGGTGGACAGGCCCAGGGCCAGGACGAGATAGGCGGCACCGAGCAGGAACGGCTCGGGTCGCAGTCCGGCGTGTTCGGCGATGGCGCCGGTGGCCATGGCGGTTGCGGCGACGGCGGCATAGCCGGCGGCCTCGTTGAAGCCCATGGCCAGGCCGCGTCGTTCGGGGCCGACCAGGTCGATCTTCATGATGACCGTGGTGGACCAGGTCAGTCCCTGGTTGACGCCGAGCAGGATGTTGGCGGCGATGATCCAGCCCCAGGTCGGCCCCCAGGCGAGCATGGCCGGTATCGGCAGGGCGATCAGCCACCCGGCGATCAGTACTGGTTTGCGGCCGAAGCGGTCCGACCAGGTGCCGGCGAAGAAGTTGGTGACGGCCTTGGTGGCGCCGAAGGCGAGGATGTAGGTCAGCGCGGAGGTGTAGGCGGACAGGTGGAAGACGTCGTCGGCCAACAGCGGCAGGACGGTGCGTTCCTGGCCGAGCATGCCGCCGACCAGGGCGTTGACGGCGACGAGCAGGCTGAACTGGGCCAGGTTGGCGCGCAGTCCGAGACGTATGCCCGAGCCGGTCTCACCGGTGGCGTGGGTGGTCACGCGGTCTTCTCCAGGGGGTGGCCGGTGGCCTTGGACCAGTCGCCCGGTCCGCCGTCGAGGACAGCGAGATCCCGGTGCCCGGCGCGCTGCAGCAGGCTGGCGGCGGTCATGGCGCGCTCGCCGTGCCCGCAGTGGACCACCGCGCTGTCCGGCGCTTCATCGGCACGTGCGGGGAGGTCGCCGAGTTCGATGTGGACCGCGTCGGCGATGTGGCCGGTGGTGTGCTCGGCCCGCTGGCGTACGTCGAGGACCGGGCGACCGGCGATACGCTCGGCGGTGACCAGCGCGACGGTCTGCTGCGGTCCGCCGTCGGCGGTCCAGGCGGCCATGCCGCCGTCGAGGTGCCCGGCCAGCCGCTCGTATCCGATCTTCAGGGACTGCCAGGTGAGTTCGGCGAGGTCCTGTCCTGGGGCGGTGACGAAGACGAGCGGGACCTCGTCGGGGAGCAACCAGCCCAGCCAGGTGGCGAACTGGTCGCGCAACGGGATGGAGATGGCGCCGGGGATGTGGCCGACGGCGAAGTCCGCGATCGGGCGTACGTCGACGAGCTGTGCGCCCTGGCCCAGCAGTTGGCGTGTCTCGGCCGTCGTGAGTGCGCCGAGTGTGGGAGCGGAGCCGATCACCGCGGGCCCGCGCCGGTTCACCTCGCCCAGGCGGTCGAAGTAGGCCGGGTAGGAGCCGAGGCTGCCGAGCAACTCCCGTACGAAGGCGTCCTCGTCGGGCGCGGCCAGCAGCAGGTTGGCCTGCTTCTGCGCGGCGATGGTGGTGGTGCGTTCCGCGCCGGGCGGGGCGGAGCAGAAGGATCCGGCGCCGTGCGTGGGCCACACCGCGGTCGCGTCCGGCAGCTGGGCCAGGCGCTTGAGCGAGCGGTACTGGGCCCGGGCCAGCTCCTCCGCTCGGTCGGCACCGAGCAAGTCCGTGCGGGCTGCCGAGCCGACGATCAGCGAGCCGCCGGTGAAGACTCCGAGCTCGCGTGCGCCGTCCAGGAGCAGGAAGGACAGGTGTTCGTCGGTGTGCCCGGGGGTGGCCAGAGCCCGCAGGGTCAGTCCGCCGAGGTCGATCTCGTCTCCGTCGGCGAGCGCGGTGTGTTCGAAGGCGCGGTTCCCGGCGGCGGAGGCGAGTACGGCGGCGCCGTCGTCGGCGGCCAGCTGCACCGCACCGGACAGGAAGTCGGCGTGCAGATGGGTGTCGGCGGCGAAGGCGACCGTGAGCCCGCGCCGCGCGGCAGCTGTCCGCAGGGCGCGCAGATCTCGGTTCGCGTCCACGGCAAGGGCCCGTCCGTCGCCGAGGTCGACGAGGTAGGCGCTGTTGCCCAGCCCCTCATCGACCAGCGGTATCAAGTGATCGTTGGCGAAGCCCATCGGATCCTCCAGGTGTCACGGAAGGTGCAGGTCGCTTCAGCGCCCGCCCTTAGCTACAATATTCCATGGAATGATGGAGGATGCTATGGGAGACCCTGCGCGCAAAGCCGCGCTGTACGACGCCTTCGCACGCACCGGCAAGGCGCTAAGCAATGGAAAGCGCCTGGAACTGCTCGATCTGCTGGCGCAGGGCGAGCGCCCCGTCGACGCGCTCGCCAAGGCTGCGGGGCTGAACCTGACCACCGCCTCGGCGCATCTTCAGACCCTCAGGCAGGCGGGACTCGTGGCCACCCGCCGCGACGGCGTACGCATCTACTACCGGCTGGCCGGCGACGATGTCGCAGCCCTCTACGCGCTCCTGCGCCAGGTCGCCCAGAGGCATCAGACCGATGTCGAGCCCGCCCGCACCGCCTACCTCGGAACGGACGAAGCCGAGGAGGTCGACCGCGAGGATCTCCTGGCCCGCGCCCAGGCGGGCGGGGTCGTCGTCCTCGACGTCCGGCCGGCCGAGGAGTACGCCGCCGGGCACATCCCCGGCGCGGTGTCCATCCCGATCGACGAACTCGCTGAGCGCATCGCGGAGTTGCCGGCAGATGTCGAGGTGGTCGCCTACTGCCGTGGCGCCTACTGTGTCCTCGCCTACGACGCCGTACGCCTGCTGCACGAGCATGACCGCAAGGCGGTCCGGCTGACCGACGGGATGCTGGAGTGGCGTCTGGCCGCGCTGCCCGTGGACAGCGGGGCCGCCGCGTGATTCCCGCACTCGACGGCAGCCCGGTCTACCTGGACCCGCAGCTCACCGGGCAGATACCCAAGTGTCGGCGTCAGCCGGAGGTGGTCGGCAATGGGATCCAGGCCCAGCACACGGACCCGCCCGGACGTCGGCCGCAGGAGCCCGGCCAGGCAGCGGATGGTCGCGTCTTGCCCGCCCCATTGGGGCCGAGGAATCCGAACACCTCGCCCCTGTTCACGGTGATGTCCAGCCGCTCGACGCCGACGGTCCTCCCGTACCGTTTCGTCAGGGGCATTGAGTTCGATCGCCGGTGTCGCGCTCTGCACTGTCCCGCCTCCCTCTTGCCGACGAAGGCGCCGTTCGCCGTCCCCCTGCCGGGCAGGACGCAGGCAACGTGGCTCAGGCGGCCTCGGTCGGGCCGACTCCTGCCTTGCTGTCCGGCCGGATAATGACCACCGGACACGTGGCGTGCAGAGCACATTGCTGGCTCACAGAGCCCAGGAGAGCACGGGCGAAACCACCCCGCCCCCGGCTGCCCACCACCAGCACCTCAGCCCCCTCCGCCGCGGCCAGCAGCACCGCCACCGGATTGCCACGCACCAGACTTTGCCGCACCTCCACAGACGGCGCGTCCCCGACCACACCGCGCAGCTCTTCGACGAACCCGGAGCGCGCCACCTCCTCGTCGAGATCGGCGTCCACCGCCGGAGCAGACCAGCCGTGCATCCCCGGAAGCTCCCACGCACCCACTGCCTCCACGAAGCCCCCGATGAGACCGGCGTACCTGATCGCCCACCGCAGAGCCGTCTGCGACGACGGCGAACCATCGACACCCACCACAACCCGGCCCGCCGATGCATTGCTCTCCATACCCTGTCGCCTTTCTCGCACGGACCCCTGTAATCCACGCTGCCCGCCCTCAGCGAAGCCCGCCACGCGAAGAGCGGCCCCGGCACCGCCACGCAGACCCGCAGGGTGGCGTGCTCAGTCGTGCCCACCGCGGGATCGTGCACCGTCCCGTCCCGCTCGGTCCAGCGAACCCGTCACGGGGTGCAAAGCTCCCTGGCAATCCCATCCGCCCAGGCGTCAATGGCCGGCCAGTCGCGGTAGTCGCCGTACCTGAGGCCCATCAGCCGGAAGATCACTCGCCCGGTGACGGGCAGCTGGCTGGGCTTGATGACACCCGACAGGAGGCGATGGGTCCTGTAGGGGATGTGATCAGGGAGGTCGTCGATGATGACCGCTTCCTCCTCGCCAGCCAAGCGCCTCCACGGGCCGCGCATCGCGCCGGGCATCCCCACGCTGAAAATCCACACGGGGCGGACCCGGAACAGATCGCTGTTGCGGTGCACAAAGTCCTTCGCCGCGTCCAGCCAGGCCTGCCCATGGACCGCGCTGCCGAGCACGAAAGCCTCGTACGCGTCCTCGTCCTCGACCTCGCTCATGGGCCGCACGTCGGCCTTCAGACCCGCCTCGCCGAGTCGTGCCCCGATGCGCTCCGCGATCTCCCGTGTGGAGCCGTGTGCGGTGGCGTATCCCACCAGAACGTTCATGGCTTCGCCTCTCTGTTGTGCCCGTGCGCGGCGTGGCGGTGATCGTCAAGACGGTGCGGCTGACCGTCAACCGCTGACGCGCTGGACCGTTCGAGCGACAGGAACGGCATCGGCGAGGGCCGGTGAGTGGGGATAGTCACCCTCATCAATGGGTACGCCCGTGCGATCGGACATAAGTGCAGCAGTACACGTCGTCCGGGCCCGCATCCAGGACGTACGCGGCGGTGATTGTGCGGGCGACGACGGCTTCGTGGACATGGACCGCGCCCTTGGGGACATCGGTGGTGCCGATGGTGAAGTGCAGCAGCGCGGCAGCGCGGCCCTCTCGTCGGGGCCCGTGCGCGGCACGGTGAAGTCCTCGTCCGCCTCCGCGAGCAGCGTTCCAGGAAAAGGGTGCCTCCAGGTCCTGTCGGCGCTCCCCGGCAATCAGCACACATTCAACGCAAGCGCTCCCACAGAGGCGACCGACGCGCCGACCGTGTGACGGGGCTCCGGACGTAAGGCCGCGATCACACCGGCTGCGGTACGACGGCCACGGGGCAGTCGGCGTGGTGCAGCACGGCATGCGCCACCCGGCCGAGCTCGAGACCGAAGTGGCCCTGGCGCCGCTGTGCGCCGACGACGAGCAGATCCGCAGCGGCCGAGCGCTGCACCAACACCTTGTGGGCCGGGCCTTCGACCGTGGTCCGGTGCACTTGCACGGCCGGGTTGTCACGGACGGACTCCCCAAGCGCCTCGTCCAGCAGCGTCGCGGCCTGCTCCTCGTAATAGCGGGCAGGATCGTCGGCGAGCAGCGGATGGTCCGTTGTCTCTTGCGCCGGGCGGCGCCAGGCACGGACCGCATCGACGTTGCAGCCGCGGGCTTCGGCCTCGCGCAGGGCGTACGTGACCGCCGCCCGTCCCCCGGCGGTGTCGGCCACGCCGAGGAGGATCCGCCCGTGCGTGCTCCCGAGTGCCGCCTTGTCGCCGCGCACCACGATGACCGGGCAGTGCGCCCGGGCCGCCACGGCCAGACCGACCGAGCCCAGCAGCAGCCCCCTCAACTCCCCACGGCCGCGCGATCCCGTGACCACCGCCGAGGCTTTGCGGCTTTCGCGAAGAAGCACGGTTACCGGGTCGTCGGTAAGTACCTCTGCCGAAACCTTCACATCCGGGTTCCGTCGGCCGGCTCGTTCGGCGGCCGATCCGACGATGTTCTCCGCGAAGACCTGCTCGTGAGGACGTCCGAGGCTCCCGGCAAGAGCGACGCCCTCGTAATGCTCCCACTTGGAGGCGTACACCAGCCGCAGTGGCACTCCATAACGCGCTGCCTCGTCCACCGACCAGTCGAGTGCCTGGAGGCTGGACTCGGATCCGTCGACACCCACGACCAAGGGCAGCTCCATCGTGCCCACCGCCTTCCGTTCGGCTGAGGGGAGACGTTCCCGTTGTCACCGTCGCACTCGGGGCGGGCCGCTCGGGAGGGGCGGTTCGGCCCTGGTACGGGCTCTTCGGCCCAACCCCGCCGCGAACCTTCGCACCCGGATCTCTCGGCACCGTCCGCCGGGCGGAGCGGCGCTGTCGGAGGCGGGGCCGCCGCTGAACCGTCGACTCGGCTCAGTCCGTTTCCATATAGGGGCGGCGGAAGACAGGGGCTTGGCCGGTGCCGTTGGGGCGTACGGCTGCCAGCGCCTGGACGACCGCGGCCTCCAAGGGACCGCTGGTGTCGACCGTGACGGCTTCCGTCCATGGCGGCTCTTTGCTTGCCATGGCAGTGGCCACGTCGAGGTCGGCGTCGGATGCTCCGGGGGCGCGCGTACGCAGGCGGGCCGCCGACACGGCGTCCGGCACCTGGCAGTGCAGGGCCACCAGGTCGGCGCTGACGCGTTCGGCCATACGCAGGGCAGCTTCGCGCTGTTCCGCATCGGACCAGGTAGCGTCCAGGACGACGGACTCGCCCGAGGACAACAGGGCGGATGCGCGGTCGAGCAGGGCCGTGTAGGTCTTGGCGGTCCACTCGGGTGTGTACAGGCCTTCGCCGTAGCCGGTCGCGGCGGACACCTCTGCGGGGATGCCCGCCAGCTCTTTGCGGAGACGGTCACTGCTGAGGAGCGTGACGCCGAGGCGATCGGCCAGCGCGCCGGAGAGTGTGGACTTGCCGCTGCCCGGCAGCCCGCCGACGAGCGTGAGGCCGACAGCGGACGTCCTCAGGTGACGCAGCGCTGTCAGGACCAGTCGCCGTGACGCGGCCTCAGCGCCGGGCGCGCCCTGCCGGGCCTGGATCAGCGAGACTTTGGCACGGACGAAGGCGCGATAGGCGACATAGTGGTGCCGCAGGGACGGCGGTGCCGGGTCGCCGGAGTACTCGCTGTACTGGGCAAGGAAGAACCCCGCGGCCTCCGGGGCTCCCAGCTGCTCCAGGTCCATGGCAAGGAAGGCGGCGTCGTCAAGGCCGTCGACGTAGCGCAGGTGGTCGTCGAACTCCAGGCAGTCCAGGAGGCGGGGGCCGTCGTCGAGGCAGAAGATGTCCTCTGCGAGCAGGTCGCCGTGGCCGTCGACGATCCGCCCCTGCGCGATGCGTGTGTCGAACAGCTGCTTGCGGCCGACGAGGTAGCGGCGCACCAGTCGCTCGACCTCCTCCACCTCGTCGGAAGCGTGTGCGTCGTCGGCCAGCGCGTGTACCTGCGCGAAGCTCGCTTCCCAGCGCGAGGACAGCGCGTCTCGGGTGCCCTGCTCGTCCACGTCCGCGCTGCGGGGCGCATCCGCGTGATGGGTGGCGAGCTGCCGGGCGACAGTCCGCAGGGCACCGTCGACGACGACGCCCTCGCTTATCAGCCGGGAGAGGCGGCGCTCCGCCGGCATGCGGCGCATCACGACGAGGGGTTCTGGGGTGTCCGCGCCCGGGCTGCGAAATTCTCCCAGGCCCAGGTAGACGTCGGGGGCGAAGCGACGGTTGAGAGCCAGTTCCCGCTCGCACGCCGCACGCCGAGCCGCCACGGTGGAGTAGTCCAGGAATTCCAGGTCCACCGGCTTCTTGACCTTGTAGGCGCGGTCGCCGACGAAGAAAACGACCGCCGTATGGGTTTCGCAGACCTCTGCTCGCGGGAGCGGCGTTGCATCGATGCCGGTGCATGTCCGGAGCACGGATGCGTCGGTTCGGAGTGTGGACATCGTGATCCTCCCTGCGGTGGTCGCGAACAACATCTGGTCGACCACGCGTGCGGTGCCACATTCGGACGGCCTACGTGCCGCTGGTGGAACTCGTGCTGTCGTCGGTCCGGTACGTGATGTGTTCCGAGACCGAAACCACGCCGTCCACACTCCGGCACAGCCGCACAATGATCGGGATCAGACTCCTGACATCGACGGAGCCACCGAGCGTGACCTGCCCTTCGTCCACCTCAACCGTCATCTCCGAAGGGCCGAGGCGCATTGTCGAATGCAGCACATCCCGGTTGATCTCATCGCGGATGGCGTCGTCGCGGCGAAGGAAGATCCGCAGCAAGTCGCTCCGGCCGAGGATGCCCTGGAGCCTGTCCGCCGCGTCCACCACGGGCAGCCGCTTGACGTTCTGTACTGCCATGAGGCGCGCCGCCTCGACAACAGTCCACTCCGGACGCGCGCAAACGGCCGGAGCCGACATCAGCTCTTCGGCGCAGGCTCCCTCGGCCTTGGCCCGCTGCCACGCCTCCAGATGCGGCATCGGCACCCGACCCGACGGGTCGGACTGACCGGACGACTTGCGCAGTAGGTCGGCCTCGGACACCACACCCATCGGGCGGTCCAGTTCGTCCACGACGGGTACGGCGGTGACATCGTTCTCGGCAAGCAGCCTGACGATCTCCTTGAACGGCACATCACGCCGTACCCGGACAACATTCCGGGTCATGAGCTCTCCGACTGTTCGGTGGTGCATTCCGCCCTCCCTTCGGCGTCGTGACTGTCACCGTCACGGATCAAGCCTGTCAGGAGCCTGGCATCCTCGGATGAGCCGTCCGGCCCCCCTTTGGGGCCGATCGGGCCGAGACCGGCCGAACGGCCCTCCGACTCGGGCTTCGCGCGCGTGGCAGGTTGGGGGTCAGCGACGCTTCGCAGGAGCGGTGACGCTCATGCGAGCTCACCTTGGCGATCAACTCGTCGTCGAAGCCCGTCGTGTTCCCCGGGCGGGACGCGCACATCCATCACATCTCAGGCGACGGCCGCCCCGGATGCGGCCCCCGCGAAGGACTCCACGATGAAGGCATGGTGAACCTCCGCGACCAGCTCGCGGGCGATGTCGGCCTCGTCGCGCATCACCGAGGGCGCCGTGCCGTGGTCGGCCACCGCGTCGTAGTCCGCGAGGTCCATGGCTGCCGCCTCCTGCCGTTGTCTCCGGCTTCACCATCACACCATGTGCCCTTGTGCCGATCGGGCCGGTGAACCCCCCACCGAGGGACCGATCGGCCCCTGTGCGTCTGTTGTCTCTCCACCACAGGCTGGGTGGAGAGACAACAGACACACATCGGACAGCTGAGGAGAGGAACGTCATGAAGGCACTCGTTTTTCACGGCCCCGGCCAGGCCTCTTGGGACAAGGTGGCAGATCCGGGCATCCAAGCGCCCACGGACATCGTCGTCCGCATCGACACCACGACCATCTGCGGAACAGACCTGCACATCCTCAAGGGAGACGTACCTGAAGTGACCCCAGGGACCGTCCTCGGGCACGAGGCCGTCGGCGAGGTCGTCGAGGCGGGAAGCGATGTCAGCACGGTCCGCCCCGGCGACCGGGTGCTCGTCTCCTGCATCTCCCCCTGCGGCCGCTGCCGCTACTGCCGCGAGCAGATGTACGGGCAGTGCCGGGGCAACGGGGGATGGGTGCTCGGCCACCTGATCAACGGCACGCAGGCCGAGTACGTACGCGTTCCCTTCGCCGATTTCTCCGTCCATCCGCTTCCCGCAGCAGTGAGCAGCAGCGACGCCGTGTTGCTGTCCGACATCTTCCCCACTGCGTACGAGGTGGGCGTCCTCAACGGAGGAGTCCGGCCCGGCGACACCGTCGTGGTCGTGGGAGCCGGCCCCATCGGGCTCGCCACCATCGCCACGGCACGGCTGTTCTCGCCCGGCAGGATCATCGCGGTGGACCTGGCCAAGTCGCGGCTGGACGCCGCCCGCGAACTCGGTGCGGACGCCGTCGTCAACGCGGCGGAAGACCCTGAGCAGCTGGTGTCGGATCTGACCGAGGGGCTCGGGGCCGATGTGGCCATCGAGGCCGTCGGAGTACCGGAAAGCTTTGAACTCTGCACGCGTGTGGTACGGCCGGGAGGCCACGTGGCCAACGTGGGCGTGCACGGCAAACCCGCCACGCTCCACCTGGAAGACCTCTGGATCAAGAACGTAACGATCAGGACCGGCCTGGTGGACACCTACTCCACACCGGTTCTGCTGGGCATGCTGGCTGCCGGTCGACTGCCCGCGGCTGCGATCGCGACCCATCGCTTCGAACTGGGACAGATCGAGGAGGCGTACGACGTGTTCTCACGCGCGGCCGACACGGGTGCGCTCAAGGTCGTGCTCGGTGGCCCTGAGCACAAGGACGTGGAACGCACGAGCTGACGCCCCTGCCGAGCCGGGCGCCTCGGCCGATGGCCCGTCACATCGGCATCAAGCGGATCAGTCGTCCGTCCCCGAGGGCTTGTCCGCTGTCGCCGGGGCGTCGCCGCCCAGAGCCCACTCGACATCCACGACGCCCGCAAAGGAAGGCGAAGGTGCCCAGGGGCACACCGAGCGCCAGTGCGCCGACGAGCGCGATGGCGGCCGCAATTGCATACAGGCCGTTCCGGTTGTTCCTCATGGCCGATCCTCCTCCGTGGGCGGGCGTCAGTGTTTGGTGAGGGGACTGGGGGAGCGCAGGGCCGCACGACGCCGCTGGTACTCCTCTTCGTCGATGTCGCCGCGGGCGAACCGCTCGGCGAGCAGCTGCTCGGGCGAGGGCCCGGCGTGCCACCGCCATGCTCTGGCCGGGCGGCCGCTGTGGCTGTTCAGCAGCGGCCCCCTCGACCCGTCGGCGCTGGAACGGGATTTCCCTGCCGTGCGCGGCGTCCGCCAAGTCGAGCGTCGACTGGGAGCGCTGGAGCACGTCACGTTCGGCGGACGGCCGGCGGACGGAGCGCGAGGACGCATCGCCCGGGTGATCCTGGAGGAGGACGGCGACGACTGCCGCGACTAAAAACGGATTGCCCTGTGGGCCGAAAGCATCGCCGCCTGCCTGACCGCGACACCAAAGCGGGGCAGAACTGGGCCTGTCGGGCCGCGGACAGGGCCGCCCGGCCCTTCCCCAGCGCCGATCGGGTGACTGAAGCTGAGCACAGACAGCGGCCCCGCAGGAGAAACCGGCGAGTGCGGCCCGGACGGCTCACCGGTCATCAGCGAGGAAGCCGCGCGCTCGAAACGGAGGCCCAGCAATGAGCACCCCCTCCCCCACCCGTATGACCGCCGTTCTGTCCCCCGAGCACCGTGCCCGGCTGCTGGGCATCACCCGGGACGTCAAATTCCCTGAGGGGACCCGCATCTTCGAAGAAGGCCGCCCCGCCGACCGGTTCTGGATCATCCAGTCCGGCACTATCACTCTCGACATCCAAGTTCCGGGACGGCGCCCGGCAGTGATCGAGAACCTGGGCTTCGGTGAACTCGTGGGCTGGTCCTGGCTGTTCTCACCGTATGTGTGGCAGTTCGGCGCCGAGGCCATGACACCCGTACGCGCTCAGGAGTTCGACGCGTCGACGGTGCGGATGATGATGGATGCCGACCCTGCCTTCGGCTCCGCGATCGGACACTGGGTCGGCAGGGTGCTTGCTCACCGGCTGCATGCCGCCCGTATCCGCCTGCTCGATCTGTACGCGCCTCACGGCAGCGGCATGACTCTGTGACCGGCGTCCGGGAGGCCCGCCATGCCCGATTCCCCGCACACAGTGAGCGATGTCATGACTCACACCGCAGTCGCGGTGGGGCGCCATGCGACCTATAAGGAGATCGTGGAGCTGATGGAGCAGTGGCAGGTCAGTGCTTTGCCGGTGCTGGAGGGCGAGAGCCGTGTGATCGGCGTGGTCTCGGAGGCCGATCTGCTCCCCAAGGAGGAGTACCGCCTCGACAACCCCGCACAGGCAGACCGGCCGCTGTCCGACATGGCGAAGGCGAGGGCGGTCTCCGCAGAGGAGCTGATGTCGAGCCCGGCCATCACCGTTCACGCGAGCGCCACGGTCGCCGAGGCCGCACGCATCATGGCGCGCCGTCGCGTCAAGCGCCTGCCCGTGGTCGACGAGGTCGGCCTGCTGGAAGGTGTCGTCAGCCGCAGCGACCTGCTGAAGGTGTTCCTCAGGCCCGACGAGGCCATCGCCGACGAGATCCGTCGTACCGTCATCCAGCACTTTCCGCCCGCGGCACAAGTGGAAGTCTCCGTCACCGACGGCGTGGTCACCCTTCACGGCAACCTCAGGGACCGGGCGCTGGTCTCCCTGCTTGCCCGGGCCGCCCGCGCGGTCGAAGGTGTCGTGAACGTCCGCCTGAGCCGCAACAACCAGGCACCCGCAGCGCCCTGAGGCATCAGCACGACAACCTCGGTCCGGGCACGTCAAGGCGAAAAGGGCCCATCCGCTTCTCGCGGATCCTGATTGCGTGGTGCACGGCCACGAGCCGCTTCTCCACGTCCTCGTCAGGGCCCTTTCCGTCAATTCCATGGAAACACGGGGCGTGCGCTGCTGCCAGGGCCGAACAGTCCCACCTTCGGTGCCGTTCGGCCCCACCTCTCCCATACCGCTTGACGACTACTGCTTGACGACCAACCGCCGCAGCCATGGCTGCCTGCTGAGCCTGGCGGCGGCGAAACCGGCCAGACCCATGACCGCGGCCACAGCGACATCCGTCCCGCCGAGCGGCTCGGTCTCAAGTACCGAACGCAGGAACGGTACATACAGAGCCGCCGCCGCGAGACCGGCCGAGGCGAGCACCGCCGCCGGCAGGAAGAGGTTTTCCCGCGTGAGAAGGCGGTCCCGCAGCCCCATGACGACCCCGAGCTGTGCGGCCAGCAGGGACAGGAACAGCACGCTCTGCCAGGGGGCATCCACGGCACGGGCCGAGAGGCCTGCAGCGAGGCTTGCCATGGTGACCACGGCTGCGAGGAAGAGCACCCGTTGCCACAGGCCGTGCCCCAACACGTGCTGATGCGGCGGGCGCGGGGGCCGGTGCATGGCGCGCGGGGACACTGGCTCTGCCCCCATCGCCACCCCGGTCAGACCATGGGTGAGGAGATTGATCCACAGGATCTGCCCCGCCCTCAGCGGCAGTGACAATCCGAGCAGGGGGCCGACGAGCATCACCAGGATCTCTGCGGTGCCCCCGGCGAGTCCGTAGACGAGGAAGCGCCGGATGTTGTCATACACGCGGCGCCCCTCCTCGACCGCCGCGACCACGGTGGACAACTCGTCGTCGGTGAGCACCAGATCGGCCGACTGTCTCGCCACCTCGGTGCCTCGCCGCCCCATGGCGACGCCGATGTCCGCTTGTCGTAGTGCGGGTCCGTCGTTGACGCCGTCACCGGTCATCGCCGTCACGTCCCCGTGGTCGCGCCAGGCTTCGACGATGTCCAGCTTCTGCTGCGGGTCCGTACGGGCGAACACCCTTACCGCCGTGAGGTCGTCCACGGCTCCCGCCGCCAGGGACTGACCTGTGACGACCTCGCCCGGCTCGCTGTCCGGGGACAGCAGACCGACGCGCGTGGCGATGGCCCGTGCGGTGGCGGGATGGTCACCGGTGATGAGCACGGGCGTGATGCCCGCGGCCCGGCACGCGGCCAGCGTGGCGGCTGCCGCCGGCTTCGGAGGATCGTTGATCGCCGCCAGGCCTAGTAGCCGCAGCTCCGATTCGGCGTCCTCTGCCCGCGCCGGAGCCTCGGTCCGCTCGCCGCAGGCCACGGCCAGCACCCGGTATCCCCGCGCGGCGAGCAGCGCTGCCTCGTCCCGGGCCCGATCGAGGAGCTGCGCGGGCTCGTCGAGCACAGCGGGGTCGAGGACTGCTTCCGGAGCGCCTTTCAGACACACCATCACTTGCCCTGACAGCGTACCGTGGAGTGTGCTCATGCGCTTGCGCAGGCTGTCGAACGGCGCTTCGTCGGTCCTCGGGTAGGTCTGGTGGAGTGTGCTCGGTTCCTCGCAGCGTGCCTTGGCCGCGGCCGTCAGCAGCGCGGCCTCGGTGGGGTCGCCGAGGGCAGTCCAGCGGGTGCCGGTGTCTTCGGGCGGTTCGTCCGGTGGGCGCAGCGCGGCGTCGTTGCACAGCGCTGCGGTGGTCAACAGCTTTTGTACGGGCCTGAGTTCGGCGGGCTCCGCTGCCCGGCCGTCGACGCGTACGTCGCCAAAAGGCTCATACCCGGTGCCTGTGAAGTCGACGGCGCCTTCAGGTGTCCATACGCGTTCGACGACCATGCGGCCTTCGGTGAGCGTGCCGGTCTTGTCCGTCGCGAGTACGGTCACCGATCCGAGCGTCTCCACGGCGGGGAGGCGTCGCACGACGGCGTGACGTGCCGCCATGCGCCGCGCGCCCAGGGCCAGAGCCAGCGTGACAACGGCAGGGAGCGACTCGGGTACCGCGGCCACGGCGAGGCTGATCGCGGTCACCGCCATGGTGCCCGGTGCCAGGCCACGGATCAGTCCCAGGGCGAACACCAGCAGGCACAGTGCCAGGGTCGCCACGGCGAGAACCCGTCCCAGTGCGGCGAGCCGCCGCTGCAGAGGTGTCGCCTCGAGTCGCCCTTCGAGCAGCGCGGCGATACGGCCCAGAGCGCTGGCGGCCCCGGTGTCTGTCACCGTGGCGATGCCCCTGCCCCGGACCACGACGGTGCCCGCGCTCAGCGTCGCAGCCCCCGGCCGTCCGGAGCGCGGGTCCTTGTCCACGGGTACGGATTCACCGGTCAGCATGGATTCGTCGAGGAGCAGCGCCGACGCCTGCGTGAGGAGCGCGTCGGCGGGAACAATGTCCCCTTCGCCGAGTGCCAGCACATCGCCAGGGACAACTTCGGCCGCGGGCACCTCCCGCTCGGAACCGCCGCGCAGGACACGTGCGTTCGGTGCTGACATGGCGGAGAGTGCGGCGACAGCGTTGTCGGCTCTGACCTCCTGGATCACTCCCACCGTTGTGTTCACGACGATCACGAGGGCGATGACGACGGAGTCGGCGTGGTCCCCGATCGCCACGGTCAGTGCCACGGCCCCGAGGAGGACCATGATCAGCGGATCCCTGAGCTGTGCAACCACACGCGTGTGCAGGCGCACGGTGTGCCGGGCGGCCACCTCGTTGCGGCCGTATTCGGCGAGGCGGCGCGTCGCATCCTCTTCAGTGAGCCCTGGACGGCGCTCGTCGGTGGCCGGCGGTGTGCGGACGGGGCGCGAGGTCACGTGGGTGCTCCGATCGACGGCGACGGGGCCGGTGTGAAGCGGATCAGGTCATGGCGTCTGTCGGGGGCCGCCGTTCACGGCGTGGGAACCGTGATGACCGGGCAGAGCGCTCGGTGCAGCACGCCGTGGACGACCGATCCCAGCCGCATGCCGGTGTACCCGCCCCGGCCCCGGCGGCCGACCACGATGGCCAGTGCATGCTCGGAGGCCCGCGCAAGCTTCTCGACCGGATGTCCGCGGACCACCTCGTGCGTCAGAGCCACATCCGGGTACTTCTCCGACCAGCCCGCCGTTGTTTCCGACAGCAGCCGTCGGCGTTCGTGCACCGCCTCCGCCTCGCCCGTGAACGAGACCACCGGTGGCGGCCAGATCCAGAGGGCACGCAGGCCGGCCCCCCGCAGGCTTGCTTCCTCGAAGGCCTGGGCGACAGCGGCACGCGAAGCCTGACTGCCGTCGACGCCGACAACCAGGTAGGGCGGCTGCTGCGTCACATGCTCGGGCTCTCCAACGACGACGACCGGGCAGTCGGCCTGTGCGCTGACCGGCACCACCACCGAACTCGCGCTGAAGAACTCCTCCGCCCGGCCCAGCCGACGCGAGCCGAGGACCACCATCCGGGCCTGCTCCGAGTGGCGGCAGAGCGCCGGGGCGGGAACCCCGTCGAGCAAGTCCGTCATCACCTCAAGCTTCCCGTGCCGAGCCCGTGCCCATGAGGCAGCGGAAGTGAGCGCCTCGGCTCCTCGCCGCCGAAGGTCGATGTGGTGCGCGGTGGCATCGGCGTGGCGTGTGTCGTGCAACGGTGGCACGGCCAGCAGCAGCCGAAGGGCAAGGTGCCTGCGGTGGGCCTCGTCGGCAGCCCAGGCAAGTGCGGGGCGGGACTGGTGCTGCGGGTCGACGCCGACGATCATCTCGCGGCGCTCTGCGAGGGCTGTCACTGTTCCTCCCGGTGTTTTTTGCTCTCGCGCGGGATGAGCTCCACGGGGCAATCGGCGTGATGCAGAACCGCATGCGCCACCCGTCCCAGCGTGGGGCCGAAGGCATCGGGCGGCCGCCGGCCGCCCACGACGAGCAGGTCGGCGCGACGCGATGCCTCGACGAGAGCGCCGGCGACGGATGTGCCCTCCTCCACGTCCGCGGCCACGGTGAGCTCGGGGAATTCATCCCGAATCCGGTCGGCCACCGCCGAAACACGGTGCAGGTGCTGCTGGGCGATCTCGTCGACATCGTCCAGCATGGTGGCCACCATGCCCACATACCGCAGCACCTGCCAGATGCTCAGCAGACGCAGCGACGCCTTACGGAGTTCCGCGCCGCGCGCCGCGTGGCGGACACAGTCGAGGTCGTCCTCGTCCCGCACGGCGGCGACGACCACACCGGTCTCCGCCCCTGCTGCTGCGCGCCTGACCACCACGACGGGGACCGTCGCGCCCGCCGCCACGCGGAGCCCGACGGAGCCGAGCAGCAACGCGGCGAACCCTCCGTAGCCGCGGTTCCCCACGACGATCGTGCCGTCGCTGCCAGCAGCGTCGTGCAGGCTGACGGTCGGCTCCCGTTGGCTCAATTCCTTGTTGATCTGCAGTTCGGGGTACTGCTCCGCCAGCCGGTCCGCCGTGTCCTTGAGCACGTCGCGCCCGCGCTGGCGCTCGCGCTCGACGGTCTCGACCGAGGCGTACAGGGCTCTCCGGTAGGTGTTGGCGGCGTACAGGAGGCGCAGCGGCCTCCCCCGCCGGTCGGCCTCGGCCGCGGCCCAGTCTGCAGCCGTCGCTGCATTCGCCGAACCGTCCACGCCCACGACCACTATCCCGAGTTCCGGGCCGCCCGCAGCGCTGCCGCCCATGGCTCCTCCTCGCCGAGTTCCATCGGGGATCACTCCTCACGGTGTCACCACGAGATCAGCATGGAGAGAGCCACAGGGGCCCCTGACAGGGCCGAAGGTCCCTGTCCGGCCGAGGCTGATCCATTCGGTCCGCTCCGAGGACCTCTCGGCCCTGTGCATGAGGGCGGGATTCGTTCCACGCTGGCATTCAGGACGGCCTGATCCGGCAGGTGAAGGAAAGGACTGGCGCGCCATGAGGCACCGCAGTGTTGCCGACCTGATGACCCCCACGGCCGTGAGCGTGCAGCGGGGCACCCCGTTCAAAGAGATCGCCCGCCTCCTCGACGAATACGGCATCACCGCCGTACCGGTGATCGACGACCACGAGCGGCCGGTAGGCGTTGTCTCCGAGGCAGATCTGCTGCGCAGACAGACATCGCGAGGCACATCCAGCGCGGCGGAGGGCCTCATGTCCAGTCCTGCGATCGTCGCGCAGCCGGAGTGGAGCGCGGTCCGGGCGGCCAGGGTCATGGAGAAGAACAGGGTCAAACGGCTGCCGGTCGTCGACGAGTCGGGCCGTCTGGTCGGTGTGATCAGCCGCAGTGACCTCCTGCAGTTGTTCCTGCGGCGGGACCGGGCGATCCAGGAGGAAATCCTTGAGGACGTCGTCACCCACACCCTTGAGTTGCCGCCCTCTGCGCTGACGGTCGAGGTCGCCGACGGCAGGGTCACTCTCAGCGGCACTGTGACGCGCAAGAGCCTCATCCCCATCACTCTGCGACTGTGCGAGAGCGTCGACGGAGTGGTGGATGTGATCGAGCGACTCACCTACGACGTGGACGACTCCGCGGCTGCGAAGGGCGGCGACCGCCATGTCTGAGGTGACCACGACCGATCTGTACGAAGTGACGATGGCCATGTCCTACCTGCGGGAAGGGATGCGCGCTCCGGCCACTTTCAGTTTGTTCGTGCGGGACTTGCCGCCCGGCCGCGGGTTCCTGGTGGCCGCCGGCCTGGAGCCGTCGCTCGACTACCTGTCCCGTTTCCGCGTCGGTCCGCACGACGTGGAGGTATTCGCCGAGGCCCTGCACCGGCCGGCCCTGGACCTTGAGCTGCTGCTCGGCCTTGGATTCGACGGCGAGGTGCGTGCTGTCCCCGAGGGGCGGCTCGTGTTCGCCGGAGAGCCGCTGCTGGAAGTGACCGCGCCACTGCCGCAGGCACAGCTCGTCGAGACCTTCCTGCTCACTCAGCTGTGCCATCAGACGGCGGTCGCCTCCAAGGCGGCCCGCTGTGTCATCGCAGCCGCGGGGCGGCCCGTAGTGGACTTCTCACTGCGTCGCGCGCACGGGCCGCAGGCAGGATTCCAGGCTGCCCGGCTGGGCGCATTGGTCGGCTTCGTGGGCACCAGCAACGTGGCCGCGGCGACGAGGCTCGGCATACCCGCTTCGGGCACCATGGCTCACTCGTACATTGAGGCCTTCCCGGGCGAGGAGGAGGCGTTCCGGGGATTCGCGCGTACCCATCCCGGACCGGTGACCTTCCTCGTCGACACGTACGACACCGAGGGCGGAGTCGCGATCGCGGCACGGGTGCTCAAGGAGCTCGGGCGCGGTCCCGGCTGCGCCATTCGTCTCGACAGCGGTGACCTCGGGGCTCTCGCGTGCCGGGCACGGAACATTCTCGACGCCGGCGGCCTCACGGACGTCGGCATCATCGCCAGCGGTGGCCTGGACGAGTACGCAGTGGACGAGCTCGTGCGGGCCGGCGTCCCGATCGACGTGTATGCGGTGGGTACCCGGGTCGGCGTGGCCGCGGACGCGCCCTTCCTCGACGCAGCGTACAAACTGGTCGAGTACGACGGGCGGCCGGTCATGAAGCTCTCCTCGGCGAAGGTGACGGCCCCCGCGCCGAAGCAGGTCTTCCGCCGGTCCGGCCGCGCCGACGTGATCGGCGTGTGGAACGAGGACCCGCCGCCCGGCGCCGAACCGCTGCTCAGCACTGTGATGCGAGGGGGCCGCAGGACGGGGACGCCGGACCGCCTGTCGGACGCCCGCACGCGGTTCGACGCCGATGTCGCCGCTCTCCCGGCATCAGCACGGCGCATCCACGGCCCCGAACCACTCCGCCCGGTCACATCCGGGCGGCTGGCGGCCCTGACGGCCGCGGTGCGTCATCGTATCGAGGAGGAGATACGGACATGAAACTCAGCAAGGTCGCAAGCCTGATGGTGGGCGAGGTCATCTCGGTCACGCCTGCCACGCCGTTCAAGGATGTCGCCAAACTGCTCGCGGAGCACGACATCACCGGGCTGCCCGTCCTCGACGACGACGGCACCGTGCTGGGCGTCGTCTCCGAGAGCGACCTCCTCGTCCGTCAGGCGTCAGCCGGAGGGGCGGACGAGGAACAACGGGGACCTCAGCACGGCCGGACCGCCCGCTCGGCTGCGGACACGCGGGACGACAAGCGGGAAGGCCTCACCGCCGGCCTGCTGATGTCCGCGCCCGCGATCACCGTCAAAGCCGAAGACACCGTGGCCAAGGCCGCCCGGACGATGCTCCGGCGCGGCGTCGAACGGCTTCCGGTGGTGGACGCCGAAGACCGCCTGGTCGGCATCGTCACACGGCGCGATCTCCTCCAGGTGTTCTTGCGCCCCGACTCCGAAATCCGCCGCCACGTGATCGAAGACGTGCTGACGGACGTGCTGGGACTGGCGCCGAACCTGATCGATGTCCATGTCGTCGACGGGGTGGTCACTCTGGAGGGGCAACTGGAGCGGCACAGTCAGATCCCTGTCGTACTGCAGCTCACTCAGCGGTTGGACGGAGTGGTGTCAGTGGTGGACCGTCTCTCTTCACGCGTCAACGATGCCGGGCTCACATCACCGGAGGGCGCGGAGCACGGGTGGCCCTGGTGACCCCGGACAACTGGCCCTAGCTAGGGCCGACCGGCCCTGTCGGAGCAGCCCGCCCGGCCCTCGTGTCACCGCCCATACCGGGCCCAGCCTGGAGCCATGACCGCCGCACCAGCAACGCCTCACGCGCCGCCGCGAGCGGAGTCCGCGGTGCTGCGATGCACCGACCTCGTCCGGCCCTTCGGTGAGCGCACCGTCGTCGACGGGGTGAGCTTCGGCGTGGCGCCGGGCAGGACCGCCCGGACCAAGCGGCTGATCGGCTTTGTGCCCTACGTCCTTCTCGATGTGCTCCTTGTCCCAACCCACCACCGGTGCCATCAGCTCCGCACACTCGCTGTCGGCGCCGGCGTTGGCATGCTGGGCGGCTGCATGTGGCCGCTCGCCCTCGTGGCCGGGTGGCTGCGCACCGCCGGTCATGCCGTGCCGCACGCATGGGCCGTCGACGCCTGGACCGTCCTGCTGTCCCAGAACGGCGGCGTCACCGACATCCTGCGCAATCTCATCATTCTGTCTGCTTTCGCCGCGGCACTGCTGACCCTGGCCTCGTTCGGGCTTCGCCGGCAGCTGACCGGGGCGGCACCCGGCACAAGGAGCTGACTGCCATGACGACGACTCCCGCGGCGTACCGGCCCGTCAGAGTGGAGGCGGCGCTCGATGCGCCGCTGTCGCGCTGGCTGTGGCTGGTGAAGTGGCTCCTCGTGATCCCGCACTACCTCGTGCTGTTCTTCCTGTGGATCGCCTTCGTCCTCGTCACCATCGTCGCGTTCTTCGCGATCCTGTTCACCGAGCGATATCCGATGGCGCTGTTCGACTTCAACGTCGGAGTGCTGCGCTGGACCTGGCGGGTCTCGTACTACGCGTACGGAGCACTGGGCACCGACCGCTACCCACCGTTCAGCCTCGCCGAGGAGCCCGGCTATCCGGCCCGACTGGACATCGCCTACCCGGAGCGGCTGTCACGGGGCCTGGTTCTGGTGAAGTGGTGGCTGCTCGCCATCCCGCACTACATCGTGATCGGCTTCTTCATGGGCGGCTTCCACGCCGCATGGTGGAACGTGGGCCTGATCTCCGTGTTCGCCGTCATCGCGGCCGTCGTCCTGGCCTTCACCGAGAAGTACCCGCGCGACATCTTCGACCTGATCATGGGGCTGAACCGGTGGGTGCTGCGGGTCGCCGCGTACGCGGGTCTGATGACGGACGAGTACCCGCCGTTCCGGCTGGACATGGGTGGCGCGGATCCGGCCGGCCGACCGTGATCAGAGGAGGTCCCGCGCGGGGCACCAGGGCCGGTCGGTCCCATCGGGGGCCCCTCGGCCCCTCCTGCGACAGCGGCCGGACCAAGACGCTGGAACTGTGGCCGCACGCGCGGCCCCTGAGGAGGTCCGCACCATGACTCGCAACGTGACCGTCGGCCTGGACGGGTCGCCCGAGAGCCGTGGCGCCGCCGCATGGGCTGCCCGGGAGGCATTGCTGCGCGAAGTGCCCCTGCACCTCGTTCACGCCGAGGAGTGGCCCACGACCGCCGCCATACCCATGGTCGGACCCGAAGTGCAGCAGCAGTGGGCCGACAAGATTCTGGCCGATGCCGCCGACGAGCTGAGGCAGCGCCATCCCGGACTGGAGATCACCACACGACGGCTCTCCGGAAGGACCGCTGCCGCCCTGCCCATCGAGGCGGGTGAGGCGGAGATGCTGGTGCTCGGCTCCCGGGGTCTTGGCAGCATCATGGGCTTCCTCATCGGCTCGGTAGGCATGGCCACGGTCAGTGCCACCGAGCAGCCGGTCGTGCTGGTACGGGCCCCCAAGCACCACGACAAGGAGTCCCGCACCAGGTCCGGCGGCGCCGAGCAGACCGACGCCGCATCCGTGTACCGCGACGTGGTCGTCGGCCTGGACATCTACCAGCCCTGCGACAAACTCCTGGCCTTCGCCTTCGACGAGGCCGCACGGCGTGGCTGCACTCTTCGCGCCGTACACGGCTGGACGCTCCCTCTCCTGTTCAGCTACGCGCCGACGCTCGACCCCGGCATCCAGCTGGAAGTGGGCCGGCAAGTCGAGCAGGCCCTCAGCGACATGCTGCTGCCATGGCGGCAGAAGTTCCCGTCGGTGCAGGTTGTCGAGCGGGCTCTCATCGGTTCGCCTGCGCAGCAGTTGGTGTACTCGGCGGCCGACGCCGATCTTGTGGTCGTCGGCCGACGCCTGCGCCGGGCTCCCCTGGGTTCGCACATCGGTCCCGTCGCCCACGCGGTCATGCACCACAGCGCCGCACCTGTCGCCGTCGTCACCCACGACTGACCCCTCTCGGCAGGAGGATCAAGTGCCCTCACCACCGCTCGACTCGACCATCGTGACAGCCCTCGTCGAGGACGCCACGGCAGCCCCGTCCATGCACAACGCACAACCCTGGAAGTTCCGGTACCTGAGCAGCACCGGAACGATGCAGCTGCGCGCCGATCCGGAGCGCACGATGCCCAAGTCGGACCCAACGCACCGTGCCGTCCATCTCGGCTGTGCCGCCGCGCTGTTCAACCTGCGGGTGGCCGCCGTGCACGCCGGCCGGGAACCGGTCACCGCACTGCTCCCCGACCCCGCCGATCCGTGGCTGCTCGCCGAGGTGAACCTTGCCGAACCCGCGGGCCCTGAGCACGATCTCGCCCTATTCCACCCCGCTGTCCGCCAACGACACTCCAGCCGCCACCCCTTCACCGACGAGGAGATCCCGGACGACATCCTGGACGGGCTGCGCGGCGCCGCCCTGCTCGAAGGCGCCCGGCTGTACGTTCCCGACGCATGGCATGTGAAGTCCGTGCTGAACCTGGTGCACGACGCCGAGGGCCGCGAAGCGCTCCACCCCGAAGTGCGGGATGAGCTGGCTCGCTGGACCGACACGGGCGCCAAGGGTGACGCTTCGCGGCGGGAGGGAATCCCCGCGTATGCCTTCGGCCCCCGTCAGCACGATGTCACCGCTCCCGTGCGGGACTTCGCCGGCCGGCATCCCGTTCCCGGTCGTGGCTCGGCCACCTTCGAAAAGCAGCCCCGCCTCGCGCTGCTCGGTACGGCCGGCGACCGGCCGGAGGACTGGCTGCGAGCGGGTCAGGCGATGGAGCGAGTTCTGCTCCAGGCCACCCTGGACGGCCTGGTCACGTCCCTGACGTCGCAGGCCCTCGAATGGCCGGAACTGCGGTGGGCCGTACGCGACCCGGGGTCGGCGATGGGTCACGTGCAGATGGTGATCCGCCTCGGATACGGCCCCGAAGGTCCCGTGACCCCGCGCCGGTCGGTGAGTGATGTCCTCGACATCATGTGACCCGCACCAGTGCCCGGCCCGCCGCCCGGGGCGGCGCGCTTCAGGGACGCAGTAGTGACCACCCCGACGGATGTACTGACTCCCGACGGCTCCGACGGGAAAGCTGCGGCGGCAGATGCCGACGGCCTCGCCATACGGACGCTGTCGCCCACCATTGTGTACTCCGCACTGGACACCTCGCCCCGTGGACTGACGACCGCCGCAGCCGACGCCAGGCTCCGGCAGTTCGGGTCCAATGAACTCCCGCGCGCAGCGCACCCGGCCATGTGGCGGCAATTGGCAGCCCAGTTCACGGACCTCTTCGCGGTAGTCCTGCTCATCGCTTCAGCAATCACATTCCTCGCGTACGCACTCCAGGAGCCACGGGACGTCGGCACCCTGCAACTCGCCGTGGCGATCCTGGGCGTGGTGGCACTGAACGCGTCCATCGGGTTCGCCCAGGAGTACTCGGCCGAGCGGACGGCGGAGTCGCTTCAGGCGATGGTGCCGCACACCTGCCGGGTGCTGCGCGACGCCGTGCTGCGGGAACTGCCCGCGCGGGAGCTGGTGCACGGGGACGTGGTGCTTCTCGAGGCCGGGGATGCGGTCTCCGCCGACTGCCGCCTGGTGGAGGCGCACGACATCACCGTGAACAACGCCGCGATCACCGGGGAGAGCGACGCCGTCGGCCGAAGCCACGAGCCCGAGCGCCAGGGCCCGGTCCTGGAGGCGCGCAACTGTGTCTTCATGGGCACCGATGTCGTGGCGGGAACCGCAAAGGCCGTGGTCTTCGCCACCGGCCGGTCGACCGAGTTCGGGCGGATCTTCCAGCTCACCGCCGCCGCACCGCGGCAGAAGACCCCGTTGCAGCACCAGGTCGCCTCGATGGCGCGCCGGGTGGCAGGTACGGCACTGGCCGTGGGTGCGCTTCTGTTCGCCGTGCGGCTGCCTGCGGGGCAGGGCCTCGTGTCGGCGTTCGTCTTCGCGCTCGGTGTGATGGTCGCGCTGGTCCCCGAAGGGCTGCCCGCCACGCTCTCCGTGTCCCTCGCGATCGGCGTCCGGCGCATGGCCCGCCGCCATGCGCTGGTGAAGCAACTGCTCGCCGTCGAGGCTCTGGGCTCGACAACAGTGGTGTGCACGGACAAGACCGGGACACTGACGCAGGCGGAGATGACTGTCGTCCAGGTCTGGGTCGGAGGCGTGATGCACGCCGTGTCCGGGGTGGGTTACGAGCCGGCCGGTGAGGTCGCAGACCCCGAACCGGTTCGCGCAGTCCTGCGGACCGCGGCGCTGTGCAGCAACGCTCGTCTGGTGCCGCCCTCCGAGGGCGGTCGATGGCACGTGCTCGGGGACACCACCGAGGGTGCGCTGCTCGTCGCCGCCGCCAAGGCCGGACTCGATGGGGTCGCCGAAGAAGGGGCCGCTCCGCGCGTCGGCGAGCATCCCTTCGACTCCGTACGCAAGTTGATGAGCACGGTGCACTCCGGGGCCGACGGTTACCACGCCTGTGTGAAGGGCGCTCCCCAGGAGCTGCTCGAACGGTGCACGGCCATCGACCGGCAGAGCGAAGTGATCGCGTTGACCGACGCGCTGCGTGCGGAGGTGATGGATGTCAATGACGAGCTGGCCAAGCAGGGACTGCGGGTCCTGGCCGCCGCCCGGCGGGAACTCTCAGGCCCGCATCCCGACCGGGAGTGTGTCGAGTCGGGGCTGACCTTCCTGGGGCTCGTCGGCATGCTGGACCCGCCGAGGCCCGAGGTACGGGAGGCGGTTACCGCCTGCCATCGGGCCGGTATCCGGGTCGTGATGGTGACCGGGGACCATCCGCTGACCGCTGAGGCGGTCGCCCGCCGTGTGGGAATCGTGCAGCGTGCTGATCCGACGGTCATGACCGGTGCCCGGCTGAACGAGTTGGACGACGACGCCCTCGACGAGCTGCTGGCCGGCCAAGGCGAGCTGTTGCTGTGCCGGGTCAGCCCCGAACACAAGATGCGTGTGGTCACCGCCTTCCAGCGGCGTCACGAGGTGGTCGCTGTCACGGGCGACGGCGCCAATGACGCCCCGGCCCTGAAGCACGCCGACATCGGTGTGGCCATGGGCGCGTCGGGAACGGATGTGGCCCGGGAAGCCGCCGTCATGGTGCTGCTCGACGACTCGTTCGCCTCCATCGCCACGGCGGTGCGGCTGGGCCGTTCCGTCTACCAGAACATCAGGAAGTTTCTGGTCTACCTCTTCAGCCACAACATCGGGGAACTCGTCCCAATCCTCGCCGCGACCTTCGCAGGTTTCCCTCTGGTCCCGATCAGTGCCGTCCAGATCCTGGCCATCGACCTCGGCTCGGACGTCCTGCCCGCTCTCGCGCTCGGCGCCGAGCCCCCGGAGGACGACGTCATGGACCATCCGCCGCGCTCACGGGACGAACGGCTGTTCTCTCCCGCAGTGATGGGCCGCATCCTCTTCCTGGGCGGAATCCAGGCAGCCGGGGTCTGCGCGGTGTTCTTCTGGCACATCAACGCTTCCGGTATCCCCTATGCCGACTTCACCGAGGACAGCGTCGCCTATCGGGAGGCGATCACCCTGGTGCAGGCCGGGATCGTGGTCAGCCAGTTCTTCAATGCCCTGGCGGTGCGCACTGAACGCGAGAGCGTCTTCCGGGCCGGTCTGCTGAGCAACCTGTGGCTGCTGGCAGCCGGATTCTTCGGGATCGGTCTGATGGCAGCCATCAGCTATCTGCCCCCACTCCAGGAGGTGTTCAACACGGCCCCGCTCACCGTCACCGACTGGGCCGTCCTCGGCGGGCTCGGAGTCGTGCTTCTGGCCGCAGAGGAAGCCCGCAAGGCCTGGCTGCGCCACCGCGCCGCACGAGACAACGGAGGAGAGCGATGAGAATCATCATCGTGGGCTGCGGCCGGACGGGATCCGCACTCGCCGTCCGGCTCACCGAGGAGCGCCATGACGTACGGCTCGTCGACCGCGAAGAGAGCAGCCGACGGCGGCTGCCCGCAGGGTTCCCCGGCCAGTTCCTCGAAGGGAACGGATTCAGCCGGGCCGTCCTGGAGCAAGCGGGTATCGAGCACGCCGACGCGCTCGTCGCCGTCACCTCCGGGGACAACAGCAACATCGTCACCGCGCGGACCGCGAAGGACACGTACCGAGTACCCATCGTGCTCGCCCGCATCTACGACCCATGGCGCGCCGACATGTACCGGGAACTGGGCATCCCCACCATCGCGAGTGTCCGCTGGACGGTGAACCAGATCCATCAGATGCTGCTGCACCGCCATCTCACACCGGAACTCACCTTCGGCAACGGCGAAACGCTCCTGGTCCGTTCGCAGCTCCCGGCCTACCTCACCGGGCGCCGGCTCGCCGAGTTCGACGTCGACAGTGAGATCCGTGTCGTGGAAGTGACCAGAGCGGGCCGCTCGCTGGTGCCCGCCCACGGCACGGCAGCCGAGCCCGGAGATCTCGTCACCTTCGCCGTCGCCGCCACCGCGCTCGGTCGTCTGCGTGGCTTTCTCGACAAGGAGCTGGGAACATGAAGGCCCTCATCGTCGGCGCCGGGCGACTGGGCACCCAGATCGCGCAGGTGCTCGCCGCCGCCGGGAACGACGTCACTGTGGTGGACGCGGACGCCGACCGCATCAATGCGCTTCAGGGACAGCTCGCCGTACACCTCATGCTGGGGGACGCCTGCGAACCTGCGGTTCTGGACCAGGCCGGCGCCCACACAGCCGACCTCGTCATCGCTGCCACCGGAAAAGACGAGGACAACCTCGTCATCAGCCTGCTTGCCAAACGGCAGTGTGCCGCGCCACGTGTCGTTGCCCGCATCAACGATGCTGAGAACGCCTGGCTGTTCGACCAGCGCTGGGGTGTCGACATCGCCGTCCCTGTTGCCACTCCGCTGATCTCCCTCATCGAGGAGGCAACCGGTGCCACCGATACCGTGGCACTGCTGCGCCTCAGCAAGGCGGGCGTCGACATCATCGAAACCGTGATCACCACGCGCTCTCGCGCAGTCGGCAAACCCCTCTCGGACATCCCTCTGCCCGACGGAACCGTCGTCGCCACCGTCATACGAGACGGCCGGCCGACCGTGCCCGGACCGGCTGTCCGCCTCCAGCCCGGTGACGCGTTGCTCCTCGTCTCGCACAGCGCCACCGAGCAGGAGATCCACGCGGCGTTCCAGTGAGTGCGGCCACTGGGCCGAAGCGAGGCCGGACGACCTTGCGGCCGGGACCTGTCGGCTCATCCGAACGAGACGCCCGGAGTGTGACAGTGGAGGCCCACTCCGCGAAGCGAGGAGGGTGCAGCCATGGAAGACGAGACAGTCTCGAACCCGGCAGCGGCGCCGACGGCCCGGCCGAGGCCGGCACTGCTGTCCTTTCTCGGCGGTGCAGGCACCGTCACGGGCAGCAAGTTCCTCGTCGAGAGCGACAACGCCCGGATCCTGCTCGACTGTGGCCTCTTCCAGGGGCTCGCCGACCTCCGGCGCGAGGGCGTGCTGCCGACCGCGGTTCCCGTGTACGTGGACAGCCCGATGGCACTGGCCGCACTGGACGTGTACCGCGATGCGATCCTCGCCCGCGCTCCCGAGCTGCACCCTTCCGTCATCGCCCAGGGCATGGCCGCGATCAGCCCGGACCCCTTCCTCGCGGCCCGTTCGGTCCAGGAGTCGATCGACATCAACGACGCCCCGGGCCTGCCGTGATCGTGTCTTCGGCGGGCATGGCCACCGGCGGACGCGTCCTGCACCATCTGCGGCGTGTGCTTCCCGATTCACGCAACGCAGTCGTGATCGTGGGGTTCGCTGCCGAGGGCACCCGGGCCCGGGACCTGGTCGACGGCGCCCGAACGCTCAAGATGTTCGGCCAGTACGTGCCCGTGCGGGCCGAGATCGCCAATGTGCCGCACTTCTCGGCGCACGCCGACGCGGGACAGATCGTCGACTGGCTTCGTGGCGCTCCCGCGCCCAGCACGACATACATGGTCCACGGTGAGCCCGGCGCCGCCGGGGCCCTTCGCGGCCGTATCGACCAGGAGCTCGGCTGGACCACAGTCGTGCCCCGCTCCGGTGAGGCCGTTCTGGTCCGCTGATTCCGACCGCTCGAAGGCCCGCGCCATGACCCACCCTGCCCTCTGCCGCACACAGTGTCAGTCTGCGCGCCCGCAGTCGCCGCCCGACGAGACGCCCGACCGGTAACCCAGCAGCCGACCACAGCTCCCCATGCCGCCGCGCCAACTGGCCCGGTACGGTAGCCATGTCGCCAGAGTCAGCCGTCGGCCCGTCGAGGCACACCTGGAGGGAGCAGCGGTGGCAAGCTCGGAGGACGGCCGCGTACGGCTGCCGCATCTAAGGCTGGACGAGCTGCTGGAGGAGCTGCAGGCCCGCCTGGACGCGGCGCGTGGCACCCGGGACCGGGTGCACAGCCTGCTGGAGGCCGTGCTGTCGGTCGGGCGCGAGCTGGACCTGGAGCAGGTGCTGCACAGCATCGTCGAGGCGGCGGCCGTACTGGTCGACGCCGAATACGCCGCGCTCGGTGTGATCGCGCCGAGCGGGACGTCTCTCTCGCAGTTTCTGACGGTCGGGGTCAGCGACGAGGAGATCGCCGCGATCGGCCCGTACCCCTCCGGGCACGGCATCCTCGGCGAGCTGATCAGGAATCCCCGGCCGCTGCGGCTGCCGAAGATCTCCGAGCACCCTTCGTCGTACGGTTTCCCGCCCCATCACCCGCCGATGAACACCTTCCTCGGCGTCCCGATCCGGGTGCGCGACCACGTCTTCGGCAATCTCTATCTGACTGAGAAGCGGGGCGGGGCTCAGTTCGACGATGAGGACGAGTCAGTGCTGTCCACCTTGGCTGTCGCCGCCGGGGTGGCGATCGACAATGCCCGGCTGTACGAGGAGGTCAAGCTGCGCGAGCGCTGGCTGCGCGCGAACGCGGACATCACGCACAGCCTTATGTCGGGCAGCCCCCGCAGCGAGGTTCTCACTCTGATCGCCGAACGGGCCAAGGAGATCGCGGGCGCCGAACTGGCCGTGGTGGCGCTGCCGATGCCCGACACCGGCACGCTGGCGATCGAGCTGGCGATCGGGCCGAACGCGGACGCTCACCGTGGGCTGGTGCTGCCGGTGGAGGGAAGCCTGAGCGGCGCCGCTTTCACCGCGGGCGCGCCGGTAACGAGCGCGGATGTCACCCACGACGAGCGTGTTACGGCCGGGCCGCCGCGGTTCGCCGGGCTGGGGCCCGCGGTGGCTGTGCCTATTGGCACCGCGGACGGGGTACGAGGAGTGCTGCTGCTGGCCCGTGAGGCGGGCGCTACGGTCTTCGCGGACGAGGAGACCGACCCGCTGCGGAGTTTCGCCGGTCAGGCGGCGGTGGCGATGGAGCTGGCGGAGCGACGCAGCGACGCGGAGCAGATCGCCTTGCTGGAGGACCGCGACCGGATCGCCCGTGACCTGCACGACCTGGCGATCCAACGGCTCTTCGCGACCGGCATGACACTCCAGAGCGCGGGGCGTCTGATCGAGGACTCCCCGGCTTCGGAGCGTGTGCTGCGCGCGGTTGACGACCTGGACGAGACCATCAAGATCATCCGCTCGACCATCTTCGGGCTGCGCTCACATGAGGCGGGGACCGGGCAGGGCCTGCGGGCACGCGCCGTGCGGACGGTCGGAGAAGCGGCTCCGGTGCTGGGCTTCGCGCCGAGCCTCCGGATGGAAGGGCTGCTGGACACCGACGTGCCGCGGGAGATTGCCGACCACCTGGTGGCGGTTCTCTCCGAGGCGCTGACCAATGTCTGCCGCCATGCGCACGCCACCCGGGCTGACGTGGCCCTGGAGACGGACGGACGGGAAGTGGTGCTGACGGTCGCCGACAATGGTGTGGGGCTCCCTCCCGACCGGCGCAGCAGCGGCCTGGCCAACATCTCGGAGCGGGCCAAGCAGCTGGGCGGCGAGCTGGAGTTGACCTGCCCGTCCGGTGGCGGAACCTCGCTGGTCTGGCGCGTACCCGTAGGCACCCCCTGAGTCCCACTCCCAGGTCCAACCGGGATCACGGGGCGGACTGCTGCTCGTGCGACGCGCGCGCGTCCGAACGGAATTCATTGCGGTCCACAACACGTCCGGTCACCAGCTCGGGACGGATCCGGATGAATACTCCGTCCGGCACCGGCACCCACGAGCGCGGTCCGGTCCGCAGCAGCCGTTCGCGCTCCCCCGGGTCAGTGACCTGGTTCGCCGGGCCCATGACGACGACACTCCACCCGGTGCCGGCCGCCTCGTCGAACCGGTCCACCTCGAACGCCACCACGGCCTGGCCCACGGCGCGGGCCACGCGGGAGGCCGCCGAAGTTCGCAGCAGCACGGAGAAGTCGTGGTCCAGGGAGAAGTTCACCGGCAGGACCGCAGGCAGGGCCTGGTCCGTGTAGACGATGCGGCCGATCGACACCTGCCCCAGCAGACGCAGGCACTCCTGCCGGTCGAGCTCTCGGAAGCCGTCGTGGTGGTGCATGGCGTCCATCCTTGGGGCGGTCCGCCCGGATTGAGGTAGGGCACGCAAGGCCTCGTCGATACCTCCCTTGCCCCGAACTGCGGTTGTATGCACCCAACGCTCCGGCGTCGGCCGGTGCTTGGGAATGGGCCGAGAGTCCCTGGCAGGCGGGGCGAACGGCCCGCGCCGGGCGGTGTGAGCAGCAATGTTCACGGATAGAAGCGCCCGCGCGCTCTGGTGCCCATGGCGCGCGGGTGCGAGATGTGCGGCACGGGCCGTCGGCCCTCAGCCTTGCCGCACGGGGATGGTCCTGGTACCCGACTTCGGCACCGGCACCGGATGGTGAGCACGCCCGTCCTTGAGGTCGGCAGTCGCATCGTCGCCGCGCGCTCCGGCGGGCAGCCGGACCGAGCGGGCGAAAGTGCCGTAGCGGATTCTGTGTGGTGCCTCTCGGTCGTCTCCTCGCTGCGCGCAGGGTCAGCACACCCTCCGCGACACTGATCTCGATGTCGCTGTCGGGGGGATGCCCGGGAGCTCAGCCCGTGAGACGTACGTACCGTCCGTGAAGCTCTCCTCGATGCGGATGCTGTGCAGTCCGGGGATCTGGTGCAGACCCGGAACTCCGCCCTCGACCCACCCGAACGGGTCCGGCAGAAGTGGTGGCCAGGCAGGCAGCCGTTCGATCATTGCACTCATCATGCGCTCCCGCGGGTGGGCCTACCGTCGCTTCCAGCCTCCCGCTCCTGGTCCGTACTCCAGGACCGACCGGCCCCGTCGGGGACCGGCTGGGGCGGATCAGGTGGTCCTGCGCCGCCACGCCGGGCCGACCTCGGCCCACTCCTTCGCCCACTGGTCCATGCGGATGCGGTCAAGGCGCCCGCGCGCGGCAAAGCCGACGGCCACCACCAGGCCACCCCAGGCGCCGAGGGCCAGTGCTCCGGCGGCAAGCGTCTGAGCCGCCACCCCCGCGCCGGTGACCGGCGGCGTGGTCGGAGTCCCCCAGCGATCCGTCCAGAACACGACCTTCGATCCGGCAGGGCCGCTTGCCTCGACACTCACGGTCGCGGTTTGGACCACGCCGTATCGGTCCCTCCAGCGCACCGGCGCCCGGACTTGCGCCTTCACACCGTCTGCCGTGGGCATAGCGGCCGGCACGGCCTCGGTGAGCTCGGCCTGGACGGCATAGCGTTCCGCCCGATGCCGCTCATGGGTGTGCACGACGGTCGAGCCCGCCGCGAGGGTGACCGCTGCTCCGCCGACCAGCGCCAGCACCCATAGGGCCAGCACGATCCAGGCCTCGACCACGTCGCTGCGGCGCCTGAGCGGGCTGCGCCGCCATCGCCAGAACCTCGTACTTCTAGGCCCGTTGCTCCTCATCTTCACTCCACACCCCTGGTGAGCGGGGACGACCGTGACACCAGACCGTTCAGCCCTCGTGCGCCCGAGGCGTCGCGTCCCGGTGGGGCACGACAGCCACTGGGCAGGGCGCGTGGTGCAGGACCGCGTGGGCGACAGGTCCCAGACGTGAACCGATCGCATGCGTTGGCCTGCGGGCACCCACCACCAGCAGGTCTGCGTCCGCAGCCGCCTCCACCAGCGCCCCTGCAGCGGACACCGCCCGGACGATGTGCTCCGTCACCGCAAGGTCCGGGAACTCCTTGCGGACTGGGGCGACGATGCGAGCTGTCTCAGCGAGCTGCGCCGAAGCGATTTCACTCGCGTCGTCGAACATCGGCGCCATGCTCCCGACGTTCTGCAGGAACATCCACGCACTCAGCACACGTAGCAACGCCTTGCGCTGCTGGGCGGTCCACGCGGCGAAGCGGAGCGCGTCGAGGTCCCGGTCGTCCCGGATCCCGACAACCACGACGCCCGTCGCCGCGGGCTCGGCATCGCCCCGCACGACGATCACCGGGCCCTCCGCCCGCGCCGCGACCCGCAGACCCACCGATCCCAGGAGCAGCGCTGAGAATCCGCCGAGCCCGCGTGAGCCGACGACGATCGTGCCGTCGGCTCCGGCCGCCGTCAGCAGGGACTCCGCAGCACCTGCTTCGCTGAGTGTCATAGCCACAGGTACGCCTGGGAAAGCACCGCGCACCTCGCCGGCCGCCCCGTCCAGCAGGCCGCCGCCGGAGTCGTGGACGAGCCGAACGGCGTCAGAGGACAAGTGCCGTGCTCTGGCCTCAGTATCTGTCGCGTGAACGATGTTGAGAGGCTGTTTCCGGGCTTCGGCCTCGCCTGCGGCCCAGAGCACGGCCTTCGTCGCATGGGCCGAGCCGTCCGTGCCGACCACTACGGGCCCGGGTGTCTCCGTACCCGGCGCGGAAGCAATGTTGGCCATGGTGTCCTCCTCCTCGTGTCGCGGTTGGCGGGGGGACATATGCTGACGCTGCCACGGTGTCCGCGAGGCCGGGAGGGCCGCTGAGGCCCGACTCAGGGGCCAAACGTCCCCCCTCCGCGCAAAGGAGCCGCCCCCCGGTGCCCGTGCTGCCCGCGACAGCAACGAGCTTGGGGCGGCCGCGACGGCCAACCGCCACGGCGTCGTCGAACACACCCGGCGCCATTGAAGCCATCGAACTGGGCAACGGACTTTGCTGTGCGGGACCGTGCTGTCGGTGCTCTCTGGCATCGGTCCGCATCGGAGCTGTCGCCGCTTCAGCCGTGGCAGCCGAACGGGTACCAGTGTTGGGCCGACCGGCTCTCGGCCCGGCTGCCCCGGTTCCGAGATGCTGAAGGGCATGGGCCGGTTCAGGTGACCGTGCCCTCTACCCGGTACGGAGGCAGCCTCATGGCCCGCGCAATCGCTGTAGGAGTGGACGGTTCCCCGGAGAGCTTGGCCGCGGCCGACTGGGCAGCCCGCGAAGCGACACTTCGGGGGCTGCCGGTCCGGATCGTGCACGCCTGGCTCTGGCAGCCCCTCGACGTGCCCGTGGTCCAGGACAGGGAGGCACTGTCGCAATCGGCGAACGCTGTGGTGCGGGAAGCCGAGACGCATGTGGCCGCCCGGTATCCCGACCTGTCGATGTCCGCCGAGGTGGTGCCCGACACCGCGGTTGCGGCGCTGCTCGGCGCCGACGAGCAGGCCGAGATGCTGGTATTGGGATCACGGGGGCACGGCGCCCTCGTCGGCTTCATGCTCGGCTCGTACGGTCAGCAAGTGATCGCTGCCGCCACGCGTCCGGTGGTCTCGGTCCGGGCGCAGGCAGGGGACGCAGGCGAGCCGGAGGGCGCTGAGATCGTCGTGGGGCAGCAGGGCGGGGCGGAGTACAGCGACGCGGTGCTGGGATTCGCCTTCGAGGCCGCGGCGGTACGGGGGGCGACCGTGCGAGCGGTGCGGGCCTGGAGTCTGCCGCCCGTCTTCGCCTACAGCCCTGGTTCGATGCGCCTTGCCGACGAGGCAGGAGGGCTGGAACCGTTCGAGAAGAAGGCACTGGAGCAGGCACTCGCCCCCTGGCGCGAGCGGTTTCCGGACGTGCCGGTGATCGAGCATGTCGAAATCGGGAGCGCGGGGCAGGTGCTCCTGTCGGCCGCCTCTCGTGCGCGGTTGCTCGTGGTCGGCCGCCGCGCACGCCGCTCCCCCATCGGTACGCGCATCGGGTCCGTCGCCCATGCCGTCCTCCACCATGCGACCTGCCCCGTCGCGGTAGTTCCGCACGAATGAGAGCCTGCCGGCCTCCGTAACGTGGGGCCCCGCGCAGTGCCGGTTCATGCCGGCTTGGCACCACGCACGGCAGACTCCGCCGCATCCGCCGAAATCGAGGAGGACAGGGATGGACATCATCGCGTTCGGGGTGCTCGCCGATGAGCGCCCGCAGCTGGAGCAGGCGTTCGCCGACCAACACGCGGTGCGCTGTCTCGAACTGTTCCTCAACCCGGACACCGCGCCGGCGGCCCGCGGATACGAGGTCGTCTCCAGCAGCGTCAATGACGTCCTGGACGCGGACGTCCTCGCTGCCCTCGCCGACGGCGGCACCCGGATGATTGCCCAGCGCTCGACCGGCTACAACAACATCGATCTGGACCGGGCCAGGGAGCTGGGCCTGACCGTGGCACGAGTCTCCTCCTACTCCCCGTACTCGGTCGCCGAGTTCGCCTGGTCTCTCGCCCTGGCCCTCAACCGCCGTACCGTCCGCGCTGTCGGGCGCACCCGGGAGTTCGACTTTCGCCTCAACGGTCTGATGGGCAGGGACTTCCACGACCGAACCGTCGGCGTCATGGGGACGGGAAAGATCGGCACCGCGTTCAGCCGCATCGCCCACGGTTTCGGAATGCGCCTGCTGGGCTGGGACGTGCAGGAGAACAGGGACTGCCTGGCACTCGGCATGGAGTACGTGGACAAAGAGCGCCTGTTCGGCGAAGCCGACCTGATCAGCCTGCATGTCCCCCTGCTGCCCGCGACTCACCACATCGTGGACGCCGACGCCCTGGGAAGGATGAAAGGCGACGCAATCCTGATCAACACCAGCCGCGGCGGGCTCATCGACGCGGCCGCGCTGGTGGCAACGCTGCGCGAGGGCCGACTCGACGGGGTGGGACTGGACGTCTACGAAGAAGAGGCCGGGGTGTTCTTCGTCGACCACTCCCTGGAGGTGATGACGGACGACACCCTCGCCCGCCTAATGACCTTCCGGAACGTCCTGGTGACCTCCCATCAGGCGTACTTCACCAGGGACGCGGTCGGCCAGATCATCGACACTACGGTGCGAAACGTCGCGGACTATCTCGCCGGACGCACCAGCGACAACGTCCTCGTCCGACCCGAGGAGTAGCCCACGGTCCGGCGCCTTGAAAGTAACTGCAGCGCCACGGCTGCGCGTTGTTCAGCAACGGGACGGCAGCAGCGTCCCGTCACACGCTCACCGGAGCCTATTTGGCGTGCTACCACATGCGGGCCCGTTTCTTCGGCCGTCAGGGGATCGTGGCCGTGGGAGGCACCCGGCGGCCACTCACTGATCAGATGGAGTGATGCGGCGTCCCGTGAGGCGCGTCGGCTGGATCGACACCCACAGCTCGCGGTTGCCCCCTGCCCACGGTTCGGTGTGGGCCCGCTCGGCCAGCCGGCGCACGTCGTCGGGCTCGGTAACCGCCCGCGCGGGGCCGACGGCGAGCACGCTCCAGCCCCGGCTCATGGCCTCGTCCACATGGTCCACCTCGAAGGCGACGTCTGTTCCCACAGCCACTGCCGGGCTGGAGCCAGGGGCGGTCCTGAAGAGGATCGCGTCGTCGATGACCTCGTAGTTCACCGGGATGACCGCCGGGCCATCGGGCGTGGATACCGCGACGCGCCCGACGCCATGTGTGGAGAGCCGGGAGCGGCATTCCTCCGCGGTCAGGTCCTGCAGCCGGGGGTGGAGGAGCGCCTGTCCCTGGCCGGGCGGCAGATCGATGCCGGCTCCGCGTAGGTCGGCGACCCTGGTCCCCAGGGCGCCGGCCAGCCTGATGAGAGTCGCCGGGCTCGGGTCGGCCGGCCGCTCTTCGAGATACTTCAGGTACGCCGGTGCCATTCCGGCGCGGCGAGCCGCTTCCGCCTGGGTAAGTCCCTGGCGTTTGCGTTCGAGGGCCACGCGCCGGCCGATGTCGCCGGGGTCGGGCGCTCGTTGTGACGGGGTCGTGTCGGACCCGGCGACCGCCTCCCCTCCTGAATCGTCCGTCCTCGGGAAGGACAGGTGTCGGGGCGCTTTGGGCCCGTGCTCGATGTGTTGTACATGCGCGTCGGGCCCGGGGAACACCAGCGTGATCCGTTCGGTATCCGACCAGCGAACGTCGTAGGGAGGCGTGCCGTCCTCGTGGTGGAGTCCGACGATCTCGCCGTCCCGTCCGGTTACGCCCGTGGTCGGGCTTTCCACCACGAGTTGATCACCGAGTTGGGCTCGCATGACCGTCACCGCCTTCCGGCTCATCGCACCCAACGTGCCACGCCCTAGCATGCCGACGCATGAGGCGACATGCCCTGCTGAAAGGGCCGACCGGACCTACATCGGGCCGACCGGGCCCCGAACTGGCGCCGGGCAGCTCATCCGATGTCTACGCTCCGAAGCAATGCTTCCGTCGCGAGGCCACGCGGTCACGCACCGTGCCCGGTGGGCTGTCGCACCGTCCATGTCCTGGCGCTACTCCTGGGGCAGGATGAGCGTGCAGGATTCCCCGGGCGCCACCGAGACCGTCCGGTCCGGCAGGGCGATGTCGATCGGGGAGCGGTCGGATTCGGGCACGGTGATCTGCAGCTCCCCCGCGCGCAGCCGGAGCCGTACGCCCCAGTGGCCCTGGTAACGGATCGCGAAGCCGTACTCCGACAGCTCCGGCAGCGGCACCGGGTTGAGCCGCAGCGCACCGCCCCGGGTCTCCAGGCCGGTCAGTCCTCGTTGCACGAGATCGAGGGTGCCGGCCATGGCGCCGAGGTGAATGCCCTCGCCGGTGGTGCCACCCTGCAGATCGGCGATGTCTCCTGCCAGTGCCTCCTGGCAGAACGTCCAGGCTTCCGCGCGCCGCACTCTCGCCAGCACCCAGCCGTGCACGAGGCTGCTGAGCGTCGAGCCGTGACTGGTGCGGCGCAGGTAGTAGTCGACGGTCCGCTGCCAGACGGTGTCGTCCACCTCGTAGCCGAGCTGACGGAAGAGCCCCTGGAGCTCGGCCGGTGAGAAGAGATATCCGAGCATCAGCACGTCGGCCTGCTTCGATGCCTGGTACCGGTTGACCGTGTCGCCCTCGGCCTCAAGAATCCGGTCGAGGCGCCGGATGTCGCCGTAGCGGTCCCGGTAGCTGTCCCAGTCGAGTTCAGCGAGCTCGCCATAGCCCTCGAACTGGCTGATCACCCCGGCATGGAAGGGGACATGCAACTTGCGGGAGACCTCCTCCCACGCATCGGGCTCGCCGTCGGCGAGCCCGATGCGCTCGGCCAAGTCTCGGCGGCGCGGTTCCGCGAGAGAGTGCAGCACGTCGAGGGCGCGGGCGAGCACCCAGGCCGCGGTGACATTGGTGTACGTGTTGTCGTCGAGGCCCGGCTCCTTCGCCCCGGGATAGGCGTCGTGATACTCGTCGGGGCCGACGACTCCGCGGATCCGGTAGCGGCCCAGCGTCTCGTCGTACACCGCCGCGTCCGCCCAGAACCGGGCGATCTGCAGCAGCATCTCGGCGCCCTTGGTGTGCAGGAACTCCGTGTCGCCACTCGCCTCGCAGTACTGCCACACGTTGTACGCGATCGCCGAGCCGACATGGTGCTGGAGCCGGGAGTGGTCGGGCAGCCAGCGCCCCGAGCGCGGATTGAGGTGCAGCTGCTGGGTCTCCTCGCGGCCGTTGCTGCCGCTCTGCCAGGGGTACATGGCCCCGGCCCGTCCCGCGTCACGGGCTGCGAAGCAAGCTCGTTCCAGACGCCGGTGGCGGTAGCCGAGCAGGGCCCGGGAGACCTCGGGGAAGTGGAGGTTCAGAAAGGGCAGGACGAACAGTTCGTCCCAGAAGACGTGCCCTCGGTAGGCCTCGCCGTGCAGCCCGCGGGCCGGGACACCGACGTCCAGGTCCGCGGTGTGCGGGGACAGGGTCTGCAGGACGTGGAAGAGGTGGAACCGCAGGATGGGGCCCGCGCTGTTCGGCACGTCGAGTTCGGCGGTGCGCCACAGCTGCTGCCAGGCCGTGCGGTGCGAGGCCAGCAGGGCATCGAAGTCCGGGGCACGGCCCACCCGGTCGACGGCGGCGTGCAGCGGATCGCTGATCGCCCGGTCCCGGGAGGTGTGCAGGGCGGCCGTCTTGTCGACGGTGACGGTCCGGCCCGCGGCCAGGGGAAGGCGCAGGACGTGGGCAACCCGCAGGTCCTCGTGGCGGGTGGTGGCCTGGGCCGGGACGTCAGCCACGGTGCGGGCGGCCAGGCCCACCCGGATGTCGGAGGTACTGGTGCGGCAGCGCATCCACACGGTGTCCGACGCGGAGGTCCCCGTGTGAACGTGGGTGAGATGACGGCTGGCCAGTTGTCCGTAGCGCTCGACGCCGGTGTTGGCGATCGCTCCATCGAGCGCCGACTCGACCTCGATCTCCCCGGACCAGCCCTCGGCAGTGAACTCGGTGCGCAGCAAGGCAAGATGAGGGTGGGCCATGTGGACCACGCGCAGCTGTCGTACAGCGACGCGCCGGCCGTTCTCATCCTCGTACCGCAGCGTGCGCTCCAGCGTGCCTGCGTGCAGGTCCAGCGCCTGGTGGTGGTCGAGGAGCTTGTGGGTGTCAGGGGAGAGCCAATTCCCGGAGCCCGTACGGAAACGCAGCGGCAGCCAGTTGGGCAGATTGGCCATGTCCTCGTTCTCGACGTGCCGTCCCGCCACGTCCGAGGTCAGCCGGTTGTAGCAGCCGGCCACGTACGTGCCCGGATAGTGGACGGAGTCCGCCGTGCACTCGGGCGCCGCGCCACGGGTCGCGAAGTAGCCGTTGCCGAGCGTGCACAGCGACTCGCGCAGCCGCTCCTGTGCCGGGTCGTAGCCTTCGTACTCCCAGGTCCAGTCGCGCATCGTCAGCCCTCCGGGCAGTCGCTGTCGGTGAGGAGTTCCGCGAGGTCGCGGACCACGATGTCCGCGCCGTGCTTCAGCAGTTCAGCGCGGCTCTGCGGCGTACGTGCCCGGTCCACGCCGATGACCAGGCCGAAGCCGCCGCGCTGCCCGGCCTCGACTCCGGCCAGGGCGTCCTCGACGACCGCGGTACGGGAGGCGGAGGCGCCGAGGCGGCGGGCTGCCTCCAGGAAGAGGGCGGGGTCGGGTTTGCCGGGCAGATGCAGGCGTGCCGCTTCGCCGCCGTCCACAAGAGCGTCGAAGAGGCTCAGCACTCCCGCGTGCTCGAGGAGTTCGCGGGCGTGCCGGGAGGCGGAGGCGGCGGCCAGGGGTACGCCGGCGGAGCGCAGGGTGTGCAGCAGCCGGACCGTGCCCGGGTAGGCGTCGACGCCGTGCTCACGCAGCCGCGTGGTGAACAGTCGCTCCTTGCTTGCGGCGACTTCCTGCACTTCCGCGTCGGGCAGCCGCAGCCCGCGGGATTCCAGGAAGGCTGCGGCACCGTCAAGCCTCGACTTGCCGTCGACGTATCGCCGATAGTCCTCCCGGACGTCGAAGGGTCGCCGCTGGGCGGGATCGGCGGGCGGGTGATCTCGCAGGAAGGCGTCGAAGGCGGTCTTCCAGGCGGCGGCGTGCACCCGAGCCGAGTCGGTGATCACTCCGTCGGTGTCGAGGACCACGGCCTCCGTGCCCCGCAGTGCGCGGGGCACGTCGGCCGTACCGTTCTGCGTCGGGTTCATGAGTCGTCGGCCACCAGGGCGGCGAGTTCGAGGAGCCGGTTGCTGTGTCCCCATTCATTGTCGTGCCGGCCGAAGACCTTCGCCTTCTCGCCGTTTGCCTGGGTCAAGGCGGGGTCGAAGACGCAGGAGGCGGGTTCGAAGACGTCGCGGGAGACGATCGGCGCGGTGGACACGCGCAGGATGCCGCGCAACGGACCCTCGGTGGCGTCGGTGAAGGCGGCGTTGGTCTCCTCTGTCGTGGTCGCGCGCCGGAGCAGCACCGCGAGGTCGGTGAGCGAGCCGTCCTCGACGGGGACGCGGACCGCGATGCCCTCCAGGGCGCCGTTGATGCCGACGCGTGCGGTCATGGTGAGGCTCCTCGGCGTTGATGTGGTGAAGGGGGTCAGCCGGTCCAGGTCCAGTCGGCGACCTCGGGCAGATCGGTGCCGTGTTCGCGGATCCAGGCGTGGTGGCGGGTGCGGGCGTCGGCCATCTGCTGGCGTACGGCGGCGGCCCGGACACCGAGGCCTGGGACGCGGTCGATGACGTCCATGACCAGCCGGAAGCGGTCCATGTCGTTGCGGACGACCATGTCGAACGGGGTCGTGGTGGTGCCCATTTCCTTGTAGCCGCGAACATGGAGGTTGGCGTGTCCGGTGCGGCGGTAGGCGAGCCGGTGAATGAGCCAGGGGTAGCCGTGGTAGGCGAAGATGACCGGCTTGTCGCCGGTGAACAGTCCGTCGTACTCGAAGTCGCTCATCCCGTGCGGATGTTCCTCGCGCGGCATCAGCCGGGTCATGTCGACGACGTTGACGACGCGCACCGCGAGGTCCGGCAAGTGTCGGCGCATCAACTGCGCGGCGGCCAGCACCTCCTGGGTGGGGACATCGCCGGCGCAGGCGAGGACGACGTCCGGCTCACGTTCGTGGTTCGTGCCCGCCCAGTCCCAGATTCCGGCGCCGCGTGCGCAGTGGGCGCGGGCCTGATCCATGGACAGCAAGTCGAAGCAGGGCTGTTTGCCCGCGACGATCACATTGACATAGTCGCGACTGCGCAGGGCATGGTCAGCCACGGACAGCAAGGTGTTGGCGTCCGGCGGCAGATAGACCCGTACGACCTCGGGGCTCTTGTTGAGTACGTGGTCGACAAAGCCGGGGTCCTGGTGGGAGAAGCCGTTGTGGTCCTGCCGCCAGACATGGGAGGTCAGCAGGTAGTTGAGGGAGGCGACGGGAGCCCGCCATGGCAGTCCCCTGGACGTCTTCAGCCATTTGATGTGCTGGTTGACCATCGAGTCGACGATATGGACGAAGGCCTCGTAGCAGGAGAACAGTCCGTGCCGGCCGGTCAGGAGATAGCCCTCCAGCCAGCCCTGGCAGAGGTGCTCGGAGAGGATCTCCATGACCCGGCCGTGCCGGGAAAGGTGTACGTCCGTCCCCGTGGTCTGTGCCTGCCAGGCCTTGCCGGTGGCGCCGAAGACGGCTCCCAGCCTGTTGGAGGCGGTCTCGTCGGGCCCGACGAGCCGGAAGTCACGGCGCCCCTCCGTAGCCTCCATGAGTTTTTCGAGGAGATCGCCGAGAACACGGGTGGGCTCGTGCAGAGTCGATCCCGGCTTGTCGACGGGCACGGCGAAGCGGTCAAGCTCCGGGATCGGCAGCTCGTGTACGAGAAGGCCGCCGTTGGCGTGCGGGGTGGCACCGAGACGCCGGGTGCCCTCGGGGACGCAGGCGAGGACGTCCGCAGTGGGCCGGCCCAGCGTGTCGAAGAGTTCCTCGGGCCGGTACGAGCGCAGCCATGCCTCCAACTGCCGCAGGTGCTGCGGGTTCTCCCGTACGCCGGCCAGCGGGACCTGGTGTGCGCGCCAGGTCCCCTCAACCGGCTGACCGTCGACCTCGGCCGGTCCGGTCCAGCCCTTGGGCGTGCGCAGGACGATGACGGGCCAGCGCGGCCGCTCCGTCACGCCCTCCTCGCGCGCGGTGCGCTGCAGGAGGGCGATCTGCTCCAGGGCGTGGTCGAGGGCGGCGGCCATGTCCCGGTGGACCTGGAGCGGGTCGTCGCCGGTGACATGGATCGGATCGTGTCCGTATCCCCTTAGCAGGTCATCGAGTTCGGGCTCGGGGATGCGGGACAGGACCGTCGGATTGGCGATCTTGTACCCGTTCAGGTGGAGGATGGGCAGCACCGCCCCGTCGTGGACGGGGTCCAGGAACTTGTTGGAATGCCATGAGGCGGCGAGCGGGCCGGTCTCGGCCTCGCCGTCGCCGATCACGCAGGCGACCAGCAGATCCGGGTTGTCGAGTGCGGCCCCGTACGCGTGCGCCAGGGCGTAGCCGAGTTCACCGCCCTCATGGATGGAGCCAGGGGTCTCCGGGGCGACATGGCTGGGCACCCCGCCGGGGAAGGAGAACTGCCTGAACAGCCGGTCCATCCCGGCCGCGTCCCGGCTGACGTCCGGATAGATCTCGCTGTAGCTGCCTTCCAGCCAGGAGTTGGCCAGGACCGCCGGACCGCCGTGGCCAGGACCCCAGATGCACAGGGCCGACAGGTCGCGGGCCTTGATGACGCGGTTGAGGTGGGTGTGGACGAGGTTGAGCCCCGGGGAGGTGCCCCAGTGGCCGAGGAGCCGCGGCTTGATGTGCAGGGGTTCCAGGGGCTTCTTCAGCAGCGGGTTGGCCATCAGATAGATCTGACCGGCGGCAAGATAGTTCGCTGCCCGCCAGTGAGCGTCCAGGGTGCGCAGTTCCTCGTCGGTCAGTACGGTGCTGTCCTGGTGCTTGACCTTGGGCATGAGTGACTCCGTAGGAGGGAGGAGGCGGCCATGGCCGGCAAGAAGGATCGGTCGGCGGCGCTGCCGCACGGGCTCTACGAGCGGGAGCTCCTGCGGCTGCAGACGGAGCTCATGAAGCTCCAGGAGTGGGTGCGCGCCGAGGGCGCGCGGCTCGTAGTGGTGTTCGAGGGGCGGGACGCGGCGGGCAAGGGCGGCACCATCAAGCGGGTCGCGGAGCATCTCAACCCCCGGGTCGCGCGGATCGTGGCTCTGCCCAAGCCCACCGAGCGCGAGCGCACCCAGTGGTACTTCCAGCGTTACATTGCGCATCTGCCCGCCGCAGGCGAAATCGCGCTGTTCGACAGAAGTTGGTACAACCGGGCGGGTGTCGAGCACGTCATGGGCTACTGCACGAAGGAGGAGCACCAGCGGTTCCTCCACCAGTGCCCGATCTTCGAGCGGATGCTCGTCGAGGACGGCGTCCTGCTGCGCAAGTACTGGTTCTCGGTGAGCGACGCCGTACAGGAGCAGCGGTTCCGCCGCCGCCTGGACGACCCGACGCGGCGGTGGAAGCTCTCGTCGATGGACCTGGAGTCGATCACCCACTGGGAGGCGTACTCCCGGGCCAAGGACGAGATGCTGGTGCACACGGACATCGCGGAGGCGCCCTGGTACGTCGTGGAGAGCGACGACAAGCGCAGGGCTCGCATCAATATGATCGCCCATCTGCTCACATCCCTCCCGTACCACGATGTGTCCCCGACTGCGCTCGAACTGCCGCCCCGGCCGCCGTCCACCGGCTATGTGCGGCCGCCTCGCGATCTGCAGACGTACGTGCCCGACCACGCGGCCGGTCTGGCGGACTGAGACCGCAGGGGGCGCTCACCCGCTCAGACCAGTTGCGGTACGACGGCCACGGGGCACACGGAGTGGTGCAGCACCGCGTGGGCGACCCGGCCGAGCTGGAGTCCAAAGTGCCCGTGCCGCCGCTGGGCGCCGACAACCAGCAGATCTGCCGTGGCCGAGGCGTTCATGAGCACCACGCGGGCGGGACCCTCGGCCGTTGCCCGGTGCAGCTCCAAGGTGGGGTGGTCCGCTACGGCTTCCCGTAGCGCCGCTTCGAGGATCTCCGCGGCCTGGCTCTCGTGGTAACGGGCGGCGTCTCCCACAAGCAGAGGATGGTCGGCCGCCTCGTGCGCGGGGCAGCGCCACGCCCGGATGGCGTGCAGGGCAGCCCGGCGCCTCTCCGCCTCGCGGAACGCGAAACGCACAGCGGCCGAGCCCTCCGGGGGTTCATCGACGCCGAGGATGATCCGCCGATGCGTGCCGCTCTGCGGGTCGTGGTTGCCCCGAATGACGAACACCGGGCAGTCGGCGCGGGCGGCGACTGCCAGGCCGACCGAGCCGAGCAGCATCCCGGCGAGTCCGCTACGGCCGCGCGAGCCGGTGACGAGGGCGAAGGCGTTGCGGCCCTCACTCAGCAGGGCGCTCACCGTGTCCTCGGGCAAGATGTCCGTCTGAATCTTGAGGTCCGGGTCGCGACGGCGGGCGCGTTCCGCGGCGGTACCGACGATGTTCTCGGCCATGACCTGCTCCGAGGGACGTCCCAACTCCTGGGCGAGCGCGGACCCTTCGTACCGCTCCCACATCGACGCGTTCACCAGGCGAAGCGGTACACCGTGCAGGGCTGCTTCGCCCGCCGCCCAGTCCACGGCCCGCAGGCTGGACTCGGATCCGTCCACGCCCACAACAAGGGGCAGCTCCATTGTCCCCACCTTCTTCCTAGTCCTTCGGAGTGCGGACTTCTCTCAGCGTTCGAAGACAATGCGGGCATCGGCCTGGCCGCGCAGTACGTCCTCGAAGGAGTCGTGCACCGAGGCCCGCGGCCGAGGCACGGAGACCACCCGGCCGCGGCCCGCGGGTGTGCAACTGGAACACCTCGTCGAGGTCGTGTGGGCATCGCCACGCCGCTTGAGGACTTTGGCCGGGTCCGTCCAGACGCTCCTCGACCACCACAGGCTCGCTGAAGGCTCGTACGACTGCTGCTTTCATGGTCCGTTTCTCCTGGGGCGGGCCCTTGGCGTGGGCTCAGTCGTGGGGGACCACCACAACGGGCGAAGTGGCGTGGTGGAGCACGGCATGTGTGACGGGCCCGATGTGGGCGCCGAGCGGCGAACGGCGAGTACGGCGGCCGACAACGACCAGGGACGCGTCATGGGAGGCGTCCACGAGGTGGTTGGCGGGCTTGCCCGATCTCGACCGCTCGACGACCCTGACGGCCGGGAACTTCTGCCGCCAGGGGCGCAGCGTCTCGGCCAGGGAGTCCGCCTCCTGGGCTGCCAGTTGGGCGTTCATCCTGGGGTCGGCAGGAAGCCCGTATGCGAAGTAGGGCGGCAAGTTCCAGCCGTGGACGACGTGCAGGGCCGTGGCACGGCGCGCAGCCGCATCGAAGGCGAACTCGATCACCGAGTCGTCCGGGTGCTCGGTGTCGAGGCCCAGCACAACGGGCCGGTTCGCAGTGGGACCGGGCGCGTGCTCGTCCTCGGCCTTCTCCTCTGCCCTTACGAGGACGACGGGCCGCTCCGTGTGGGCCAGGGTTGCCATGCCGACGGACCCGACCATGAATCCGGCGACGCCGCTCAGGCCACGGGAGCCCAGGACCAGCAGCTCGGCGCCCCGGGCCTCGTCGGGCAGAACGGTGCCGGGCCGGCCGGCGACCTGATCCGCGGTGATCTCCATGTCGGGGTGACGGATCCGCAGTTCGTCGGCCGTCTCGCGGGGAATACGCTCCGCCCAGTGCTGCAGCGTCTCGCCACCCAGGAGCGGAGCCTGAATGTAGGGCTGCGGTTCCCAGACGTTGACGAGCCTCAGCGGCAGAGCGCGCAGCCGCGCTTCGCGGGCCGCCCATTCGGCGGCGGCCAGGCTCTCGTTCGAACCGTCCAGGCCCACGGTCACGGTGCGGGACATGATGCGTACCTCCTGGGTGGCGGGCGGATCTGTCGGACGACCCGCTTCCAGCGTCGTGGGCGGGGCGGGCGCCTTGGAAGGGCCGCAGGTCCCCGGCCGGGGCCGACCGGCCCATACCCTGGGCGGCCGGCGACCGGCGACCGGGGACCGGCAGCCCCCTCTTCGGAAGGTGGCACAGGGGTCAGCGCAGCCAGCCGTTGCTGCGTACGAACGGCAGTCGCAGCCAGATCCGCCCGAGCCCCCAGGTCTCGCCCGCGGACGTCAGGGCGAGGGCGACAAGGGCGGCCGCATAGATGACGTGGTACTCCACGACGGGGTTGGTGGACATGCTCGGCGAGCCGTCGGACAGGTGCTGGGCAGGCGGCCACTCCGCGAGCCACATCAACGCCATCATCGCCGTGCCGGCGACTGCCACCAGGCGCAGCGCGGTACCGGTCAGCAGGGCGGCACCGATGCCGAGCAGACCGAGCATGAACAGCCAGTCCACCCAGGCGGCCCCTGCCCAGTCATGGAACGTGGACTCCATGGGCCCGGCCGCGACGGAGCTCAGGAAGCCCTTGGTCGGCGAGCCGCCGTCGATCCAGCCCTTGCCCGACGGGGTGGCATACCCCCAGGCGAAGGTCTTGTCGAGGAAAGCCCACAGAAAGACGAAGCCGGTCAGGAGTCGCAGGGCCGCGATGGCGTAGGCCGGCCGGGTCTGTGTTCCGGCGCCCGTCGCGGATGCGGTCCTGGCCCTGCGCCAAGAGGGAAAGTGAAAGACGGGGCGCTTGTGAGGGTGCTCGTGCACAGCCATGGTGGTGTTCCCTTCGGAGGATGCCGGGTCGGTGCCTGATATCGCTCACTGTCGTGGTCGGCGCCCCGAGCCGCCGGGGGCCGAAGGGCGGTACTGCTGGGGCCGAACGGCCCTGGTTCCGGGGCTCGTTGGGGTACGGAAGCGGATCATGGGGCCGGTCGGCCCTCGCGACTGCGCGGGGGCGGCTGGATGCTGAGGGGCCGGAACGAAAGGAGTGCCATGTCCCAGCGCGCCGGTACGGACGACCCGAGGTGGCGCCTGGTGCCCGGGATGGCAGTACTGGTGGGCTACGAGCGCTCCTGGCTGCGTGGCGACCTGCTGGCCGGGGTGACGGTGGCCGCGTATCTCGTGCCACAGGTCATGGCATACGCGGGCGTGGCGGGACTGCCGCCGGTCGCCGGGCTGTGGGCAATCCTTCCCGCACTGGTGCTGTACGCCCTGCTGGGCTCGTCGCGGCTGCTTTCGGTAGGCCCCGAGTCGACGACCGCTCTCATGACCGCCACGGTGGTCGGGCCGCTCGCCGCCGGAGATCCGGGCAGGTACGCCGTGCTGGCGGCCGCGCTCGCCGTCGCGGTCGGGCTGCTGTGCCTGGTGGCGTGGGCGGTACGGCTGGGTTTCGTGGCCGATCTGCTGTCGCGGCCGGTCCTGGTCGGCTATCTGGCCGGCGTGGCGCTCATCATGATCGTGGACCAGCTGCCCAAGCTCACCGGCGTACGAACTGAGGGGTCCGGATTCTTCCCCCAGCTCGCCTCCTTCGTGCGGCATCTTCCCCAGATCCACGCGGCGACAACCGTCTTCGCGGCGGCCACGCTGATCTTCCTCTTCGCGATGTCGCGGTACGCCCGTGCCGTGCCCGCCCCGCTGCTGGCCCTGGTCCTCGGAACCTCCGTCGTGGCGGCTTTCGGCCTCGCGGACCACGGCATCACGGTGATCGGCGAGGTCCCTGCGGGACTCCCGCGGCCCGATGTACCAGCCCTGGGCGAGCTGCCGCACCTGCTGCTGCCCGCACTCGGCGTCCTCCTCGTCGCCTACACCGATGTGATCCTCACAGCGCGGGCCTTCGCGGCACGCGACGGCGGCCGACGGCTCGACGCCAACCAGGAACTGCTGGCCCTGGGCGCGGCGAACCTCGGCGCCGGCGTCCTGCACGGCTTCCCCGTCAGCAGCAGCGCCAGCCGTACCGCGCTCGCCCATTCGGCGGGCGGCCGCAGCCAGGCGTACTCACTCGTCGCGTGCGCGGCCGTGCTGGCGGTGCTGCTCTTCCTCAGCCCGCTGCTGGCGGACACGCCCGCGACCGTGCTCGGAGCCCTGGTCGTCTACGCCGCCGTCCGCATGATCGACCTGGCGGGGTTTCGGCGGCTGGCCTCCTTCCGCCGCCGGGAACTGCTGCTGGCACTCGGCTGCCTGGCCGGCGTGCTGGTCCTGGACATCCTGTACGGCGTGCTGGTGGCGGTCGGCCTTTCGGTGGCCGAGCTGCTGGCTCGGGTGGCCCGGCCGCACGACGCCGTCGAGGGCCTGGTGCCCGGTGTGGCCGGGATGCACGACGTGGACGACTACCCGCAGGCCCGCACCATTCCCGGGCTGCTCGTCTACCGCTACGACTCGCCGCTGTTCTTTGCCAACGCCGAGGACTTCAGACGCCGCGCCCTGGCTTCCGTGGACGAGCAGGAAGGTCACGTGTCGTGGTTCGTCCTCAACACCGAGGCCAATGTGGAGGTGGACATCACCGCGCTGGACTCGGTGGAATCGCTGCGCCACGAAGTGACCGGTCGCGGCATCGTCTTCGCACTCGCCCGTGTAAAGCAGGACCTGCGCGAAGAACTGGACGCGTACGGGCTGACCGAATCGGTCGGCCCCGACCGGATCTTCCCCACACTGCCGACCGCCGTGGCCGCATACCAGCAGTGGAGCCGCGCCCGGGGGAACGACCAGTGACCACCCGGCGAGCCGCGCCCGCGAACCCTTGCTCTCCGACGAGTTCACGCCCCGCCTCTTCCACAGATACGCCTGATGGCACGGGCCGCTCAGGCCGCCCGGCCCTCGAGGGCGGCGCGTCCCGCTTCGAGTCGGGCGACCGGGACTCGGAACGGGGAGCAGGAGACGTAATCGAGTCCGGCGTCGTGGAAGAAGTGGATGGAGTCCGGGTCACCCCCGTGCTCGCCACAGACGCCGATCTTCAAGCCCGGGTGGGCTGCGCGCCCCTCTTCGACAGCGATGCGGATCAGCCGGCCGACGCCGTCCCTGTCGAGCGTCTCGAAGGGCGAGGTGGCGAAGATCCCCTGGTCGAGGTAGGCCGGGAAGAACGAGGCTTCGACGTCGTCCCGGGAAAGACCCCAAGCGGTCTGGGTCAGGTCGTTGGTGCCGAAGGAGAAGAAGTCGGCGGCCTCGGCGATCCGGTCGGCGGTCAGCGCGGCGCGAGGCAGTTCGATCATCGTGCCGACCGGGCACCGCACAGCGATGCCGGATGCCTCCGACACCTCGGCAAGGACGCGCTCCGCGGCGGCCCGTACGATCCGGAGCTCCTCGGCCGTACCGACCAGCGGGACCATGATCTCGGCCCGTGGGTCGCCGCCTGCCCGCGTCCGCTCCACGACGGCCTCCGCGATCGCCCGTACCTGCATCTGCACCAGGCCCGGGATGACGAGCCCCAGGCGCACACCGCGCAGCCCGAGCATGGGGTTGCTCTCGTGCATGCGCTCCACGGCCGCCAGCAGCCGCCTGTCGTGGCCCGTCGGGGCGGTGGCTACACGCACGGCGAGTTCGGTGCGGTCGGGCAGGAACTCGTGCAGGGGCGGGTCGATGAGGCGGATCGTCACCGGCAGGCCGTCCATGGCGGCGAGGATTCCGGTGAAGTCGCTGCGCTGGAGCGGCAGGAGGGCTTCCAGCGCCGCGCGCTGCCCGGCCTTGTCCTCAGCGAGAATCATCGCCTCGACGAGGCTTCGGCGCTCGCCCAGGAACATGTGCTCGGTGCGGCACAGCCCGATGCCTTGGGCGCCGAAGCGCCGGGCACGGGCCGCGTCCTCGGGGGTGTCGGCGTTGGCTCGGACCTCAAGTCGGCGTACGGCATCGGCCCATTCGAGGGTTCGGGCCACAGCACTCGTCAGCGCCCCGTCCTGTTCGCCGGTCTCCAGGAAGCGCGCAACCGGCGATTCGGTCAACGGCAGAGCGCCGAGGTGGACCGTGCCCGCCGTGCCGTCCACGGAGATCACCGTTCCTTCGGTGACCACGGTCCCGTCGGTCGCGGTGAACTGCCGTGCCCCGGTGTCCACCACGAGTTCCTCGGCCCCGCACACGCAGACCTTGCCCATGCCCCGCGCGACGACGGCCGCGTGACTGGTCTTGCCGCCCCGGCTGGTCAGTACCGCCTCCGCCGCGACCATCCCCGGCAGGTCGTCGGGCGTGGTCTCACGTCGTACGAGGACTGTCTTCTCCCCGGCCGCGGCGCGGCGTACCGCTTCGGCGGAGTCGAACACGGCCGCTCCGACCGCCGCGCCCGGCGAGGCCGGGACACCGTGTGCCAGCGGTTGGCCGGTCGTGTCCTCGTCGAAGCGGGGGAACATCAGCCGGGCGAGCTGATGCCCGCCGACCCGGGCGAGCGCTTCGTCCTCGCTGATCAGGCGCTCGTCGACGAGCTCGTGCGCGATACGGAACGCAGCCCCGGCTGTGCGCTTGCCGACCCGGGTCTGGAGCATCCACAGCGTGCCGCGTTCGATGGTGAACTCGACGTCGCACAGGTCCCGGTAGTGGCGTTCCAGAGTCCGCAGGTGGTCGCCGAGCTGCAGATAGGAGGACGGGTCGATGTGCTTGAGCTCCTGGAGGGGTACGGCGTTGCGGATGCCGGCGACGACGTCCTCCCCCTGCGCGTCGGTCAGGTAGTCGCCGTAGACGCCGCGTGCCCCGGTGGCCGGGTCACGGGTGAAAGCGACGCCCGTGCCGGAATCGGGACCGAGGTTGCCGAACACCATCACCTGGATGTTGACGGCGGTGCCCAGGTCGTCGGAAATGTGCTCACGCCTGCGGTAGAGGCGGGCGCGCTCGCCGTTCCAGGAACGGAAGACGGCACGGATCGCCTGGTACAGCTGCTCAACCGGGTCCTGTGGGAACTCCTCACCGCTCGCCTCCCGGATCAGCGTCTTGAACTCGTCGGCCAGCGCCGCGAGATCGTGCGCGTCCAGCCCGGTGTCGCTCGCCGCACCGCGGTCCGCGCTGTGCCTGGCCAGGGCGTCCTCGAACAGCTCCGGGGCTACGCCCAGCACCGTGCGGCCGAACATCTGCAGCAGCCGGCGGTACGAGTCCCAGGCAAACCGCTCCTGCCCGGTCGCCTTGGCGAGTCCGCGTACGGATGTGTCGCTCAGGCCGATGTCGAGGATCGTCTCCATCATGCCGGGCATCGAGAACCTGCTGCCCGAACGTACGGACAGCAACAGCGGGTTGTCGCTCTCGCCCAGCCGCCGGCCGACGCGCCGCTCCAGATCCGCGAGTGCCCGCGCGACCTGCACCCCGAGCTCCGCCGGTTCCTCGCCGGCGGCCAGGTACTCACGGCAGGCGTGCGTGGTGACAGTGAACCCAGGGGGCACGGGCAGCCCCAGCCGGGTCATCTCGGCCAGGTTGGCTCCCTTGCCGCCGAGCAGGTCCGCCATCTCACGGCTGCCCTCGCCGAATCCGTACACGTACTGCCTCATGGGTCTCGATCTCCTGCGGGGTGGGTCAGACGTGCGGGACGACGGCCACGGGGCAGCCGACGTGGTGCAGCACCGCGTGGGCGACGGGGCCGATGTGGATGCCGAGGTGCCCGCTCCGGATCCGGCGCCCGACGACGACCATGCCAGCCCCGGTCGAGGCGCGCGTCAGTTCGGATGCCGCCCGGCCTTCGGTGACGGTCCCGGTGACAGTGACCTCGGGGAACTTCTCCCGCCACGGGTACAGCGCCGCACTCACGGCGTGTTCGTGCTCGGCGAGCAGTTCCGGGCCGGGCTTCGGGACGAGTTGGTCGATGGCGGCATACGGGGGCGGGGCGCTGAAGGTGTGAATCACGCGCAGCGCTGCACCACGATGCTGCGCGGCGTCGAAAGCGAATTCGATCAGTTCGTCGCACGGGCTGCTGGTGTCGAGGCCGAGGACAACATTCCGGTACGGGGTCTCGACCGAATCCCGGTCCGAGTCCGGGGACGCTCCGTCCGGGGCAGGAAACTGTTCGTCGGACGCTTCCTCACCGGCACGTACGAGAACCACGGGACGCGGTGCCCGCGCAACGACCGCCTGGGACACCGAGCCGACCAGAAATCCCGCGACGCCGCTGAGTCCTCGGGAGCCGAGCACCAGCATCTCGGCCTGCTCGGCCGCCGTCAGCAGGGCGGTGACCGGCGATTCGGCCACCGCCTCGTCGGCGATGTGCAGCGCGGGGTGCGAGGCTCGCACGGTGTCGCTCACCTGGCTGAGGGTCCGGTGTGCCCAGTAGCGCTGGGTCGTGCCGACGGGTACGTAGACGGGAGGACGCGGCTGCCACTGCCAGGCGTGCACCAGCCGCAGCGACAGGCTGCGGCGCAGAGCCTCCCGGGCCGCCCAGTGCGCGGCGGCTAGGCTCTCGGGGGATCCGTCGATTCCGGCGACGACGTGTCGATGCATGATCCGCACCTCCTCTGCAGGGCTCTGCTTCGTGCCTTGCCGTCGAGCCTGGCGTGTGCGCGGTCGGGTGCGCAGGGGCCACCCAGACCCTTCCTGGGGCCCTTCGGCCCAACGCTCCACGGCAGGTCCGCACGCAGGCTTGAGACAAACGCAGTGGAGGGAGAGGAATTATGTCCGGCTCCCCACGCTCCGCCCGTATCGCCATCATCGGGGTCGGCAACGAGTTCCGCCACGACGACGGGGCGGCCTGGGCGGTGATCGCCCGGCTCCGGGAGCGGGCTGACGGCCGTCCCCTGCCCCCGGGAACGGTCCTGTCGGTGTGCGACGGAGATCCGGGGCGGCTGATCGAGCTGTGGGAGAACGCGGACCTGGCGGTGGTGCTGGACGCCGCGCACGCCCATCCCGGCCACCCGGGTCGGGTGCACCGGCTGGAGCTGGACGCAGCCGAGCTGGGGCGCCCGAGCACGACGAGTTCGCACGGGCTGGGCCTAGGTGACGCCGTCGAGCTGTCGCGGGCGCTGGGGCGCCTGCCCGGCCATCTCGTGGTGTACGCCGTCGAAGGGGCGGACACCTCGCTCGGCACGGGCCTGTCGGAGCCGGTTGCCGCGAGGGTCGAAGCACTCGTCGCACGGGTGGAGGACGACATCGTCCGCCACCGGGACGCGGCTGCGCGCGGCCCCCGCAACACACACGGCGGAGGCCCGCCGTGACCGGCGAGCGCATCGCCAGGCGCGCCGAGGTCTTCGGCACGGTCCAAGGCGTGGGCTTCCGCCCGCAGGTGCACCGTCTGGCGACCGGCCTGGAAATGTGTCTGGGCATGCCCGGCCGGGTCCTTGACGTCCACGACTCCGGCGGACTGCGCCGAGGCCGGAACATACGTCAGCGTCCATGTCGGATTCGCGATCACGACTGTCGACGGGGCGGAGGCCGAGCGGACGCTCGGCGTGCTGCGCGCGGTGGCGGACGCCGTCACCGGCGAGCTGGGCGAGCCGCTGCCACAGGCGCCCCTGGACCGACCGGACGCGCCCTGAGGGCCGGTCGGCCCCGTTCACTGGCCCGGCCGACCCCTGCGGCCGGCCGTACTCCCGCCTGAGTTTGGACGTGGATTCCCCACGAGGAAGGCACCGTCATGACGCAGATCCACAGCCCCGCGAACACCGCCCGGCAGGTGCACGCGCTCTTGACGGACGGCACGACAGTACGGATACGGCAGGCGGAGCCGGCCGATCACGACGCCGTCCTGGCCCTGTACGAGGGCATGTCGGCGGAGAATCTGCGGCGACGCTTCTTCACGGTGAGCCACCTGTCCGCCGAACAGGCGGCCGACCGGCTCACCCGGCGCGACCGGTCCGGCTACCGCGCTCTGGTCGCGGAGAGCGGCGGGCGGTTCGTCGGACTCGCCGAGTACGAGGCCATACCAGAATCGGCGACGGCCGAGATCGCACTCAGCGTCGCAGACGACTGGCACCATCGGGGCCTGGGCACCCTGCTGCTGGAGCATCTTGTCGACGCCGCCCGCCAGGCGGGCATCACCGCCTTCGCGGCCGACGCACTGGCCGAGAACCACGAGATGCTGAAAGTGTTCGCCGACCTCGGCCTGCGAACGACCCGCCACTTCGACGGTCCCGAAGTGCGCTGCATAGTACAACTCACCCTGGACGAGCACTACTTGTCGGCGGTCGACAACCGGGCAAGCACCGCCGACGTGGCCAGCCTGCAACCACTGCTGCGGCCCCGCACGGTCGCCGTCGTCGGCGCGGGCCGCAGGGCGGGCTCGGTCGGCCGGGCCGTGCTGCGCAATCTGCGGACCGGTGGCTTCGCCGGCCGTTTGGACGCAGTCAATCCGCATGCGGACGCGATCGAGTGGGTGAGCTGCCACCACTCCGTGACCGAGCTGTCCTTCCCGCCCGATCTCGCCGTGCTCGCCGTCCCCGCGGCCGCCGTCCCGCGGGCCGCCGAGGACTGCGGAAAGCTTGGCGCGAGGGCGCTGCTGGTGGTCTCCTCCGGCCTCGACGCCCAACAGGCGGCCGCGCTGCTCGCCACGTGCCGTGCGTACGGGATGCGGCTGGTCGGCCCCAACTGCCTCGGTCTGGCCAACACCAACCCGGATCTGCGGCTGAACGCCACCTTCGCCGCGGACCGCCCCCTGGCCGGCACGGCCGGAGTCGCCGTGCAGTCCGGTGGGGTGGGCATCGCGCTGCTCGACGGGCTGTCCCGGCTCGGCATCGGGGTGTCCACCTTCGTCTCGCTGGGCGACAAGTACGACGTCAGCGGCAACGACATGCTGCAGTGGTGGGAGAGCGACGGGCAGACCGACCTCGCTGTGCTGCACCTTGAGTCCTTCGGCAATCCGCGCTCATTTTCACGAACAGCGCGGCGGGTGGCCCGCACGATGCCGATCCTTACCGTGGACGCCGGGCGCTCCGAGGCCGGTCGCCGTGCCGCCGCCTCCCACACCGCGGCGGCAGCCACGCGTACCATGACCCGGCAGGCCCTGTTCACCCAGGCCGGAATCATCGCGACCCGCACGATCGGCGAACTCCTCGACAGTGCGGCGCTGTTGCACTCCCAGCCGCTGCCGTCCGGCTCCTCGGTCGCCATCGTCACCAACGCGGGCGGGGCAGGCGTACTGGCCGCCGATGCCTGCGCAGAGGCCGGGCTGAGGATTCCCGAGCTCGGCAGCGAGCTGGTCGCCGGGCTGCTGGCCGGGCTGCCCGCGGGGGCCTCCGCCACCAATCCCGTCGACGCCACCGCCGCCGTCACCGAGACGCAGCTGCAGGAGTGCGTCGACCGGCTCTCGGCGCACGGGGCCGTGAACGCCGTACTGGTGGTGCTGGTCCCCACCGCGGTCGCCGCGGCGACCGGCGACGATCTCGTCCGGGCCCTGTCCCCCGGCCCGGACCACCGTCGCTCCCGAACGGTCGCCGCGGTCCTTCCCGCCCAGGCCGCACGGGTCGAGCTGCTGCCCACCGCGGGCGGCGGATTTGTACCCGCCTACTCCGACGCGGCGGACGCGGCCCGCGCCCTGGCACACGCCGTTACGTATGCACGCTGGCGCGCCCGCCCGGAGGGCACGGTCCCCGAGCTCGCGGATGTGGACACCGCGGCGGCGAAAACAATGGCCAACGGCTTCCTCGCCGAACACCCCGACGGGGACTGGCTCGACCCCCGTGCGACGGCCGAACTCCTCGGCCACTACGGCATCCCGCAGATTCCATGGGAGTGGGCCGAGGACGAAGAGGCCGCCGTCGCCGCCGCGGCACGGCTGGCGGGGCTGGGGGTACCTCCCGGGCGAAGCTCCGGGGGAGGGCGGGTCGTGATGAAAGCCCACTGGCCTGGCCTGATCCACAAGAGCGAGCAGCGCGCCGTCCACCTCGATCTTCAAAATGCCTCGCAGGTGCGGGCTGCACACCGCGATCTGGTAGCCCGATTCGGAGACCTGATGACCGGAGTGGTCGTCCAGCCGCTCGCCGAACGCGGCATCGAGCTCTTCGCCGGTGTCGTTCAGGACGAAGTCTTCGGCCCGCTGGTCCTGTTCGGCCTGGGCGGCACGGCGACCGAGCTCTTGGCCGATCACGCGGCCCGGCTCGCCCCGCTGACCGACCACGACGTGCACGATCTCATCACCTCGCCGCGCTGCGCACCGCTGCTCTTCGGCTACCGCGGCGGCGGTGCCGTCGACCTCGAAGGGCTGGAGCAACTGCTGCTGCGGCTGTCCCGGATGGCCTGCGATCTTCCGCAGCTCGCCGAGGCCGATCTCAATCCCGTGATCGCCCGCCCGGGCGGCATCACGGCCCTGGACGTCCGCGTCCGGCTGGTGCCGCGGCGAGCCCGCGACCCGTATCTGCGCCGGCTGCGCTGAGAGGAGCCATGGACATGAAGCACATGAAGATCGGTTCGCTGATGGTCGATGACGTCGTCAAGGCCGAGTACGGCACTCCGTTCAAGGAAGTCGCCCGGCTGCTCGGCGAGCACCGCATCAGCGGACTGCCGGTGGTCGACGAGGACGAAATGGTCATCGGGGTTATCTCGGAGACCGATCTGATGGTCCGGCAGGCCGAGGGACCGGCTCCGGACGAGCGGAGACGACCGCACTGGCTCAGCCGGCTGCACATCTCCAAGGGGAACCATGCGGACAAGACCCATGCCCGAACCGCAGGAACCCTGATGTCCGCGCCTGCCATCACCGTGCGGGCCGAGTCGAGCATCGCGGAGGCCGCCAGGACCATGGCGCGGCGCCGGATCGAGCGGCTGCCCGTGGTCGACGAGGAGGACCGGCTGGTCGGCATCGTCACCCGCCGGGATCTGCTCCAGGTCTTCCTGCGGCCGGACGAGGAGATCCGCCGCGCGATCGTGGACGAAGTGATCGTCAACGCTCTCTGGCTCGCCCCGGAGACCGTGACGGTCGACGTGAGCGAAGGCGTCGTCACGCTCAGGGGCCAGTTGGAGCGGCGTAGCGAAATACCGATTGCCCTGGGAATGGCCAGCCAGGTGGACGGAGTCGTGGCCGTCGTCGACGAGTTGACGTACCGCACGGACGACTCGCATCTGCGGCCCGACGAGCCGGCCGTCCACGGCGTCGGCGAGGAGTGGCTGCGCAGGCACTGAGGAGGTGTCCGGATGAACGCGAGAGTACTTGTCGCCTACGGCACGAAGAACGGCTCGACTGCAGAGATCGCCGGCGTCATCGCCGACGCCCTGCAGCAGGAGGGGCTGCGCTCCGAGGCGCGGCCCGCGGCGGAGGCCCGCGATGTCTCGGGGTATGAGGCGGTGGTGCTCGGCGGCGCCCTGTACGCAGGCCGCTGGCACCGAGACGCCGTACGCTTCGCCCGCCGCCACGAACACGCCCTGGCCGAGCGCCCGGTGTGGCTGTTCAGCAGCGGTCCGCTGGACGCCTCGGCGGGCGAGCGCGACATCCCTGCAGTGCCGAGCGCTGCCCGCGCGGCGACCCTGCTCGACGCCCGCGAGCACGTCACCTTCGGCGGCCGACTCGAGGAGGGAGCCCGGGGCTTCATCGCCCGGATGATCGTCAAGCAGGGCCGGGGCGGTGACTTCCGCGACATGGAGCGGATACGAGCCTGGGCCCGCGACATTGCCAGGGAAATCGGCGAGGGGGAGAGGCCGACGGCGCCAACGTGAGGCGCCCGGGACCTGTGCGAGCTGGCCATCCGCAACCACGACCCTTGCATCTCCTGCTCGACCCGCTTCCTCGACCTAACCATCCATCGCAACTGACCGACCGGACCAGGAGGGCACCATGCACGGCACCCCGCACATCGTGAGCGATGTGATGACCCACGCTGTCGTCGCCGTCAGCCGCGAGGCGACGTTCAAGGAAATCGTGCAGACCATGGAGCGGTGGAAGGTCAGCGCCGTTCCGGTCCTGGAAGGCGAGGGCCGGGTGATCGGCGTCGTGTCCGAGGCCGACCTGCTGCCCAAGGAAGAGTTCCGGGAGCGCGACGTGGACCGCTACACCCAGCTGAGGCGGCTGCCCGATCTCGCCAGGGCCGGAGCGGTGACGGCCGATGAGCTGATGTCCGCCCCTGCCCTCACCACCCACCCGAGCGCGACCCTCCCACAGGCTGCACGGGTCATGGCGCAGCGCAAGGTCAAGCGACTGCCCGTCGTCAACGACATAGGTGTGCTCGAGGGCATCGTCAGCCGCGCCGACCTGTTGAAGGTCTTCCTGCGGGACGACAAAGACATCGCAGAAGAGGTCCGCAAGGACGTGGTGGGCCTCCTGTTCCCCTCGCAGCCGGAACCTGTCCGGGTGAAGGTGGTTGAAGGCGTGGTGACCCTCACGGGACGCATCCGCGACACCGCCCTCGTGCCGGTCGCAGCCCGCCTGGTGCAGGCCGTCGAGGGCGTGGTGGATGTGGAGTTCGACCTGACGAGTCCGCAGCGGCACCCCGGCGCGGCCGAGGGCTCACAGGCTTCGTCATGAATTACCTCGACGAGTACCGCGATCCAGCTCTCGCCTGGCAGCTGTTGGACGAGCTCCGGACCGCGACCGCGCCCTGACAGATCATGGAGGTGTGCGGCGGGCAGACCTACATCCTCGTCACACCCTCGTCCGCCAGGGCATCGATGAACTGCCGCCCGCCGGCATCCGGATGGTCCACGGGCCCGGCTGCCCCGTGTGCGTCACCCCGCTGGAGACACTGGACCGGGCATGGCCGTTGCCGCCCGGCGCGAAGCTGCCCACCGACTGCACGGCAGGATCCCTCGCGCATGCGACTCGGCAACTCGGCATCCCGCCGGACGCGTCAGCCCGTGGTGCGCCGCCACTGCGGCCCGATCCGCTCCCACTCCTCGCCCCAGCGCTCTGCGTAGCGTCGCTCCAGTTGCCCGCGCGCCACCCGGCCGCTCACGATGACCACTCCGCCGACGCCGGCAGCAACGAACGCTCCCGCGAGCGCGACCTGCTGGGTCGCCTCCGACGGAGTGACCGGCTCGGGCACCAGCCGGTCGCGGACATCCGTCCACACCTCGACCGTCGCACCGGCGGCGGTACCCGCCGCCACGCGGGCCGTGCCCGTACGCACGGCACCGTCGGAAGCCGTCCAGCGCACGTTCGCCGGGACGCGGTCGGCGCCGGGGCCGGGGCCGTTAGACCGTGCCGCGCGTCCTGTCCGGCGCATCCGACACCAGCACCGCCGGGACGGCCTGCCGTCCGGCCCGCTCCCGCTCGATCGCCTGGTCCACGCAGTACGCGGCGACGCCCCCGGCAACGGCCCCTCCTATCAGCGCCAGCACCCACGTGACCAGCACGATCCAGGCTTCGACCGCGTCGCTGCGCCGCCGGAGCGGGTTTCGCCGCCACCGCCAGCCCCAGACCCTCGCGCGCTTGGTCTCCCGCATCGTTCCCTTCACGGGTATGTCTGCGACCACTGGCAGCAACATGACATCCGGCCGCCCGCGGCGGGAGAGGCCACTGGTCCGTAGCAGGAGGGCCGACCAGGACCTCCCGCGGACCCAAGTAGGGCCGGTCGGCCCTGGTACTTCTGCCCCGGGCAGGGCAATGATCGTCTCAGGCAGTCCGCAGTGCGGGAAAGATCACGACCGAGGGGCCGTCATGACGGAGACACGGACATTCACCGCGGAGGATCCGGTACGGGTGTTCCTGGTCGACGACCATGAGGTCGTACGCCGAGGGCTGACCGATCTCCTCGACACCGAGCCGGACATCACCGTGGTCGGTGACGCGGGCAGCGCCGAACAGGCACTGGCGCGCGGTCCGGCACTGCGACCGCACGTGGCCGTGCTCGACGTACGCCTGCCCGACGGCGACGGTATCGGCGTGTGCCGCGAACTACGCAGCCGTATGCCAGAGCTGGCCTGTCTGATGCTGACGTCATTCGACGACGAGGACGCCCTGCTCGACGCGATCATGGCCGGTGCCTCAGGGTATGTACTCAAACAGATCAAGGGCTCCGACCTGGTGTCGGCGGTGCGCACGGTCGCTTCGGGCCAGTCCATGCTCGATCCCGCGACGACGGCCCGGCTGATGAGCAGCCTCCGGGCGGAGCCGAACGACCCGGATGCCGTGCCGCCCGCGCTGGCGGGCCTGTCCCCGCGTGAGCGGGACATTCTCGCGCTGATCGGAGAGGGGCTCACCAACCGGCAGATCGGCAAGCGGCTGTATCTGTCCGAGAAGACGGTGAAGAACCACATCTCCCGCCTGCTGGCCAAGCTGGGCGTTCACCGCCGCGTCCAGGCCGCGGTCCTGGCGACCCAGCTGGAGCAGCACGAGGCCCCGGACCACCCATCCCGCTGAAACGCCGAGCGCGTACAGGCCCCCGGGGCCGGGATCGGAATGGCCCTCCCTCATCGTTTCCTCCGGCCGACTCGCGCAGACGGGGCGTTGATCTCCCCATACACCACGGTATTGGCTCCGCACTCGGGACCGCATGCCCTCAGGAACAGCCACAGGGACGTCGCTCCCAGCGCAGTAACACGGGGCGCTGTCCCCGCTCGGCGCCCCCGTACGGCGTCCCCCGATGTACGCGTTCCCCGAGCCCAGAGATCAGCGGGCCAACCGCAAACGGTGCGGCAGTGCGGCCGGCCCATCGGCTTCGACGCCCGCCACGAGGAGGTGCGGTGGCTGTACCGGCCGCCGCGGCGTCCCACCGGACACCATCGCATTCGCCTGTATGAAGGGGACGGGTACCACGTCGGCACGCTGGTATGGGTGGTGTGCGAATGCCGTGCCCGTCCCCGGCACTGGGCGTGGCTCAGGTCCATGGATCTGTGGTCACGAACCTGCGGCCTGGGCCGCGCCGCCTGGGCATGTGCACCACCGTGGCATCGGCGGCGTCCTCCTGCTCACGGCGGAGGTTCTCCACCTCGATCGACAGTTCCACGGTGGTACGGCGCAGGAAGGCAGTCAACTGCTGTTCTGCTGCCAGCTGTTGCTTCGCCTCCTTCAGCTCCTCGACCACGGCCGCGTACCGCTCGGCGAACTCCTGGGCGGCTGTAGGCACTCTGCCTTGCGCCTTGACCCTGAGCCTGAACTCGTCAACCAGGTCCTGGTGTTGTGGGTAGACCACATCACGGCGCAGCCCGGACTCGACGATCAGCTCGGTGGCGGTCCGCTTGCCCGAGCCGGAGCGCAGAGGCGTGCCGGCCGGCAGCCGCTCAGCCGCCGCCTTGATCGCGGCGGCGTCCTTGTCCCGGTCACGTGGCCTGCGCCCCATCCGCTTGCTCCTCCATCGGTTCTTCCTGGCCACTCCCACGCCGGTCCTGCTCATGTACCGCGATCACCGCGCGAATCGGGGCGGCCTTCGCCGCTGCCCGGTCCCGCAGGGGCCTCGGCGACAGCCGATCGGCCGCGGCGGCTTCCCAGCTGGCGAGTTCCAACCGCTTGTTCTTGATATCGCGGTCGGTGTAGGCGAGGTTGGTGCATGTGGCACGGCACAGCTGCTCGTCCGGTTCGGTCACGTCCAGTCCAGCCGCCTCGCGCTCCTCCCGGCAGCCTGCGGTCTCGAGTCGCCAGACGCAGGTCATCCCCAGGCCGTGATGGATGTCCGGATGCTTGCTCGCCGACAGACGTCGGGCGTTGTCGGCCTGGTTGACGACTCTGCCCGCGAACGCGGCCGACGCCTTGCGCACTCTGCGCCGGTATTCCTGCGCGGAGGGCCCGCTGATGTGTTCGCCTTCGTCGAGTGCCCGAAGGTCCTCGTCCACCTGCTCACTGAGCATCTCCAACTCCTCGATGGCGAGGTCTTCCATCCAACTCGTATCGGCATCTCCGGCGTAACCGAGTGTCACCTTCGCCTTCACGTGCCCGTATTGCGCCTGCGCCGCCGCGAGCCCGCCCGGGCGTCGCACGACGAAGTACGCGAGCGTACGGCGGAAGCGCGACGCGTGCACGGCCTTGGCTGGGTCCGGAGGGATTGCCGGACCGTCCGGGCCGGAGAACCGCTCGTTCACCCAGTCGATGAACTCGCGGACGTCGTCGTTCATCGTGCCCGTTGGTTTGGCCTGTTTCCTGCGCGAGCGGACCGTGGTGCGTTGCCGACTCGGTGGGAACAGCAGCTCAGCGTCGGAGAGCGACTCCAGCATCTCCACGGCCGGAACGACTGCACTGACCACGGCCCAGGGCCGCTCGGCGGTCTCATCGGCATCAGGGGCGGGAACATGATCGGCGCCTTTGCTGCGCCGACCGACGAGCACGAACCCGCCGTTCTCGTCCTCGCGCAGACAGCCGCGACGGAGCTGAAAGACTTCCCCGCTGCGCATGCCGGAGAGATAGCAGATCACGACGAAGCATGCAGCCGTCAGATAGCGCACAAGCTGGTTGACCTCGCGCACGCCGATCGGACGGTCACGCCAGGAAGCGCCCTGGAACGTCCCGGTGATCGGACCGAGGAAGAAGGCATCGGATTCCAGCTCAAGCCCGTCCCGATGCCGGTACTCGCCGCGTGGGCGGTGGGAGGGGCGCCGGTCACGATGGCGTGCGCGCCGCTACGGAGGGGCCGGGCGCCTAGGACGACCGGGGCCGACGTGACGACCGGGGCCGACGCGAGGTCGGGGGCGGGACCGCGGTGGGGGCTCTCGCGTGTGCGCCGCCCGGCGAACCGGGACTTTTCGCCCCTGGCCCTCAGCGCCTCAAACGCCGGACGGGCTGAGGATTCAGCTCCGCCGGCGCATGAGGCGCTGGGCCCGGGGCGGAGCCCCGGTGTTTCTTGCCTGCGTGTGTGTCAGCCGATCGTGGCGCCGAAGGCCGCGAGCGCCTCCGGTACCGGCTGGAAGAACGTCTCGCCTCCCGAGGAGCAGTCGCCGCTGCCGCCCGAAGTCAGCCCGATCGCGGTGTCGCCCGCGAAGAGCGAGCCGCCGCTGTCGCCGGGCTCGGCACAGACCGTGGTCTGGATGAGGCCCTCGACGATGTCGCCGTTGCCGTAGTTGACCGTGGCGTCGAGTCCGGTGACCTCACCGTCGTGCACCTGGGTGGTCGAACCGCTGCGCTGCACCTTCATACCGACGGTCGCCTCACCCGCCTTGGTGATGGGCTGCGAGCTGCCGTTGTAGAGGTTGACCTCGCTCGGGTGCTCGGTGCTGCCGCTGTACTTGACGATCGAGAAGTCATTGCCGGGGAACTGCGAGTCGACCATGGTGCCGATCGGCGCGCCTCCCGCGGAATCGGACCACTCGCTGCCGGCCTTCCCGCAGTGACCGGCGGTGATGAAGTGCGGCTCGCCGTCCTTGACCACGTTGAAGCCGAGCGAACAGCGTCCGCCGCCCGAGTGGATGGCGTCGCCGCCCGCTATGAGCGGCTTGAACTCTCCGGCGGACTTCTTCAGTTCCGCCTTGCCACCGAGCCCCTTCACCACCTGGCTGAGCTTGGTCCACTGAGCGCCCTTGACCGTACGGTCGGCGGTGACGACCACCGTGTTGGTGACCGGGTTCACGGACCAGGAGGTACCGGGAATGGTCGCCTTGGTGGTGAGCGTCTGCCGGGCGGTCTTCAGCTCGGCGAGGGTGTTCTCCACGATTCTGGCCTTGCCGCCCGCCTTGCGGACGATCTCGGCCGCCGCGTCGTCGAGGACGTTCACGACGAGGGACTTCGCCTCGGCGTCGTAGTACGTACCGGCCGAGTCGGCGCCCAGGTCCTTGCTGAGGGTGGAAGCAAGGTTTCCGGCCGCCACCGCCGACAGCGGCTTGGCGGCGAACTGCTCAGTGTTGTCACTGGCGTTCGCACTCTGGAAAGTGACGCCTGCGGCTACCAGAGCGGCGATCGCGCCACCCGCCATCGCCGCTTTCCTTTTGGGCATGCGTCGGTGCTTCAACATCAACCTCCTGTGGGGGCCGCGCCCGGACAAGTGGGGTGCCCGGACACGGAGGATGGAGCGCCCACTATTCCGATACCGATCGGTAGCACACAAGGTCGACTTCAGGACGGGCACACGACAACGCGCTTGTGTTCACAGCACCTTCACGGAAAGCGTTCACACTGGTCGTTTCGTTTGCGAACACCGCGTGCAACGACACTATGGGCAGCGCGTAAGGACTAGTCCTGTCTTGTTTCCGCCTCTGCGGGACCGGTTTCCGAGGGCGGTTGCGCCACGGCGGGAGGCGTTGCCACCTGCGGCGGAGCGGCCCGCTCCAGGAAGCGCAGCAACTCCACCGGGAACGGCAGCACCAGGGTGGAGTTCTTCTCGGCCGCGACGGCCACCACCGTCTGCAGCAGTCGCAACTGCAGGGCGGCGGGCTGGTCCGACATCTCCTTGGCCGCCTCGGACAGCTTCTTGGAGGCCTGGAGCTCGGCGTCGGCGTTGATGACCCGTGCCCGGCGCTCCCGGTCCGCCTCGGCCTGGCGCGCCATCGAGCGCTTCATCGTCTCCGGCAGGGACACGTCCTTGATCTCGACCCGGTCGATCTGCACACCCCAGCCGATCGCCGGACTGTCGATCATCAACTCCAGCCCCTGATTAAGCTTTTCGCGGTTGGAGAGCAGATCGTCCAGATCGCTCTTGCCGATGATCGACCGCAGCGATGTCTGCGCCATCTGCGAGACCGCGAAACGGTAGTCCTCCACCTGAACGATGGCTTCGGAGGCGTCCACGACCTTGAAATAGATCACCGCGTCCACGCGCACCGTCACGTTGTCCCGCGTGATGCCGTCCTGCGCGGGCACCGGCATCGTCACGATCTGCATATTGACCTTACGCAGCCGGTCGACAAACGGGATAATAAGTGTGAAACCGGGGCCGCGCACTGAAGACTTGAGCCTTCCGAGCCGGAAGACCACGCCCCGCTCGTACTGCTTGACGACCCGGGCCGCCGCCATCACGTAGACGACCCCGACGGACACTGCCGTCGCGCCGGCCGTCACCAGTGCCTCTACCATCACGGCCCCCTGGGATGCGATGTGGACGCGCGTGCACGTACCTCTTCGACGGTAGACCCCAAATGACGTCAAAGGGAGTCCCGGTAAGACCCTCTGATGGGTAATCATCGAAGCGGTGGGGAATGCCAGGCTCACCATGCCTGCACATGGCACTTACGACGAAGGGGGCGCGGGAGTGCGACGTCGGATGCGCGTGACGGACGGGCGGCATCTGATGGTGGAACGGCTGGGGGATCCGCGCGGCAGACCGGTCTTCCTGCTGCACGGCACACCCGGCAGCCGGCTGGGCCCGGCACCACGCGGCATGGTGCTGTACCAGCGCGGTACGCAGCTGATCGCGTACGACCGCCCCGGCTACGGCGGTTCCGACCGGCTGGCGGGCCGCAGCGTCGCCGATGTGGCCCAGGACGTACGGGCGATAGCCGACGAGCTCGGTCTGGAGCGGTTCGCCGTGGTGGGCCGCTCCGGCGGTGCTCCGCACGCGCTGGCCTGCGCCGCCCTGATGCCCGAGCGGATCACCCGTACCGCCGCGCTGGTCACACTCGCACCCAGGGACGCTGACGGGCTCGACTGGTTCGAGGGCATGGCCGCCTCCAATGTCCTGGAGTACACCTCGGCATCGGTCGACCCGGCCGGGCTCATCAAGCGGTTCATCCTGCGCTCCGCCGAGATCAGGCAGGACCCCATCCGTCTCCTGAACGATCTGCGCAGGGAGCTGACCGACTCCGACCGGATGGTCGTCGCGGACGCGGGCGTAAGGTCCATGCTCCTTCGCAACTACCAGGAGGCGCTGCGCACTTCGGCATACGGCTGGATCGACGACGCGCTCGCCTTCTGCAGCCCCTGGGGCTTCGACCCCGCCGACATCAAGGGCCCGGTGATGCTCTGGCACGGGGAGAAGGACGTCTTCTCACCCGTGGGCCACTCCCGCTGGCTCGCGGAACGCATCCCGGGCGCGACGGCCGTCCTCGAACCGACCGCCGCGCACTTCGACGCCCTGCACGCACTCCCCCGGATCCTGACCTGGCTGCTGGACCACTGAATTCCAGCCCCGTGGGGGTGTCCCCCCGGACAGACTCCGGGGGGAGTTCGAGGAGCGGGATCCGGAGCGGAGCCCCGGGATCAGACCGCGAGCGGCTCCAGATCGCGGTGCACCCTGCGCTCGTCGCGTGCGATCCGGGTCAGCGCATGCTCCTCGCCCAGCAGCCGCTGCAGCTCGTCCACGGTCTCGGCCCGCAGATGCGCCGCCTCGGCCTTGCGGCCCAGCAGGCCGAGCGTGACTGACATGTTGGAGGCGATACCGAGCACCTCGGGATGGTGCGCGCCCAGCACCTCGCGCAGCCTGGTCACGGTCCGCTCCTCGATCTCTAGCGCCTCCTCCAGACCGCCGAGGTCGGCAAGGGCGTTCGCGAGGTTGATGGTGCTGTACAGCGCATGCGGATGGGATTCCCCGAGGACCTCCCGCATCGTCCTGGACACCTTCAGCAGCAGCTGTTCCGCGGCTTCCGGAGCGCCGCAGCCCCAGTGGAAGATGCCGAGGTTGTTGAGGGCGGCGAGGGTGTACGGATGCCGCTCCCCCGGCACCTTCATGTACTGGTCGACGACCTCCTGCGCCAGGTCCCGCGCCGCCACCGGCTCCCCGGCTGCGAACAGGTCGGCCGCCAGATTCAGATCGCAGGCGAGCGAGTCCGGGTTGGCCGAGGTGTACTTGGCGCGATAGCGGTTGCGGGTGGCCGTGGTCAGCCGCCGCGCGTCCTCGAGACGGCCGGCCCTGCGCAGCGACACGGCGAGACTCTTGGCCGCCGCCAGTGTGCCGGGGAAGGTCCGGCCGAGCTGCTCCTTGTAGATGTCGTACGTGCGGTTGAGCACCGCGACCGAGTCCTCGTACCGTCCGACCTCCCGCAGGTCCCTGGCGAGGCTGACGGCGGAGGAGAGGGTGTACGGATGCTCCGGGCCGAGCACCTCGGTACGCCGGTCGAAGACCTCCTGGTCGATCTCGCGCGCCCTGGCGTACTGGCCGACCATGCGCAGATTCAGAGCCAGGTTGTTGGCGGCCGCGAGCGTACGCGGATGGGACTCGTGGAAGATCTGGCTGAATCCCTCGTGCGCCTCGGTCGCCAGCTCCATCGCCCTGCCGTACTGGCCGAGGGTGCCCAGGTCCATCGCCAGGCCGCTGGTGGTCATGTACGTATGCGGATGGGAGTGGCCGAGCACCTCCTGCTGGCGCTCCAGGGTCACCTCGTCCAGCTCCTTGGCCTCCACATAACGGCCTTGCGAGCGAAGGATGTTCGACAGATGAAATCGCAGGTAGAGGTACTGCAGATCGTCGTTGCCGAGCATCTCCTTCCAGGTGTCGCGCAGTTCGCCCGCAAGCGCGTAGGCGGCGTTCCAGTCGCCGCGCTTCCACAGATAGCGCACTCGGTCGATCATCAGCCTGCGGGTCTCCGGCTCCTTGCAGAACCTCGCCTCCGAGGTGCCGAGGTGCGGCCAGATGGTGGCGAACCTCGGCCAGGTCTCGGGGTTGTCGATCGGCTCGTCGTCGTCGGGCCGCGCGCCGGCGAGGACCCGATGGACCGCGTGCCGGGCGTCCTGCTGCTCCTGCTCGGTCAGCTGGGCCCTGATGACCGCCTGCACCAGCCGGTGCACCTGGATGCTGTTGGAGACCTGGTCGACCTTGGCCAGGGCGAACCGGCCGATCTCCCGGATGACCCGGCCGAGCACCAGCTTCTCCTGGAGCGAGGAGTCGTACGGCTTGAGCGCGTCGATCATCTCCTTGCTGTAGAGGAGGTTCGCGGAGATCGGCTCGGGGGCGAAGAAGGCACAGAGCTGGAGGAGGCGCACGGCGGCGGGCGAGCGCTCCTTGAGCCGCTCGATGGAGACGTTCCAGGTCGCGGCGACCGGCTCGGGATATCCGGCGGGCTGGTTGAGCGCGAGGACGCTCGCGGCCTGTTCCTTCAGCTGCTCGAGATACGAGGCGACGGGTGTGGCGGTCTCCGCGATCCATGCCGCGGCCTGTTCGACGGCGAGCGGCAGGTCGCCGACGGCGGTGGCGACCTGGTCGGCGTCCTCGATGGTCAGTCCGCGGGCGCGCCGCCTCAAGTGCTCGATGGACTCCTCACGCAGGAACACATCGACGGGCAGCGCGTCCCCGTACTGCGACCAGGCCTGATTCCTCGAGGTGACCAGGATGTGCCCGGGCCCCTGCGGCGGGAAGAACCGCTTGAGCTGCTCGGGGTCGTCGGCGTTGTCGAAGACCAGCAGCCAGCGCGAGGACGGCACTCCGCGCCGCAGCAGGTCGATGGCCTCCTCCGAGGCTGCCGCCATGTCCTCGCCACCCTGGGCGCCGAGCCGGACGGCGAGTTCGGCGAGTCCGGCGACCACGTCGTCGGGCTGCTCGGAGGAGATCCACCACACCAGGTCGTAGTCGGCCATGAAGCGGTGGACGTACTCCAGCGCCACCTGGGTCTTGCCGACGCCGCCGAGCCCGTAGAGGGTCTGCGGCTGGGGCAGCACCGCGGCCACGGCCATGCCGCCGCCGAGCTGGTCGCGCATCCGCTCCAGCACCACCGAGCGTCCGGTGAAGCCGGGGTTGCGGGGCGGCGCGTTCCAGATCTTCGGCACGGTGCCGGGGAAGCGGGGTCCGGGCGACGCGCTGTCGGGGAGCTGCACCGGCCGGTCCAGTGCGCGCAGCAGCGCGGTGGCGGCGGCCACCTCGTCGAGGCGGAAGAGATCCACCGGGTTGCGGTCGATGTACGGGGTGGTGAGCCGGACGTCGCCGACTCTGATCGGCAGCAGATGCCGTCGGCCGCCGCTCGGGTCCTCGGCCGCGGCCCGCGACCAGACCTCCACCGCACGGGCGGACTTGAGATACGCGCTGGACAGCAGTACGACCGTGCGGGCGGCGTTCTCGGCGGCGAGCGCGTCCGCCCCGACCGGTTCCCGTTCGACGGAGACATCGCGTGGCACGACCCGGAAGCCGGCCCGGGTGAGCATGTACTCGACCCAGTCGGCCCACATGCGGTTCTCGGCCACATAGCTGAGGAAGAGGTCGGCGGGCAGGGCGGGACGGCGGCGGGTGAAGGCGTCCCTGATCCGGAGCCTGATCTCCTCGCCGACCTGCGGCATGGAGGTGATCCGCTGTTCGGTGATGACGGAGGTGAGCCGTTCGAAGGCGGAGAGCAGGGAGTTGGTCAGACCGGCTTCGTCGCCGAAGGTGGCGAGCGTCTCCTCGTAGGCGTAGTAGGGCCGGTACGGAATCTCCACCGCGCCCCAGTAGGCGGTCAGTTCCTCGCCGCTGAGCCCGGAGGGGAAGCGGTCGAACTTCAGCCTGGCCAGCGCACGTCCGGCGTCCGCCTTCTCCTTCTCGCCCTCGTCGATCCGCATCGGCACCGGGAAGATCTTGATGCCGCGGCCGCCGTACCGCTCGTCGATCTGCCGGGCCACCGCGGCGGCACCGTCGATGGACTGGTCGCTGAGGGTGAAGCAGTCGACCAGGACGTCGGGCAGATGGACGGTGCAGATGTCGGCGATATCGCTGAGGCCGGTGCGGCTGTCGATGAGGACGTAGTCGTAGTTGGCCTTCATGTCCTCGCGCAGCGCGTCGAAGAAGTGGCCGCCGCCGAGCCGGTCGTAGAAGTTGTCCCAGTCGAAGGTGGAGACGGTCGCGGAGTACTCGCGGTTCTGCTTGCCGGCGGAGACGAAGTCGAGCGTGCCGCCCTCCGGGAACTCCCAGCCCAGGCTCTCCGGGGTGAGGGAGACGGCGTGCGGCTGGATGCGCGCGTAGTCGAGGTGCCAGTCGTCGCGGCGCGGCTCGGGGCTGGTCGCGGCCCAGGCGTACTCGGTGATCAGGTCGATGACGCCGGTGGTGGCGCCGAGCGTGGAGGGATCCAGGAAGGGGTGGAAGAAGCGGTGCAGGCCGGGCGCTTCCAGGTCCCAGTCGACCGCCAGGACCCGCTTGCCGTTCGCGGCGAGAATCCAGGCCGTGTTGGCCAGGGCCATCGTGCGGCCCGTACCTCCCTTGTACGAATAGAAGGTGACGATGCGTCCGTCACGCCTGCCTGTCATCCGTGTCCTCCGCATCAGGGGCGATGTCATGCATGTGCGGGACGTAGTGGGTGGTGCCGTACTCGGCCATCGGGCCGCGCAGCCGGGGCCGTTCGCGCGGGCCGGCGCCGGCCGGCGGCGCCGGCGGGTAGACCTCGGCGTGCCTCAGATACTCCTGGGCGGCCGACTCCACCACCTGGGGCAGGAGCTGGCCGAAGGCCTCCATGCTGAGGACGCCCTTGGCGGCGGCCCGGCAGGCGGTCCGGCCCTGGCGCATCTGGTGCGGCATGGTCCGTTCCAGCTTCTCGACCAGTTCGGCTTCCGATGTCCGGCTCTGCGGGTCGTCGCGGTTCCAGGGGACGACGACGCTCACCCAGGGGCGCGGCTCCGCGTCGTAGGCGGCGAGCCGTTCACGGCGCTCCTCGTCCTCCAGGGCCCAGCGGTCGACGAGAAGGATCTCCGGCCGGGTGGGCGGCTGGCTGATGTCGGGCGGCGTCTCGTGGTCGAAGGAGGAGACGGTCGCCTGGTAGTTGAGGGAGCGGACCAGGTCCTGGGCGACGTACGCCAACGGCCGTGCGGAGTCCGGGTGGTAGGGATTCCAGTCCTGGGACTGCTTGCCGTAGTAGTCGGGGGCGCGTCCGTCGGGCAGCTCGTGGCGGGTGGGCGCGGCAACGGTCACATGCATCGGGCGGGGGCCGCCGGTGGGCTTGCCGAAGGCGCTGGGCGCCTGCCGGTAGTCGACCGGGCTGCCGGAACCGACGCGCGTAGTGTCCGCCACGCTGACGATGCGTTTGGCGAGTTCATAGACGGCGGCCTCGTACTCCTCGGCGAATATCCGGAGCTTGATCAGCCCGTACAGCCCGTCGGTGACATACCGGTCGCCGAAGGCACGGTGGTTGAACTGCAACCGCTCGGCGGGGCCCGGGAGTTGCTCCGGCGGCATCGGAACCCACAGCGCGGGCACTATCGCCTCCGCCGGCCTGTTGCTCTTCGCATGGTGGTAGATGGCCCGCTGGGCGAAGGCGTACCACTCCTTGCCGCACATCTCGCTGGCGAAGTACCGCGGTGAGAAGAGCGGGACGAACACCCGGCAGGTGGCCAGTACTTCGCCCAGCCGCTCCGACCAGCCCTCCCCCGAGCGGATCTCCCGGTCCATGAAGCCGGCAGGCGCACCGGCAGGCAGATCGGTCATGGCCATCACATGGCCGCACAGATCGCGGAAAAGCCGCTCGACCCACATATCGGGGTCCGGCCCACCGGCCCCGTACCGCGGTGTGTGCGCATAGCTCAAGAAGAAGTACGGCCGGTGATCCGCCGCTCGTTGCGCTGAATCTGACACACGACCCCCGTCCTGCGTGAACGCCCACACCCAGACCCACAAGCGCGTAAGGCTGCGAGCGAATTAATCATTCCGGAGCCGGTCACACTCCATCCCCCCGAGGTTCGGTCAATCAACACCGTTTTTCGGTCATCCAGCTCTCCGCACGGCCCACCGCTTCCTTGATCGAGAACAACCTTGCGGACCTTCCTCCCGGTTGTCCCTTCTGCTCCCTTTCCGGAAGAAGGCGGCCTTGCGCTCGGCCCATTGATTGTCCCCACGCGGTCGCTGCACCACACAACGGTAGGTGCGCGGGTATGCTCCGGTCCGCTATTCGGCGAGATGGAATGCGATGCGGCGACGAAATCCACCCGCTCCTCGGCGCTCCGCGCGGACTCGGCCAACCGGCCCATCCGCCGCCGCGGATCCGGCGGCGCCGACGGCTTGCAGGTCCGCCCGGAAGGCCGCCGCCTGCCCGGGTGTCATCCCGGTGCCAAGAGGGACGGCCGGCCGGCGTGTCCGCCCGGGCTCAGTGGGACTCCGACTCCTTCCAGAGCTCCTCCAGCAGGCGCCGGCCGCTGACGGTCAGTTCGGCCGCGCGCCCCAGGGTCTCCAGCGCGGGCCTGGCCTGCTCGGCCGCGGCCGGTTCGAAGGCCGCGAGGCCCACGCGCTCGTACACCCCGGCCAGCAGCTCGGAAAGCGGCATCGGTGCCGCCCGCCAGGGCGCCCGGTGGGTCCACCAGCCGTCCTGTGCGTAGAGATCGGTGACCTCGGCCAGCGCGTGCAGTTTGGCCCGCCTGAAACCACGCAGCAGCGCGGTTGCCAGCTCTTCGGGCGTGCCGGGCAGCGCGATCCCGAGCGCTCCGAAGCCGTGCCGGCCCACCGAAACCTCACCCGGCACCAGCGGTGTCAGAGTGGTCAGACAGTCGGCGGCCTCCATGGCCTGTGCGGGTACGGTCTGCCGCAGCAGCTGCCAGGCCTCGGCCAGCCGCCCGCTCCAGCCGTCCACCTCACGGGAGCCGAGCCGTTCCCGCACGGGTGCGCCGAAGCAGTCCCGGTACGGGTCGAGGTCGTCGAGCCGCAGAGCGGGCACCCCGTCGCCGCCGAGGGTGCGCACGGGCCGCCAGCCGCCGCTTTCCTCATCGGCGCGTACGTACCGCGGCTCGCGGCCGTCCACGTGCACCAGGAACCCCTTCTCGGCCGCGCGCACCTCGGCCTCGCCGTACTCGCCGGGCTCCGTCAGCCGCAGCTCGCCGAGTGTGGGGAGCCAGAGCCTGCCGTTCCGGTACGGCGCCCGGACGGGTACCTCGAGCCCGGCTCGTACGACCGCGGCGGCGAGGTACGACTGCAGCCGGAGCGCGAGCCCGGCCGCCTCGGGCCGCTCCTCGCGCAGGGCGGCCAGACAGTCCTGCAGCCAGGTGTAGGTGTAGGGATGGCCGAGTACCACGTCGAGCGCGTCGGAGCGCCCCTCGAGGACCGACGCCAACTCCCAGGCCTCGTCCCAGACCTCGCCCCCCTGTCCGGCGAGCTCCAGGTGGACGTCGGCGAGCAGGGTGCGGGTCACGTCCTGGTGCTCGGCCATGAGTACGCCGGGGTCGGTGATCGCGGCGGACACGGTCGCCGCAGCGGTGCGCCGCTCGATACCGCGGATCAGCGCCTCGAGGTCGGTGCAGTACACGGAGGTGTTGTCGAAGTCGTTCCGGGAGCTGTAGCGGTGGGTGTAGAGCCCACCGCCGCAGGAGCGTACGACCGGGCACCGGCGGCAGGTCTCGCTCACTCCGGCGAGTCCCTGCTGGCGTGCTCTGACTCCGGGGTGCGCCGCAACCTCGTCGAAGGGGTGGGCGTACACATCGAATCCGGTGGCCGCGGCGCCTTCGTAGGCGCTCTTGAGGGAGTCGACCTGCTCCAGGGTGCCGTCGGTCTCGACGACGACGAGGTCGGTGGGCGCGAGGCCGAGGGATTCGGTGAGGCTGGGGCCGCCGTCGAGGGTGGAGAGCACCGACGCGAAGAGCCGTACCGGAACGCCGCGGCCCTGCTGGTCCCAGCGGTCGAAGACGGTCAGGATCCAGTCGGCGTAGGCGGTGGCCGAGCCGTCCGGCCGGGGCGGCGGGTCGTCCCAGGTGGCATGCGGCAGCAGAAAGTCGATACCGGGAGGTTCCAGCTCGGTGAGTGCGTCGTACACCGCCATCGGATCGTTGGCCACGTCAATGGTGCACAGGAGACCGAGATAGAGGTGGCGGTATCGCTCCTGGCGGAGCAGATCGACGGCTCTGAGGACCAGGGGATGGCTGGTGCGGCCGTCCGCGAAGCGGCGATGACGGTCGTTCGCGCTCCGGTCGCCGTCGAGGGAGATCCCGACCTTGACGTCGTACTCGCTGAAGAGGTCGAGATAGCGGGGGCTGAGCTGGAGACCGTTCGTATGGATACGAAGATCGAGTCCGGCGACCCCGTCGAGGGCCTTGGTGAGCTCCTCGCAGATGTGTCGCAGCCGTGCGGGCCCTGCCAGAAGAGGCTCCCCTCCGTGCAGGATCACTGACACGGAGGGCAGGGCATGACTCTTGGCATGCTCGGCCAGTCGCAGAGCTGTCCAGGAAATCGCTTCGTCAGAGATTGCCTTCGGGCGAGTGCGCCAGCTCTGATCAGCGTGTTCGTAGATATAACAGTGGTCACATGCAAGATCACATCTGCTGTGGACCTTCAATACGATCTCGCGGAAAGGGACCAGGGGTCCAGTCATTCCGCCAGTCTAGAGCGCCGAGTTGAACGTGGACGCACGCCGAATACCGTCGGCCGGGGTGGGGAGCACCCGGGCAAGCTTCCTGGCGGCAGCGGCACCATGGAGATCGATCTGTGCCAACGGGACGCGATTCCTCTTCGCAGCGGCGAAGGACGCGGAGGTCTGAAACTTCATGAGGGGCCGTCCTTGATGTTGTGTCCAGCGTTGTGTCCAGCACAAATACCACGCACCGTTGCGGTGCCGGCGGCACGACTTTACTCTCATGGCCACTCGCAGCAACTCAGCACATGGAGACGGAACAAAAGAGTTGCGGCGCATTCTCGCAGGACAGTACGGAACAAGCCATTCCGCCTAAAGAGTGAAGACAAAACTGCAGACGGGAGTGCGCATGACCGAGTTTTCCGGCCCACTGCACAGCATGGTCTTCCGTAACACTGATCTGCCGGTTCTCTTCCATCGCACCGACAGCGTCGCGATCTCACATCAGCGCGAGGCAGTCGGCTCCACCCGCTCCCAGCTGCTGCTTTTAGTCCTGGGTGCGGCCCTGGCCACCCTTCCGTCCTCGCTGAAGCTCGGCGACAGCTTCCAACTCCCGGGCGCACTGGGCACGTTGGCCTATGCGGGGGTGCTCGCGCTGGGCTACCGCACCTCCCGGCGCAGAGCAAAGTCGCACTGGCAACTCAATCGCTCCGCGGCGGAGTTCATCAAGTCGATGTGCTGGCGGTACGCCGTCCATGGAGCGCCCTTCGACTCCCACGCCACCGATGCGGACGAGCTGTTCACCATGCGCCTGGAGGACGGACTGCGGGAGCTGACCAAAGTCGGCTGGCAGGACCCGCGCGACGGCGATGGCGAGGTGGCCGCCGGGGATCTGATCACCACACCCATGCGGCGGCTGCGCGCGAAGACCTTCAGCATTCGCAAGGAGACCTATGTCAGGGACCGGCTGATCGAGCAGCGCAACTGGTACCACCGCAGTACGGAGAACTCCCGCCGCGCCACCGCGCTCTGGTCCGCGTCGATCGGGCTGCTCACTCTGCTGGCACTCTTCTTCGCGCTGCTGCGGACCTTCTCGCTCGCCGAATCCGTGGATGTGATGGGTCTGTTGTCGGCGGCGGCCGCCGCCTGTCTGGCCTGGAGCGAGATCCGGCGCCATCAACCCCTCATCGCGGCACACTCGTTGGTCGAGGAGGACCTGGCGGCGATGCATACGGCGATGGAGACCTCGGTCACCGATGTGGAATGGCCTTCGGCGGTCTACGAGACCGAGCGCATCGTCTCGCCGCAGCACACCGACTGGCTCGTCCGGCACCGGAGTTGAGGAACGGTCAGCAACGCTCCACGCCCTCGCGCCAGATGACCGTCACGGGCTTGCCGAGGTCGCGGGCGTAGCGGACGATGTCGCCCGTGCCGCCGAGTCCGCGGGCCGGGCGGCCGTCCCAGACCGCGAGCAGACGGTCGCAGTTGTCGGCGATATAGGCGCCGGCCGCGTAGTAGGCCTGGTCGGTGGAGTGCGGGAAGGACAGCTGGACCTCCCGGGTCGCCCTGCCCCTGAGATGCTTGTATCTGGCGAGCTCGTCAGGGGCCGTGAAGCCCGCTTCGTAGTCGCCGCTGGGAATGACCACGGTCAGCTCCGCGCCACAGTCAAGAGCGATGTCGGCGAAGAGCTGGTCGGCGCCCGCCGCGAGGCTGGAGAGGGCTTCCATCGACCCCTCGTGGCCGCAGAACTCGGCGCGCATCCCGGCGCGGATATGGGCGTGCGCCTCGGGCGGGATGCCTCTGTGGCCGGTCACTCCAATGCGTTTCACTGATCCGCAACCCCCGTTACTCCGGTGCCCGACCGCTCTGACATCCTCTCAAAAGGGAGAGCGACGTCGAGCCCCCGTCCGCTGATATTGGACGGGGGCTCGACTGCTGTCGGCTGGGAGGTGGTGGTGCGTCAGTAGACGCTGACTCCATAGGCGCTCAGCGCCTCGGTGACCGGCTGGAAGAACGTCGTACCGCCGGAGCTGCAGTTGCCGCTGCCTCCGGAGGTCAGGCCGATCGCCAGGCTGCCGGAGTAGAGCGAGCCGCCACTGTCGCCCGGTTCGGCGCAGACATTGGTGCGGATCATGCCGTAGACGATGTCACCGCCGCCGTAGTTGACCGTGGCGTTGAGGCCGGTGACGCTGCCGCAGTGGGTGCCCGTGGTGGAGCCGCGGCGACAGACGGACATGCCGACGGTGGCGTTGGCCGCGCCGGTGATGTCCTGGCCGCCGACGGTGCCCGGGTGGGCGAGCGAGGTGTTGGAGTACCGCACGATGCCGTAGTCGTTGCCCGGGAAGCTGGACCCGGCCGTGGGGCCGATGCTCGTGGTGCGCGAGGAGTTGGTGTACCAGGGCGGGTTGCCGTCGGTGCAGTGACCTGCGGTCAGGAAGTAGTAGGTGCTGCCGCTGCGGACGTTGAAGCCGAGCGAGCAGCGCCAGCTGGTGGCGTAGATGGCGTCGCCGCCGGAGATGAGCTTGGAGAACTTGCCGGCGGTGCGCTCGATGCGTATCGCACCTGCGTTGGCCCCGGCTTCCCGCTTTATCCTGGCCACTTCGGCCTGGGAGACGGTGCTGTCGGCCGTGACGACCAGGGTGTTGGTTGCCTTGTCGATGAGCCAGGCGGTGCCTGCCACATCCGCGTCGAGTACGGCGTCGCTCGCGGCGGTGAGCTGGTTGGCGCTGAAGGTCTGTGCCTGGTTGGCGCTGGCGGCGGGGACGGCCAGCGCTGCGGCGGCGATCAGGCCAGTGGTGACGGCGAGCAGACGCATGCGTCTCGCCGTGCCACTGCGGGGGGTAGTGCGCTTGATCCTCACTTGTCGTTCCTCCCGGGGGGAATCGGGGGCCCTCAGTGGGGGGTTCCGGGCCCGTGAGGCGCAGCCAGGGAGCATGTTCGGTTTCCGGACATGCCGTGCCCCTGACAAGCGCTGTTCGGGAGTGTTCCGGGCGTCAACTATCCGCGCAAGGGCACCTTTCGGCCGCTCCACGCACCCACGACACACGGCCCCGGTGGCTCGGTGGCCACCGGGGCTGTGCCGTACTCGTCCGACCCGTAGGACGGGTCAGTGACTCCGAAGGTTCCGTTCGCCCGCCGGGACTGCGGTCCCGAGGGTGTTCCCGGGCGGCGGCAACGGGCAGATGAAGTGGTCCGCGAAGGCGCACGGCGGCAGCAGCGACCGGTTGAAGTCGACGGTCACCGTGCCGTCGGCGGCCGGTGCGGAGGGCCGCCGAAAGCGGAAGCGGTAACTACTGTTTCCGCTGGTCGCATCGGCGAAGACCGCCCAGAGCAACCCGTCCGGCTCGACCGCGACCCGCAGCGTGCGCTCCTCGCCGTCGAGCTCGAAGGCGATCTCCCCGCCGAGGCCGAGGCCGCGCACACGCCCGTCGGCGTTCTCGACCCGTACGCTGCGGTGTTCCGCGTACGCACGGAAGCGTCCCGGCAGTGCCCCGCGGGCGTCGTACGCGGTCACTTCGATGCCCTGGAAGATGTGCCGCGCCGGTGAGTCGGGATCGAAGTCCCTTACCGCCCACAGACCTTCGCGGCGCAGTACGACCAGCCGCCGTTCGACGTGCGCGACCCGGGATCCCGGGATCGGGCCGTGGTCCGCGGTGAGACGGACGTGGCCGGTGAGGGGCTTGTTGCCGAGGATGAGACCATCCTCGGCCGAGGCCGTCAGCACCACCGCGTCACCGTCCTCCCGCCAGTTCCCGGGGACGGCCGGAATTCGACCTTCCGGGTACTCGGAGATTCAGTAGGTACCGGTGAGCGACAGCGGTCCGTACGGCGCCGAGACGGTGGCGGCGCGCTGTTCGTGCCAGTTCTGCCAACTCTGCCGGTCCTGGGCTGCGTGTGGGTCCCCGCTCATGCGATCACCCCTTCCACACCGGATCGGCGAGCCCGAGGTGCGATCGCAGCGTCGAGCCGGTGTATTCCGTGCGGAAGACCCCGCGCTCCTGGAGGACCGGTACCACCTGGTCGACGAAGTCGTCGAGGCCGCCGGCGGTGAGATGGGGGACGAGGATGAAACCGTCGGCCGCGTCCTTCGACACGAACTCCTCCAGCGCGGCGGCCACGCTCCCCGCGGTGCCGATGAAGGACTGCCGGCTGGTCGTCTCGATGACGGTCTGCCGTATGGACAGGCCCTTGGCCTCCGACAGCGCACGCCATCCGGCGGCGATCGCGAACGGGTCGCCGGCCTTGACCCGGCCCTGGACCAGGACGGAGTCCGGATCCGGATCGATGTCGGGGAGCGGTCCTTCGGGGTCGTAGGAGGAGAGGTCCCGGCCCCAGACCAACTCAAGGGCGAGGATCGCGTTCTGCGGCGAGACCTGCCTGCGGCGGATCTCCGCAGCCCGCTCCTGCGCCTCGGCGTCCGTGTCGCCGAGGACGAAGCTGACCCCGGGCATGACCTTGAGGTCCTCCGGGCGGCGGCCGTGGCGAGCGAGGCGCTGCTTGACGTCGGCGTAGAAGGCGCGGCCCGCCTCCAGTGTGCCGTGCCGGGTGAAGATCACGTCCGCGGTGGCTGCGGCGAACTCCCGGCCCTCGTCGGAATCGCCCGCCTGAATGACCACGGGGTGGCCCTGCGGTGACCGGGGAACGGTGAACTCACCCTCGATCGCGAAGTGCTGACCGGAGTGCGCGAAGGGGCGCGGTGTCCCGTCAGGCGTCCAGGAGTCCCAGAGCGTACGGGCGACGGAGACGAACTCGGCAGCGCGGGTGTAGCGGTCGGCACGGTCGAGATATCCGCCGCGTCGGAAGTTCTCCCCGGTGAAGGCGTCGGAGGAGGTGACGACGTTCCAGGCCGCCCGGCCGCCACTGAGATGGTCCAGGGAGGCGAGCCTGCGAGCCAGTTCATACGGTTCGTTGAACGTGGCGTTGACGGTGGCGGCGAGGCCGAGCCGCTCGGTGACGGCCGCCAGGGCATTGAGCACCGTGAGGGATTCGGGTCGGCCGACCACGTCCAGATCGTGGATCTCGCCCTTGTGCTCGCGCAGCCGCAGTCCCTCGGCGAGGAAGAAGAAGTCGAACAGTCCGCGCTCGGCGGTGCGGGCGAGATGCTCGAAGGAGGAGAAGTCGATCTGGCTCTTCGAACGCGGGTCGGCCCAGACGGTGGTGCTGTTGACGCCCGGGAAGTGCGCGGCGAGATGCATCTGCTTGGGTACGGCGGTCATGAGGTTCCCCCGGACAGGACGTACTGGTTGGCCGGGCGGGCGAGACCGAGATGCTCGCGGAGCGTGCCGCCCGGATAGAAGGTACGGAACAGGCTGCGGTGCTGGAGCAGTGCGACGGTGCCGTTGACGATCCGCTCCAGGTCGCGGTGGGGAGCGATGGGCGCCAGATGGAAACCGTCCACCGCCGCCTCCGCATGCCACCGGGTGATCAGATCGGCGAGGTCGACCGGGCCACCGCTGAAGTGCGGGCCACCGGCGAGCCGAGGACCGCTGTCCGGTCCCGGCTCCGGCGCGGACTCGCTCCCGCCGAGGTCGACGACGAGCGAGACCAGCACCCGTGGCGCGTCCGGGGCCCGGCCGTGTGCCCGTGCCCGGCGGCGTATGTCGTCGCGGAGCGCGGCGGCCTGTCCGGGTGCGCCCGCCCGCAGGAGAACGACGTCGGCGTACCGGGCCGCTGCCTCCCTGCCCGGCTCCCCCGTGCCGTCCGCGACGATGACGGGACGGCCCTGCGGCGGCCGCGGCACGATCGAGGGGCCGCGCACACTGAACGTGCTGCCCTGGAAGTCGACATGATGCAGCTTGCTGCGGTCGATGAAGCGACCTGTCGCCCGGTCGCGGATCTCCGCGTCGTCCTCCCAGCTGTCCCACAGCCTGGCGGCGACATCGGCGACCTCGCCGGCCTCCTGCCACAGCGCGTCGCAGGGTGCGGCCGGGCGGCGGCCGAAGAGCCGGGCCTCGGCCTCGGTGGTCGATACATCGACCTGCCAGCCCGCGCGGCCGCGACTCACCCAGTCGAGGGTGGCCACGGCCGTGGACACATGGAAGGGTTCGGTGTGCGTGGTGGTCACGGTCGGTACAAGACCGATCCGCTCAGTGGTGGGTGCGACTCTCGACAACACCGCGACGGCGTCGGGCCCCGGCCGGGCGAAGGAGTCGCCGAGGGTCACAAAATCGAGGGTGCCCTGCTCGGCGAGCCGGGAGAGTCCGACGTAGTGCTCGGCGTCGTAACGGGCCGGGCCGTCGAGGGCGACGGCCAGATGGAGCGGGCGGGGGGTGGCAGACATGACGATAAATGCCTCTCTGGAGCCCTGTGCGGGTCAGTTCTTGGGCTTGGGCAGGCCGGGCGGGTTGATCTCCGACTTCGCGACGGCCTCGCTCGAGAGCCCCCAGCGCTTCAGCACCTCGGCGTACGACCCGTCCTTGATGATCTGGTCGATCGCCGCGGCATACGCCTCGACCAGGCCGCTTCCCTTCTTCGTGGTCGCGGCGATCTTGCCCTGGACCTGCGAGCCGCCGCCCGACAGGGTGCCGATGATCCGGGTCTGTCCGGCGGAGGCGACGTGGTAAGCGGCCGTCGGGTTCGGCCCGAGGTAGGCGTCGATACGGCCCGACTGGAGAGCGAGGTAGTAGTCGGTGTCCTTCTGGAAGTACTTGATGTCGACGGGCTTGCGGCCTGCCTTGACGTTCTCCTCGCTCCAGTCGACCAGGATCTTCTCCTGGTTGGTGCCGGAGGAGACGGAGATGGTCTTCCCCGCCACGTCCTTCGGCCCCCGCACCTGCCAGCTGGTGCCCTTCTTTGCCTCGAAGGCCAGGTTGTCGAGCCGGTAGGTCGCGAAGTCGTACTTCTCCTTGCGCTCCTCGGTGACCGTGACATTGGACAGGACCCCGTCGAACTTGGAGCTGTCCAGGCCGACGAAGAGGTTCTCCCAGGAGACCTCCTCGAACTGCGGCTTCAGACCAAGGGTGTCGACGATCAGAGTGGCGATGTCGATCTCGGCGCCGATCCGCGTCTTGTCGTCGGTCGCATGGAAGCCGAGCGGTGGCGAGGCGTCGGCGCTGGCACCGATGCGGATCGTGCCGCGCTCACGGATCACGTCGGGCACCTTGGCGGCAATGGCGTCGACCTTCTTGCCGCGGATGCGGTGCTGGTCGGGCGAGATATTGATGCCCTCGCCCGGCCGGCCCTTGGGCTTCACCGCGTCGGTCGCGGCGTCGCTGGTGCCTGAGCAGGCGGCGAGCAGACCGGAGGCGGCGATCACGGCGACGGCGGTGGCGAAGGCGCGGCGGGTGTTCACGTGGAAACTCCTTGCAGACATGGGTGGTTCACAGGACCTTGGAAAGGAACGCGCGGGTGCGCTCGTGCCGGGGGTTGTCGAGTACGTCGGCGGGAGCGCCCTGCTCGACGATCCGGCCGTCGTCCATGAAGATCACGGTGTCGGCGACCTCACGGGCGAAGCCGATCTCGTGGGTGACGACGATCATCGTGGTGCCCCGGCGCGCCAAGTCCTTGATCACGTCGAGGACTTCGCCGACCAGTTCGGGGTCGAGGGCGGACGTCGGCTCGTCGAAGAGCAGCAGCTTCGGCTCCAGGGCCAGCGCGCGGGCGATGGCGACGCGCTGCTGTTGCCCGCCGGAGAGCTGCTTGGGGTAGGCGGACGCCTTGTCCTCGAGCCCGACCCTGGCGAGGAGCTTCTCCGCAGTCGCGACGGCCGTCTTTCGAGGCCGCTTCAGCGCGGCGACCGGTGCCTCGATGATGTTCTCGATCACGGTGAGGTGCGGGAAGAGGTTGAAGTTCTGGAAGACGAAGCCGATCTGGGTGCGCTGCTTGAGTACCTCGCGCTCGCGCAGCTCGTACAGCTTGTCGCCGGAGCGGCGGTAGCCGACGAGCGAGCCGTCGACGCTGATCCAGCCGCTGTCGACCTTTTCCAGATGGTTGATGGTGCGCAGCAGCGTGGACTTGCCCGAGCCCGATGGCCCGAGTACGACGGCGACCTCCCCCGTACGCACCTCGAGATCGACTCCGCGCAGCACCTCCAGCGCGCCGAAGCTCTTGTGCACGGACCGTATGTCGACCATCGCGCTCATCGCGTGGCCCCCTTTGCGAAGTGGCGTTCCACGTAGTGCTGGAGAACGGAGAGCGCGGTGGTCAGGAGGATGTACCAGGCGGTGGCGACCATCAGCAGCGGGACGACCCGGCCGTTTCGTCCGTAGATGACCTGGACCTGGTAGAAGAGCTCGCCGATCGCCCTGACGGAGACGATCGAGGTGCCCTTGAAGAGGGAGACGATCTCATTGGCGGCGCTGGGGAGGATCGAGCGCATCGCCTGGGGCAGCACGATGCGGCGCAGCCGGGGGATGCCGAGTGCGGCCGCCGCCTCCAGCTGACCGCTGTCCACCGCCAGTACGCCGCCGCGGACGATCTCCGCCGCGTACGCCGCCTGGTGTGAGGGTTCGGGCAGCCGGGCCTCGACCAGCGCCCGCGCCTCGATCCACTCCCCCGGAACGCCGTCGCTGCCTGCTCGAAAGACCGCCCGCTCCTCGTCGGCCTCGACGGTGATGCCCGCGCCGAGGAAGCGGACGACACCGGCGCGCGAGAGCGCGAGGAGCTGACGCAGCCGGGGCCCGGGCGGGCCGGAGGCGAGATGGCTGAAGAAGCCGTGCCATCGGCCGCCGATGTCGCCGAGCCGGATCAGCTGCCCGTGGACGGAGAGCAGTCCGAGGAAGACCGCGAGGTCTTCACTGTGGGCCCGGTCGTGGCGGCGCTCGAGGTCGGCGGCGATGTAGCTGCGCAGCCCGTCCTGGAGTGCGTCGTACGAGCCGAAGCGCAGCCCGTCCAGCGGATGGTCGAGCGCTTCGAGGTCGAGGCGGTCGGCGGGGGCGGGGACAGAGGCGGCCACCAGGGTGTGCAGTTCGGGACTGCCCGGCGCCGCGGCGGAGTACCTCTCCTCGAAGTCGGGCCAGTTGACCGAGGTGCGCTCGGGGCGGGCGGCGAAGAGGCGGTGATAGTGGGCGAAGCCGAGCTCCTTGTCGATGAGCGGCCACAGGTCGCGCTGATAGTCGACGGGGCCGGGCCGGCTCAGCAGCGCGTCCACCTCGGCGGGTCCGAAGAAGCGTGGCAGCGGCGGCCGCTCGCCCTCCCAGCCGTAGCCGATCTTGGAGTGGTACGGCACACCGCGCCGTGATCCGACGTGCAGGACGGGCTCCTGGCCCGACGGCAGGTACTCGCCGTTCTCGTACCGTCCGCCACGGCCCTCGGTGAGCAGCACCATCAGATCGACGAATGCGAGCCCGAAGCCGCGGACGATGACCGGCTCACCCGCCGGGAGGGCGTCGAGACGGCTCTCTGCGGTGAAGTCCGGCGGCAGGTGGAGGAGCCCTCGGCGGCGCGCGAAGTCCGCCAGCTCCATCTGCTCGTCGTCCAGTTCGGCGTCGAGGTGGCCCAGGGTGAGCACGACGAGATCGGCGATGAGCGGCTCCGTGCGCCCTTCGAGCCGGACCAGCTGGCGGCCGTCGCGCGGACCGCTGACGCGCAGGGCCCGCGCCCGGTGCTCGTGCACGGTGACGGCCGGCGGCAGAGCGGCCACCGCCTCCTCGTACACCCAGCGCAGATACGCGCCCTGCTGCCGCCTGCTGGGAAAGGACCGGCCGTCGATACCGGCCCACTCCGCGAGCGTGGGGCCCGGCAGTACGGGCCCCTCCAGCGTCACCGTGTCGTCGGTGAACATGGTGACGTCCTCGGCCATGGAGTTCATCCACAGGAGCGGGGACTGGTCGGGCCGCCAGATCCGGCCGCCGCCCGGCGGATGCGGATCCACCAGATGGATCTCCAGCGGCAGATCGGCGTACAGCTCAGGGGCGTTGGCGGCCAGCCGTTCCAGGAAACCGGTCCCCCGCGGACCGGCTCCGATCACGACGACGGACGTCATCGCGTACCTGCCGTACCGCGCGCGTAGCGCTTCTCGACATGGTGCCGGCCGACGCTGAGGAGTGAGGTCACCACGACGTACCAAATGGTGGCGACGAGCAGCAGCGGTACGACGTGATAGGTGCGGTGGTAGACGAGCTGCACGGAGTAGAGCAGGTCCTGCACGGCGATCACGCTGACGATCGAGGTGCCTTTGAGGGTGCCGATGAGCATGTTCCCGGCCGGCGGCACGATGGAGCGCATCGCCTGTGGCAGAACGATCCCGCGCAGTCGGCGCCACCGGCCGAGGCCGAGCGATTCGGCGGCCTCGATCTGTCCGCGTTCGACGGACAGGATGCCGCCGCGCACCACTTCGGCGGCGTACGCGGCCTCGTGGAGCGTGAGCCCGATGATCGCGATGGTGACCGGGCTGAGCAGGTTGACCGTCCTGACGCCGAGGATCTGCGGGTAGAGCGCACCGATGTTGAACCAGAACAGCAGCTGGACCAGGATCGGCGTCGAGCGCAACAGCCAGATGTATCCCCAACTGACGTTGCGCAGTACGGGATTGGCGGACAGCCGCATCACGGCGAGCAGCGTGCCGAGCGTGAAGCCCAGCACCATGACCACAGCGGTCAGCCAGAGAGTGAGACCGAGGCCGCGCAGTACGGACGTCGAGGTGAAGTAGTCGCCGACGACGTCCCACTGGAAGGCGTCATTGCGTACGACGGAGCTGACGGCGCCCGCGAGCAGCAGCAGGACGGCAACTGCGGCCGCCCACTGGCCGGTTCGGCGTACGGGGACGATACGCGGCTGCACGGCGTCGGTCCTGGAGGGCGGAGCCGCGGGAGATTCGGGGAGGGTGTCTGTGGGCACAGCCATGCGAAGGCTCCGTGGATGCAGAGATCGAACACGGGAACGCCTTCACCTGAAACACAACGTGGACCGAGCCCCTCAGCACGATCCGTTCCTGACGGCTAGGGGGTGCGCACGGCCCACTGTCAAGCCTGTCCACACTGTGAGCCGTATGTCTCAGGACAGTTGACGCTGAATCGAATGCCTGTTCCACTTGGGCCATGCATTCGCAGCAATGGCTGGTCACGCGCTCCCACATCGACTTCGGTCGTGTGTGGTCCTCTTCCTGTTGAGCTGACCCCGCTGCCTTTTCGCGCTCGCGCCGTCACACCGTCGCGCCGCTTTTCGCGCATTTCACGCCTTCACCGCATAACACCGCGCATCCCTCCCCCTCGCCACACCCTGGTTCCTTCTGCCTGCTCGAAGAAGGGCACGCATGACCTTCACCCCGAGCCGTGGTTCCGCGCTGTCCGTACGCCGGACCACGGTCGACGACCCGCTCGCCCGTCCGCTTCTGGAGGAACTGGCGCGCGAGTACATCAGCCGGTACGGCTCCGCCTTCGATCTGGAGCGCTGCCCCTCCGAGGAGTTCACTCCGCCGGGCGGCGCCTTTGTTCTGCTCCTGGAGCAGGGCCGGCCGGTGGCCGGTGGCGCGTACCGCCGCTACGACGCCGCCACGGCCGAACTCAAGCGGATCTGGACGCACTCCGCGCACCGCCGCCGCGGCCTCGCCCGGCAGGTGCTGCGGGTACTCGAACGGGAGGCGGCCGAACGCGGCTACTCCCGGATCCATCTGACCACCGGACCGCGCCAGCCCGAGGCCAGGGGCCTCTATCTGGCCGCCGGATACCGCCCGCTCTTCGATCCGCAGATCCGGAGTCGATCGGCCCGCTGCCGTTCGAGAAGCATCTGGAGACCCCCACACCATGATCAGGAAAGACCACGCCGCCGTCTTCGCGTTGATCACCGCCACCGCGCTCACGCTCACCGCCTGCGGCTCTGGCAACCCGGCGACTGCCGGCGCCGGCGCCGGGCCCGGTGGCAAGCCCGGCGGGATCCCGGCCGGCGATGTGGTGTCGTCGGTGCCGAAGGACGAGGCGATCGCGAAGCTGCTGCCCGCGGACGTACGCAGCCGGGGCACCCTCACCATCGCCACCTCCGTCGGCAATCCGCCGGGCGCCGCCTACCTGGAGGACGGCCGGACCGTCGCGGGCCAGGACATCGACTTCGCGGAGGCCGCGGCCAAGGTGCTCGGGCTGAAGCTGAAGCGCGAGGTGGCGAGCTTCGAGGCGATCCTGCCGGCGCTGAGCAGCGGCAAGTACGACCTGGGCACCGGCAATTTCGGGGTGACCGACGAGCGGCGCAGGACCATCGACTTCGTCACGTACATCAACGACGGCCAGGGCTTCGCCGCGCTCGAGAGCAGCGGACTGACGAAGATCTCGGACTTCACCGATCTCTGCGGCCTCAATGTAGCGACCGGCGCGGGCACCACCTTCGAGGCGTCCCTGGACAAGAACAGGGGCCGCTGCTCCGAGGCCGGCAAGAAGCCGTACAAGGTCCAGACGTACGGCGAGTCGGGCGCGATCTGGATCTCGCTGCAGCAGGGCCGCAGCGATGTGGTGATGAGCACGATCAACGGGCTGCGCTATGCCGTCACCCAGCAGGAGGACACGAAGTTCCTCAATGAGTTCAAGCGGCTCGACGTCGGCTTCGCCTTCAAGAAGGGCACACCGCTGGCGCCCGCCTTCCAGGCCGCGGTGAACAAGCTCAGGACGGACGGGACGTACGACCGCATCCTGAAGAAGTGGGGCACCACGGAGTAGGCGATCGAGAAGTCGCAGATCTCGCCGCCGGAGCTGAAGTAACCCCACGGCTGAAGTGACCCGACGCCTGAAGTGACCCGCCGCCAACCGACCCGATGGCCCGTCAGCAGCCGTCGCAGGGGCAGCAGCAGTCGCAGCCGGAACAGTCACAGTCACAGTCTCGGCAGCAGCCCTCGCGCTTCTTGCGGGACCAGGGGCCCTCGTACTCCTTGGCACAGCAGATCTGGCAGGTGCAGAACAGCCCGGTGAAGACCGCGCAGCCTGCCAGGAAACCGCGCTTCTTGGGCTTCGGCGGTTCACCGCCGAACTGCGGAGGCATCCCACCGGGGCCGCCGGGCCCGCCGGGCACTCCCGGGTTGCCACCTCCGTAGGGGGCGTTCGGGCCGTACGGCCCGTAGCCGCCGCCCTGGTACGGATTTCCGTGCTGGGGCGGCTGTGGCGCGCCGTACCCCTGGTGCGAGCAGGTCGTAGTGCCGAACACACGGTTCACCGAGATGCGCAGCTCGTGGGCGAGCAGCACATGCACCAGCCTGTCGTCCGTGAAGCGGGCGTCGCGCAGCGCGAGGCGCACCCCGTGCACCGCGTCGTCGGCGAGCCGGCGTGCCTCGGCCAGTGAGGTGCCGGTCGCGGTCAGCGGGTTCCAGGCACCCGACGCTGCGTCAGTTTCCCTGTCCTCCACGGCATCCAGCACATGTGCCAGCCGTCCGAAGAGCTTGCCCGCCTCTGCGAGCGGCGCCACGTTCTCCGGCCTTCCGGCGAGTACGGCGGTATGTGCGAAGGCTGCCGCGGTCGCCGTCTCGGTCGGCTCGGTGACGGTCAGCAGCGGGGTGCCGGGACCGGCCAGCGATTCGATCCCGCTCTGCCGGTCGACGGCGTCGAGCAGTACCGCCGTGTCGAAGCCGAGCTCGGCGCCGGTGCGCGCGCCGGCCCGGTCCCAGCCCGCCGCGACCCGGCGCGCCGCGGCGGCCACCGGCTTGCGGGCCAACACCCCGTCCCGGTCGGCGACGTGGTCCCGTACCTTCGCCGACGCCAGCACCAGCGAGACGGCCGCCGCCAGGCGTGCGCCCTCGCCCCGGGCGACGGGCGCGGTGCGCATGGCGCGCAGCGGGCAGGGGCCCGCGGTGCGCCGGGAGGCGGGGGTTCGCTCGGCCTGAGCCTCCGTCAGAACCGAGACGATCAGGCCGTCGTAGTTGGTCACGACCCTGGCGAACTGACCGTGGTCGGAGCGAAGTGCCAGACAGAGCCCGCACAGATGGGCCATCCACTCGGCCTTGAGCCCGTCGGTGAGGCGATGAGTGCATGGCCTGACGATTCCGAACACGACGGTCCCCCGAGAGTCGTCCAACAGTGCGGCAGGCATCGTATCGAGCCTTCCGTTAACCCGGACGCGCCCACCGTCACCCGCCTGGCCCGACTTTCATATTTTGAGCCCACAACCCCCCGTACACAGGAAGAATCTTGACGAATCGCCACATCTTCTGCACCAGTACCGTCACGAATCCCCTGCGCGGCGACTATCTACTTGGCGCCCGATCCGCATCATGGACGACGATAGGGATAGGAACGAGAAAAGACCGCAATGAGCGGACTGGAGCGGAAGGAGGCGTCCATGGGATCTGTGCGCAAGGCGAGCGCCTGGCTGGGACTCGTCGAGGACAGTGATGAGCGCTACTACGACGACGCGTACGCCGAGGGTGCTGAGACGGGTGACGCGTGGGTCACCGACCCGCGGGTGCGCGTGGCCTCCGAGTCCGCCGAGGAGCAGGGCCGCCGGATCGCGACGGTCTCCCCGGACAGCTTCCGGGACGCCCGTGCCATCGGCGAGCTGTTCCGGGACGGCGTCCCGGTCATCGTGAACCTCACGTCCATGGAGCCCACCGACGCAAAGCGAGTGGTGGACTTCGCCGCGGGACTGACCTTCGGCCTGCGCGGCTCGATCGAGCGCGTCGCCACCCGGGTCTTCCTGCTGAGCCCCGCCGACACTCAGGTGGTCAGCGGGGAGGCAGCAAGCCGCTCCGCGAAGGACGGTTTCTTCAACCAGAGCTGAGCAAGGTGCTCGCCGGCCGGCGAGTCCGTCCGGCGTTCAAGGACGACAGGCCGCCGGCCTACCGGAAGGCGTCAAGACCGGTAAGCGCCTTGCCCAGCACGAGCTGGTGCATCTCGACGGTGCCCTCGTAGGTGAGCACCGACTCGAGGTTCGTCGCATGCCGCATCACGGGGTACTCCAGCGAAATTCCGTTCGCACCGAGGATGGTGCGCGACGTGCGGCAGATCTCGATCGCCTCCCGCACATTGTTGAGCTTCCCGAAGCTGACCTGTTCGGGGCGGAGTTTCCCGGCGTCCATACGGCGGCCCAGATGGTGCGCGAGCAGGATCCCCTTGTGCAGTTCGACGGCCATGTCGGCGAGCTTGGCCTGCGTGAGCTGGAAGCCGCCGATCGGCCTGCCGAACTGCTCGCGGGTCTTCGCGTACTCGACAGCCGCCTCGAAGCTGGACCGCGCGGCGCCCATCGAGCCCCAGACGATCCCGTAGCGCGCGTGCGACAGACAGCCCAGCGGGCCCTTCAGTCCGGTGACTTCCGGCAGTACGGCGTCGGCCGGCAGCCGTACCTCGTCGAGGACGAGTTCGCTGGTGACGCTCGCGCGCAGGGACCACTTGTGCTTGATCTCGGGCGCGGAGAAACCGGCGGCGTCGGTCGGTACGACGAAGCCGCGAATGCCTTCGTCGGTCTGCGCCCACACCACGGCGACACCGGCCACCGAGCCATTGGTGATCCACATCTTGCGGCCGGTGAGCACCCAGTCACCGCCGTCGCGCTTGGCGAAGGTGCGCATACCGGCCGGGTCGGAGCCGTGGTCGGGCTCGGTCAGCCCGAAGCAGCCGATGATCTCGCCGGCCGCCATGCCCGGGAGCCACCGCTGCTTCTGCTCCTCGGAGCCGAAGCGGTGGATCGCGTACATGGCGAGCGAGCCCTGTACGGAGACGAGGGAGCGGATGCCGGAGTCGGCGGCCTCCAGTTCCAGGCAGGCCAGCCCGTACTGGACGGCGGTGGCGCCCGCGCAGCCGTATCCCTCCAGCGACATGCCGAGCGCGCCGATCGAGCCGAGCTCACGGGCCAGCTCGCGGATGGCGGGGAGCTCTCCGCGCTCGTACCAGTCGGCGATGTACGGCAGGACGCGGTCGGCCGCCCAGGTGCGGACGGTGTCGCGGATCGCGAGGTCCTCGGGTTCGAGCAGATCGTCGAGGCCGAGGGGGTCGCCGGCGTCGAAGGGCGGCAGCTTCGAGGGTGCGGACATGGCGTGGCCTCCGGTGGCGCTCACACAGCGGATCACAGAAAAGTTCACGGGAAGGACGGACCGGCTCGCCGAAAACTAGCAGTGTTAGTTACGGCACGGGCTGACGTTACGTCTCAGTGTGCCGTGCGTCCAGACCCGGTCGCCTCGACGGGCTCGCGGCTTGCCGGCAGCGAGACTTCCGGTCGCCTCGGCCGGGGTCGCTTCTCGACGGTGGGGCACTCCATGACCCGTGGCAGCCGCAGCGCGGCGAGCGCACCGAGCAGCAGCAGACCCGCGCTGACCAGGAGTGCGACATGGAGGCCGTTGACGAAGGAGTGGCGGGCGGTGGTGCGGACCATCTCGCCGGAGGCGCCGCCCAGCCGGTCCGCCACCTGGTAGGCCTCGCCCAGCGAGTTGGCCGCAGCCGATCTCGCCGGGCCGGGAACACCTGTGAGGCCGAGGAGCGACGGCGCGTAGGCCGCGTTCATGACGCTGCCGAGCAGGGCTATCCCCATGCCGGCACCGAGCTGGTAGGAGGTCTCGCCGATCGCGGCAGCTCCGCCGGCCTGGTCCGGCGGAGCCTCGCTGAGCATCGACTCGTACGCGGCGAACAGCGTGGTCTGCAGTCCGAAGCCGAGGAGTACGAAGCCCGTGGTGAGCAGCCACGGACGGTCGTGCTGTCCCATCAGGATCAGCAGCATGACCGCCGCGGCGGTCAGCACGAAACCCCAGCCGACCATCCGGCGCGGACCGATCCGGTGCAGCGTGTGCGAGCCGGTGGCGCCGGCGGCCATCGCGGCGAAGGTCAGCGGCAGCAGCCGCAGGCCCGTCTCCAGCGGGCTGAGGCCGAGGACCAGCTGCAGGTACTGGACGGCGATCAGCTCGAGGCCGACCAGCGCGAGCATGGCGAGCACGATGCAGCCGACGGAGGTGGAGAACGTGGCCCTGGCGAACATCCGCATATCGATCAGCGGGTGCTCACGGCGCTTCTGCCGCCGTACGAACAGGGCGATCAGCAAACCGCCGAGCAGCAGCGGGCCGACCGTTCTGACGTCGAGGACCGTATCGCCGGCACCCAGGCGCTTCACGCCGAGGACCGAGCCGAGTACTCCGCCTGCCGCCATCAGCGCGCCGAGCACGTCCCAGGGACCGTCGGTGCCGCCCCTGGACTCGGGCAGCAGCCAGCGGCCTATCGGCAGGATCAGCGCCATCAGCGGAATGTTGATCAGGAAGACCGAGCCCCACCAGAAGTGCTCGACGAGAAAGCCGCCGAGTACGGGTCCGGTGGCGGCACCGACCGCGGCGACCGCGGTCCATATGCCGATCGCCATCGCCCGCTCCCGCCGGTCCGGGAAGACCGCACGGAGGATCGAGAGCGTCGCCGGCATGATCATCGCGCCGCCGACGCCGAGCAGGGCGCGCGCGCCGATCAGCACCTCGGGGTTGGTGGCGAGGGCGGCGACCGCGGAGGCGGCGCCGAAGAGTCCGTAGCCGATCATCAGGACGCGGCGGCGGCCGACCCGGTCGCCGAGAGTGCCGAAGAGGATCAGCAGCGAGGCACAGACCAGGGGGTACGCGTCCACGATCCACAGCAGCTCGACGCCGCTGGGGCGGAGCTCCTCGGTGACGGACGGGACGGCGACATGCAGCACGGTCGCGTCGAGGGCGACCAGCAGAAGGCTGATACAGAGGACGACAAGGACGATCCAGCGGTTGACACCGCCGCCGGCGGCACGATGCCGTGCTCCGCCCGTGATCGTCCCGGACATGTACGTACCTCCCATGAGTCCCTCGCGCTCGGTGGGCCAGCCGGGGACGGTATGAAGTGGTGTCCCACAGGGCGGCCCGGCATCGACGGGCGAGTGAGCCGTCAGCGTACGCGAGTTCAGGCGTGTGGCGCGTGGTCCATCTCTCACCCCGACGCCCGCCCGCGTGTGGCGTACGCCACGCCGCGGCCCTTCGGATGCCCTCCGGACGCCCTGACCAGGGCCTCGCCGGAACCGATCCCGGGCGACTCCCGAATGATGGGAAAATCCCTTACAGGCAAGCCGTGAGCTATTTCTGATGCACAGAAAGAGCCCTCCCGAGAGAGCTGCCGAAGAAATGGGACACGACGTCACCGGGATTTCCGGAATGGCCCGTAATAAAGCCGGAGCTGAGACATACTCCACATCACATCGTCATCACAAACGGGCTGGTTCGACGTGGGCCGACACTCACTCGCTGTAACGTCGATTGGGTGCGTACCGACATCTTTGCCCGGCTGGACCGGGAGCCGGAACCGCCGAAGATAGAGATCCCGCGGATGAGCCGCACCCGTCTCGCCCTCTTCGGCGGGACGTTGGCGTTCTATCTCGCCATCGTCGTGGCCGTGCTCGCCTCGACCTGGCTGGTGATCATCGACTGGAAGGTCATGCTCTTCCGGCCCTACCAGCAGTGGCCGGAGCTGCACGCCTTTCTCGACTACTTCGTGGTGCTCGGCCAGCGCGGGCCTACGGCCGTGATGGTGGCGGCCTGGCTGGGCTGGCGCTCCTGGCGTCAGCACACCCTGCGCCCCCTGCTCGCGCTCGGCGCCTCGCTGCTGCTGCTCAATGCGACAGTTGGCGCCGTCAAGATCGGTCTCGGCCGCCTCGGCCCCCACTACGCGACGCAGATCGGTTCCGCCGAACTCTTCGCCGGCGGCGATATATTTCCCTCCGGGCATACCGCAAACGCGGTCGTGACCTGGGGAATCCTGGCGTATCTGGCTACCACTCCGCGGGCGAGACGCTATCTGTCGGCACTCTCGGCGGTGGTCTCCCTCGGTGTCGGCCTCACGACCGTCTATCTCGGTACGCACTGGCTGAGCGATGTACTGCTCGGCTGGGCCGCCGGGCTGCTGATCCTGCTCGCCCTGCCCTGGTGCGAGCCGCTGATCGGCCGTGCGGAGGCCTGGATCTTCTCGCTGCGCGAGCAGTGGCGTGCGCGCCGTCGGATCGCTCCGTCGCTGCCGGTCGCGGCCGGCGGTCCAAGGCCCTCGATGTTCCCGCAGCGCGGGGCCACGCAGGACGAGGGACAGAGCCGTGAGCCGGTGACCGCAGGCAGCGGCAGCACCCGGCCGCCGTCCAGCACGAGGACGACGGGGCAGCTCACGCAGCCGCGGGCGCACGCGGTGCGCTCCGAGCGGACACCGATCACTCCGTCCGGCAGCCGCCGTCCGCCGGCCTCACGGCCGGCCACGGGCGGCTGACGGGCACGGAGCGCGCTTCCGCCCGTACGACGAAGGCCCCGACCTGGGCGGTCGGGGCCTTCGTCGTACCCGGATGCCGGCCGCGCGGCACTCTCGGCCCCGTCAGCCGGGCCAGCAGCGGATGACGGTGCCGCCCTCGACCTCAAAGTTGAGCCGGCCCATCAGGTACTCCATGGTGATGATCGCGCCCGGCGGCAGCGCTCTGACGGTGGTCCAGCCGCGCTCGCGGGCCAGCTGCTCGGCGTCCTCGGCGGCGAGACCGACATACGCCTCGGGGGAGTCGTCGGGCTGTGCGGGAGGAGTCGGTGTGGGAACCATGCCACCCACCGTAGGCGGCGGCGGACGGTGACGGAAGCCTGGCCGCTTTCGCATCAGCAGTCCCAAGTACCTCATCGGTCACGCTTCTGTCACAGGATCACGACACGCGTTTAACTCGAACGCCGTCACTCGAACGAGCAGTTCAGAGCGGCTTGCGCAGTAATTCAGGAGCCCTTGGCTACCATGCTCAATTCCCGGCAGAAATACCCTCCGGCAAGTGACACAGGGCGAATTGACGGGGCGTAGCGAATTCATCGGTTCCTTACGGAATCAACCGACCCTTCGTCCCGTTTCCCGGCCGAACGTCGACTCCGCCGCGTACGCACCCTGTTGGGGACGACCCGCCGGCGAGCATCATGACTGGAGCCCGATACCGAATGACCGAAGCGCGAGCCGCGGACAGCCAGGGGGCAGCGATGGGTACGGAGACCGCCGAGGCCACAGCGGGGCCGGCCCGGGCACGGAGGCCGGGCAGCGTACTGGTGGACTGGCTGACCACCACCGACCACAAGAAGATCGGGCATCTCTACCTGATCACGTCTTTCCTCTTCTTCCTTATCGCCGGAGTGATGGCCCTGCTGATGCGGGCCGAGCTGGCCCGCCCCGGGCTGCAGCTCATGAGCAACAACCAGTTCAACCAGCTGTTCACGATGCACGGCACCATCATGCTGCTGCTCTTCGCCACTCCGGCCTTCGCCGGCTTCGCCAACGAGATCATGCCGCTGCAGATCGGCTCACCGGACGTGGCCTTCCCGCGGCTGAACATGCTCTCGTACTGGCTGTATCTCTTCGGCGCCCTGATTGTGCTCGGCTCCCTGCTGAGCCCGAGCGGACCGGCGAGTTTCGGCTGGTTCGCCTACGCTCCGCTCAACTCGCTGGAGCGCTCGCCGGGTATCGGCGCCGACATGTGGATCATGGGGCTCGCGCTCGCGGGCTTCGGCACGATCCTCGGTTCGGTCAACTTCATCACCACCATCGTGGGGATGCGCGCGCCCGGCATGACGATGTTCCGGCTGCCGATCTTCACCTGGAACGTGCTCTTCACGTCGATCCTGGTGCTGTTCGCCTTCCCCGTGCTCGCGGCGGCGCTGCTGGTGCTGGAGTCGGACCGACGGCTTGGGTCAATGGTGTTCCAGCCGCAGTTCGGCGGGGCGCTGCTGTGGCAGCACCTGTTCTGGTTCTTCGGCCATCCCGAGGTCTACATCATCGCGCTGCCCTTCTTCGGCATCGTCACCGAGATCCTCCCGGTCTTCTCACGGAAGCCGATCTTCGGCTATCTCACGCTCGTCGCCGCCACCATGGCCATCACCGGACTCTCGGTGGTGGTGTGGGCGCACCATATGTTCGCCACCGGAGCGGTGCTGCTGCCCTTCTTCTCCTTCATGTCCTTCCTGATCGCGATCCCCACCGGGGTGAAGTTCTTCAACTGGACGGGGACGATGCTCAGGGGCTCGCTGTCGTTCGAGACACCGATGCTGTGGGCCGTCGGCTTCCTGGTGTCGTTCCTGTTCGGCGGGCTGACCGGCGTCATCCTGGCCTCGCCCCCGATGGACTTCCATGTCACCGACTCGTACTTCGTCGTGGGGCACTTCCACTACGTCGTCTTCGGCACGGTGGTCTTCGCGACCTTCGCCGGCTTCTACTTCTGGTGGCCCAAGTTCACCGGCAAGATGCTCGACGAACGGCTCGGCAAGATCCAGTTCTGGACGCTCTTCGTCGGCTTCCACACCACCTTCCTGGTCCAGCACTGGCTGGGCGCGGAGGGCATGCCGCGGCGGTACTCGGACTATCTGGCGGACGACGGCTTCACGGCCCTCAACACCATCTCGACCATCGGCTCGTTCCTTCTCGGTATCTCGACGCTGCCGTTTCTCTACAACATCTGGAAGACGGCCAAGTACGGGAAGAAGGTCGAGCTGGACGACCCGTGGGGGTTCGGGCGTTCGCTAGAGTGGGCGACCTCCTGCCCACCGCCGCGCCACAACTTCGTGACCATCCCGCGCATCCGCTCGGAGTCACCCGCCTTCGATCTGCACCATCCCGAATTCGCGGCACTGGAGCAGCTGGTGGAAGAGCAGGAGGCCATCAGCCGAGGGCGCGGGACAGCCGGTCCCGCACCGTCCTGATGTGCTCGGTCAGCTCCGGTGGCTCGATCACCTGGAAGTCCACGCCCATGAGCATCACATGGATGACCAGCACATCCAGGCTCGCGGCTCCGGTGCGCAGCAGACAGCTGCTGTCGTCGACCGCCTCCAGCACCCCGTCGGACGGGCCGATGGTCCTGGCTGCCAGCTCGGCGGACGTATGGAGCCGGATGACCGCCTGGGCCGCATAGGCGCGGGTGGAGACGCCACGGGAGACATACGCGGCGAGATGCTCGGCCGGCGGAGTGCGCGGGGTGAAGTGCGGTCCGTGCGGCGGCTTCGGCGTGATGCGGTCGGCCCGGAACGTACGCCAGTCGGCGCGCTCCAGGTCCCAGGCGACGAGATACCAGCGCCGCTCGGTGCAGACCAGGCGGTGCGGTTCGACACTGCGGCGGGTGGCGGAGCCGCCGTGGTCGCGGTATTCGAAACGCAGCCGCTCGCTGTCCCGGCAGGCGTTGGCCAGCTCGGTCAGCACGCTCGCGTCGACAGTGGAGTCCTGCGGGCCGCGCAGCATCGGCACGGTGAAGGCGTTGAGCGCGGCGACCCGGCGGCGCAGCCTGCTGGGCAGCACCTGCTCCAGCTTGGCCAGGGCGCGTACGGACGTTTCGCCGATGCCCTCGATGCCGTTTCCGGCGGCGGTACGCAGACCGACCGCGACGGCCACAGCCTCCTCGTCGTCGAGCAGCAGCGGCGGCAACTCGGCCCCGGCGCCCAGCTGATAGCCGCCGCCCGTGCCGGGGCTGGCGTTGACCGGGTAGCCGAGCTCGCGCAGCCGGTCGACATCGCGCCGTACCGTACGCGGCGTGACACCGAGCCGGTCGGCCAGATCGGAGCCGGACCATTCGCGGTGGGCCTGCAGCAGCGAGAGCAGGCGCAGCAGTCTTGCCGAGGTCTCCAACATGACTGCGAGTCTGCCAGCCATTGAGGACAGCGACTGTCCTCAAACAGGCGCGGAGCGCACGTCAGCCCGCTGCGGTGAGACGTACGCCGAGGTCGTTGTCGCCCGTGTAGCAGGCGGCGGCGTGACAGGTGTCCGTGGCCACCTTCGGGTACACGAAAATAGCCTTCTTGTCCCAGATGTCGTCGAGGATGCGGGAGATCCGTACCGCGGCGGCGTCCGCGGCCGGGCGCAGCCACAGTTCCCACAACTGCTCCTTGGCGACGGGCTCCTGGGCCATCGGCCCGCACGGCAGAATGAAGGCGAAGGCGCCGCCCTCGCCTGTCACCGGCACCTCGTGGACCCGGTCGCCGGAGCGGAGCCTGGCCTCGGCGACGGCTCCCTCGCCCAGCTCGCCCCCGTACAGCCGGCCCTCCACCGTCACCGCGCCCCGCTCGGGCGCGAGGCCGATGTCGCCGGCCTCGGCGTGCGGCGCGCGCACCCAGCAGCGCACCGCGAGCTTGCCGGCCGCCGTCGGGTACGGGACACGCACGGCGATCCGGCCGGCCTCGGGGGCGCGGTCGAGGAGCGCCCGCAGATCCCGTATGCCCGACTCGACGGCGTCCCCGCCCGCGATGCTGACATCCCAGTGGCCCTCGGCCAGTTCGACCGTGCTGGGCAGTACGGCGCGCGAAGTGCCGCCCTCCGAAGGGGTCAGCCGCAGCCGCACCTCGTCCGTGGCGTCCTTGCCGCGCCGCTTCAGCACGAGGACCGCGTCCGGCGAGCCGGCACCGGCCAGGTCGAAGGTGATACCGCAGGCCGCGTCGGCGAAGCAGTCCGCCCGTGGCGTCCGCCGCTCGGTGGGCGAGGTGGTGGACGTGGTCATGAGGCCTTGTTCCTTTTCCGGATCGCGTCGGCGGCCAGATAGCGCAGGGAGTAGACCGCGTCGTACACCGCGCCCCGGCCACGGTGCACCGCATCCCGCAGCGCGCTGCGCGAGCGGCCGCTCCCGGCGCGTGCGACCAGGTCGGTGAGCAGGGCCTCGTGGCGCTCCGCGATCCGCACCGGGTCGAAGCGGGCGGATGCGGTGAGCGCGGCCAGGCCCGTGCGCCGGCGCAGTTCGTCGTCGTTGATCAGCCCGAGCAGTGCGTCGGCGATCGCGTCCACGTCGCCGACCGGCACCAGACGGCCGTCGACACCGTCCTCGATGATCTCGCCGGGCCCGTGCGGGCAGTCGGTGGAGACGACCGGGACGCCGCAGCGCATCGCCTCGACGATGGTCATGCCGAACGACTCCATGCTGGAGGTGACGGCGGCGATCGAGCCCTTGACCCACTCCGGCTCGAGGGGATGCGCGGGCCCCATCAAAAAGACATGGTTGTGCAGCCCGCGCTCCCCGATGAGGGCGTGCAGGGCGTTCTTCTCGTTGCCCGTCGCGTCTCCGCTGCCGTAGATCCGCAGCCGCCAGTCGGGGCGGGCCGCGACCACCTTGGAGAAAGCCTTGACCAGAAGGTCGTACCGCTTGACCTTGGTCAGCCGGCCGGCCGCGACGATCCACTTGCTGGAGGCGTCGGCCGGGGCGACGGTGGGCACGGGCACGCTGTTGGGGACGGAATCGATGCGCACACCGCGCAGCTTCAGCTGCGAGCGATAGGACCGGGCGTCCGCCTCGGTGACGGTGATGACCGCGTCGAGCAGGCGGTAGCGGTGGCCGATCTCGCGGCGCAGCCGGTAGCCGTGGCTGTCCAGCGTGAGGTGCTCCTGGGCGACACGGACCGGGCCGCGCCTGGTCTGCCGGGCGATATGCACATTGAGCCCGGGCCGGGTGCCGACGACGACATCGGCCCGCAGGGATCCCAGATGGGCGGCGATCCGGGCGTCGGTGAGGCGGCTGTACTGCTTGTGCCTGCCGTCACCGCGCGGGAAGACCCTGGCCGGGCGCTTGTACTCCGGGTCGTTGCCGTCGTAGTCCGGGCTGTTCCTGCGCAGATCCACCAGGTGCTTCATGGTGACGCCGGCCGGGGCGCCCATGGTCGGCTCCTCACGGTGGCGGAAGACGGAGACGATCTCGACGTCGTGCTGCTGAGCCAGGGCATGGGCGAGGTTGAACGTCGTCCGGATCGTCCCGCCGATGCCGTACGCGTTGTGGAGCAGGAAAGAAATGTGCATACGCTGCCGCGTCCCCCTGGTCTTGGTCTCTGCAGGACGGGACTTTACTTGGCTCCTAAGGCTGATAGGGGAGCTGGGGCACGGTGAAGCAGTTGTCGTTCATCTCTCCGCTCTGGGTGACCCACCCCCTGCCGTCCTGCCAGCGGGCGACCGACAGACAGGTACGGCGGGTCTTGGGATGCTCGGCCGGTTTCTCGTACGAGACGGGGAGCAGCAGCCCACGGGCGGTGTACGGCTCCGGGCGGTTCAGGAACTTCTCGACGCAGGCGCGCGTGAGATCGGCCGCGCAGGATCTGGCGGCGTCGGTGAACCACATGGCGGCCGCCCAGCCCTCCAGTTGCCACTGGGAGAGCTCCCGGCCCTTCATGGCGTCACGGAAGGCGCGTACGGCGGGGTGGCCGCGGTCCTCGTAGTTGCGGCTCGATCCGGTCACCCACAGGGCGTTGCGGCAGTTCGGGGATTTCTTGAAGTCCTTCGGTACCGAGGATGCCCAGTTCTGCACATTGGTGACCTTGGCCGTGACCCGTACGCCGACGGCGTCCATCGCCCGGCACAACTGGGCGTTGCCGTGGGTGTCCATCGCGTCGAACACCAGATCCGCGCCCTGCTGTTGGATGTCGGCGGCAACCGCACGGAAATTCGGCAGGGCGAAGTCGACCTGTTCGCTGACGACCCGGTAACCCTCGGTCTTCAGGCCCTGCGTGACAAGGCGGGCGTAGGCGGCGGACGCGGCCTGGTTGTAGGAGACGACAGCGGCGGTGCGTGCGCCCTGGACGCGCTTGAAGTAGCGGTAGACCTCGGTCCCGCCGTAGAGGGTGCCGTGCCGGCCGGGACCGTCTCCGGTACGCGGAGCGAGGCTGCCGTAAATCCCGTACAGATGCGGTCTCCCGCGCGCTGCTCTCACCGGCCCGCGTCGTCCTTGTCGACGAGCCCGCCCAGGGCCTGTCGCCATCCGTCGCGGCCCGTACGTACGAGCTGCTGAGCGCGCTCGACGCGGCGGTCGTGGTCGCGGAACAGCGACTGCCGCCGGGCCTGCCCCACGGCGGCAGGCCGGTCGTCGTTCATGAACTGCGCCGCGGATCAGTCGTGTTCAGTGGAGAGCCTGCCGAGCTGCCGACGCCGGAATGACCAGCATCGTCCCCACCTTGAGCCGGTCCGGAGAGTTCCCGATCAGCTTCTCGTTGGCCGCGTAGAGGGCCTGCCAGCCGCCCTTGATCCGGTAACGCGCGGCGATCGCGGACAGCGTGTCGCCCGGCTCGACCGTATGGACCCGCCCGCTGAGCCCGTATTTCTTGGAACAGACGGGCCAGGCCTCCCAGCCCTGCACACGCAACACCTCCTCCGCCACGTCGATCTGCTCCTCGCGGGTGGCGAGGTCCGCACGCGGCGCGTACACGAGTCCGCCGTACTCCTCCCAGGTGGGCTGCCAGAACTGCAGCCCACCGTAGTAGCCGTTGCCCGTGTTGCTGTGCCAGTCTCCGCCGCTCTCGCACTCGGCGATGCAGCTCCAGGGCCAGCCGCCGGCGGCACAGCCCCACGATCCGGCGTCGGCGCCGATACCGGGAGGGCCGGGGGCCGGTGGCGGCGGAAGCCGGGGCGCGGCGTACGCAGCGCGCACCGGGACGATTGCCAACAGCAGGGCCACCAGCGCCGCGGGCCAAAAGCTGATCTTCGGCATCGGGTCACGCTAGGCAGTGCGGTTCCGCGCGAGCGGGTGCCGCGCCCGGGCGGCAGGCAGCCCCACCCGGTCGGACCCGGTGGGGCTGCCGAAGAACGCCTCAGAGAGCGAGCTTCTGCCCGGGCACGATCAGGTTCGGATCACCGCCGATGACGGTCTTGTTGGCGACGTACAGAGCGCGCCAGTCCGTGCCGTTCGCGGCGGCGATCCCGCTGAGGGTGTCGCCGCTGCGGACGGTGTAGTCGCCGCCGCGGGCGCTGCCGCGGGCGGGGTGGCTCGACGACCGCTCCGGCGCCTTCGCCGGAGCCTCGGCCTTGGTCCTGTTCTCGGCCTTGGTCCTGTTCTCGGCCTTGGCGTTGACCTTGGGTGCGGCCGGTGCACTGCCGTACGCGTCGGCCCGCGCCGCACAGGTGGGCCATGCGCCCCAGCCCTGCGCTCGCTGAACCTTCGCGGCGACAGCGATCTGCTGCCCCTTGCTCGCCCTGTCGGCGGTGGACGCGTACGCCGCGCCACCGTAGGCCCGCCAGGTACCGGCGGAGAACTGCAGCCCGCCGTAGTAGCCGTTGCCTGTGTTGATGTGCCAGTTTCCGCCGCTCTCGCACGATGCGATGCGGTCCCATACTCCGTTGTCCGCCGCCCGGGCCTCGCCCGTGGTGGCGAGCAGTGCCAGCGGTGCCACCAGTGCGGCACCTACGAGCGCTGCTGTGTCACGCCTGCGTATGGAACGGGAACTCGTGAACATCAAATCCCTCTCGAAGGACCCGGGGTCCCTCGGGGCGGTGCGGACTTCGGCGCATCCGGCGCCCTTGTCCGCTCCGCCTCACCCGCCAGAGGTGGTCGTGCCGTGCTGCTTCTGTGCCGTACTGGCTGTACGGCCCGGCGGGTTGTCCCGGGCGGTGCTCTCTGCACACGGCGAGGAATCTAGAGAGGTCAAGCCTCTGACACCAACCAATCCCTCGTCATGCCAGGCCAGTTGCCCGTTACTCGCAGTATCGGCGATTTCCGGCCACCCACTTGATTCGCAGATTTCATGATTTGTCGACCTGTCGGTGAACTGATCTGTGACTCTGTTCACCGCGTCAACTTCCTTGCACTCAGCAGCCGTTGACATGGAGTAACCAATTCCGGCCGCTGCATCACCCTTTGCTTCGGATGGTGCGATTCCGTTCCTTCTCGCGCGTGACTCCGGCCACAGCTCACCCGTTGAGCTCTTCACGAGCCGGGAACCGCCCGGCGCACGTATACATGTCCGCTCAAGTCCGAGGAGCCACCCGTGCCGCGCATGCTCGACGTCAGCGAGGACGTACGCGCCGAGATCGGCGACGAAGAAGCCAACCGGCTGCTCGCCGGCAGGAACAGCCCGGGCAGCTACGACTGCACCTCCTGCCGCACCCCGGGCGACTCCGAGCAGGAGCGCACCAGCACGGTGCTGTTCGTCGGCGACGAGACCGCCGTTCTCGCCTTCGCCCACGCCTCCTGCATCCCCTCACAGGTTGTCCAGGTCGCCGAGGACCAACTGCAGGGCGCGGTACGGTCCATCACCGGCGAGGAGCAGCAGATCTCCGGCGCCGGTCCCAAGCAAGCCGTTCTCGGCATCACCAGCGGTCTCGTACTGATCCAGGGCGAACTGCACCCGGCCCTGGTCGTCGAACCGACCGCGCCCATCTCCCGCCCCGGCACGACCGGCAACGGCGGCGACGACTTCCTCCCGCTCCTCATCGAACAGGGCTTCCTGCCGATCGCCGACGTGAATCACCGGCCCAATCAGCTGCCCGGCTGGTCCGTCCTGGTCGCCATGGGCCAGCTGCACGCCGTGCTCCAGCCCGGCACCGGCGGCGGCAGCCCCGTCGCCTGGTGGCAGGCCCATCAGCCGCTGCAGGTCACGGACGGCTGGCGCGCGGCCGCCAACAAGTCGCACACGGTCCTGGTCTTCGCCGCCCCGGTGGGCTCCATCGGCCAGCAGCCCCGCGAGGACCTGCTGCGTGCGGCCCTGGAGAGGGCGGCGGCCGGCGGCCGGCTGGTAGCCGCCGCCATGCCGCTCGCGGGCACCTGAGCGGGCACCCGGTCATTCAGGAAGCCGGCCACCGGCCGTGCCGGCCAGGAACGGGCACCCGGACAGCGGCCGACGGGGCGGGCGGCATACGCCGGGAGTGCGGAAACGTACGCCCGGCGCACGTCTTTGTACCGTCCCCGGAAGAATCCGGCTCCGCCGAGACCGCATCTGTCCGACGGCGGGGTCGTTTCAGGTACGTGCACTCATACGACCCCTCCCGCCAGCCGTACCAGAGCCAGATCCCTTCCATGCGCCCCTCGAGCGACGTACCGGCAGTGCCCTCGCCCACGCCGATCTACGACGCGCTCTACTCCGAGTACCGCAGGGCGTTCCGGGCCTTTCCGGGCGACCGGAGCGGGGAGGAGGATCTCGACTTCAAGGCCTTCGGCACGGGGCCGCACAGCAGCCGCGGCGGACCGCCGAGTCATCCGGGCCATACGGTCCACCCGGGGACCTGGCAGCCGTATCCGGGGGTCCGGCCGCACAGCGGGATGCACAAGCCGGCCGCGCTGCCACCGGCACCCCGCAGAGGTCTGTGACCGCCAAAGCGCATCGCGGGTAACCAACGCGGGAAACCATCGCGAGCCCCCTGTGGCGCTGCCCCGGACCGTTCACCGGTCCGGGGCAGCGCCACGTCGTTACGTCACTTCTTGCGGCCGCGCTTCTCGCGCACCCGCACCGAGATGTGGATCGGGGTGCCCTCGAAGCCGAACTCCTCGCGCAGCCGGCGCTCGACGAAGCGGCGGTAGCCGTGCTCCAGGAAGCCGGAGGCGAAGAGCACAAACCGCGGCGGCTTGGTGCCGGCCTGCGTACCGAAGAGGATGCGGGGCTGCTTGCCACCGCGGATCGGGTGCGGGTGCGAGGCGACGATCTCGCCGAGGAACGCGTTGAGGCGGCCGGTCGGGACCCGGGTCTCCCAGCCCCCCAGCGCCGTCTCGATCGCCGGGACCAGCTTCTCCATGTGGCGGCCGGTACGGGCGGAGACATTGACCCGCGGCGCCCAGGCGATCTGCCCGAGCTCGGTCTCGATCTCACGCTCGAGGTAGTAGCGGCGTTCCTCGTCGAGGTTGTCCCACTTGTTGAACGCGACGACCATCGCGCGGCCCGCCTCGACGGCCATGGTGATGATCCGCTGGTCCTGGACGCTGATGGACTCGGTCGCGTCGATCAGTACGACCGCGACCTCCGCCTTCTCCACGGCGGCGGCGGTACGCAGCGAGGCGTAGTAGTCCGCGCCCTCCTGGAGGTGGACGCGGCGGCGGATGCCGGCCGTGTCGACGAACTTCCAGGTGACACCGCCGAGCTCGATCAGCTCGTCGACCGGGTCACGGGTGGTGCCGGCGACCTCGTTGACGACGACCCGGTCCTCGTTCGCCACCTTGTTGAGCAGCGAGGACTTGCCGACGTTCGGGCGGCCGATCAGGGCGATACGGCGCGGGCCGCCGATGGCGTTGCCGAAGGTCTGGGCCGGTGCCTCGGGCAGCGCCTCCAGGACGGCGTCGAGCATGTCGCCCGTACCGCGGCCGTGCAGGGACGAGACGGGGTGCGGCTGGCCGAGACCGAGCGACCACAGGGCGGTCGCGTCCGCCTCGCCGCTCGGTCCGTCGACCTTGTTGGCGCAGAGCACGACGGGCTTGCCGGCCCGGCGCAGCAGTTTGACGACGGCCTCGTCGGTGTCGGTGGCGCCGACCGTGGAGTCCACGACGAAGACGACCGCGTCGGCGGCCTCGATCGCGTACTCGGCCTGGGCGGCGACGGAGGCGTCGATACCGAGGACGTCCTGCTCCCAGCCGCCGGTGTCGACGACCTTGAAGCGGCGGCCCGCCCACTCGGCCTCGTAGGTGACGCGGTCGCGGGTGACGCCGGGCTTGTCCTCGACGACGGCCTCGCGGCGGCCGATGATGCGGTTCACCAAGGTCGACTTGCCGACATTGGGGCGGCCGACGACAGCGAGGACGGGCAGCGGGCCGTGACCGGCCTCCCCGATCGCGTTCTCGACGTCGTCGACGTCGAAGCCCTCTTCCGCGGCAAGCTCCATGAACTCCGCGTACTCGGCGTCGCCAAGCTCCCCGTGCTCGTCGCCGGAGTGGATCTGGTCGTTCATGAAGTCCGTACCTCGTTCACGCATACATTGTGCGGCTTCTGCCGCGTGGCGATGGACCGCTTTCCGCGGCCCACTACTCAAGTCTCGCCTAGCGCCCGGTGAGGCGCCTGGCGTTTTCCAGATGGGCGGTCAGCCGTCCCTGGATCCGTACGGTGGCGTCGTCCAGCGCCTTGCGGGTGCGCCGGCCGCTGCCGTCGCCCGCTTCGAAGGCCTCGCCGAAGACGACGTCGACCTTGCTGCGCAGCGGCGGCAGCACCTTGATCAACCGTCCGCGGCGCTCGGTGCTTCCCAGCACCGCCACCGGGACGATCGGCGCCCCGCTGCGCAGGGCGAAGTAGGCGAGCCCTGCGCGGAGCGAGGCGAAGTCGCCTTCGCCCCTGGTGCCCTCGGGAAAAATCCCGAGGACTCCGCCGTTCTCCAGCACGCCCAGCGCGTTGGTGATGGCGGTGCGGTCGGCGGTCGAACGGTCCACCTTCAGCTGACCGATTCCGAGCAGGAACGGGTCGAGGGGGCCGATGAACGCCTCCTTCTTGATCAGGAAGTGCACGGGACGGGGAGCGGTGCCCATGAGCATCGGCCCGTCGATGTTGTGCGAGTGGTTCACCGCGAGGATCACCGGCCCGGCCGCCGGAACCTGCCAGGCGCCCAGCACGCGCGGCTTCCACAGCCCGTACATCAGCCCGATGCCGATTCTCCGGCCGATCGCCGCGCCCTTCTCGGACGATACGGTCACCGGGCGGCCCGCTTCTCCTCGACGAGGGTGACGACGCACTCGACGACCTGCTGCAGGCTCAGGTCGGTGGTGTCCACCTCGACCGCGTCGTCCGCCTTGGCGAGCGGGGATGTCTTACGGCTGGAGTCAGCCGTGTCCCGCTTGATCAGGGCCTCCCTGGTGGCCACGACGTCGGAGCCCTTCAGCTCACCGGAGCGGCGGGCGGCGCGCGCCTCCGGCGAAGCGGTCAGAAAGATCTTCAGGTCCGCGTCGGGGAGGACTGTGGTGCCGATGTCGCGTCCCTCGACGACAATGCCCTTCTCGGCGGCCGCTGCGATGGAACGCTGCAGCTCGGTGATCCGGGCCCGTACCTCGGGCACGGCGCTGACGGCGCTCACCTTGGCGGTGACGTCCTGGGTGCGAATCGGTCCCGTGGCGTCCACGCCGTCGACGGTGATGGTCGGGGCGGCGGGGTCGGTGCCGGAGACGATGGCGGGCTTGGCCGCGGCGGTGGCGATCGCGGCGGCGTCCCGGACATCGACGCCGTTGCTGATCATCCACCAGGTGATCGCCCGGTACTGCGCACCGGTGTCCAGGTAGCTCAGCCCCAGAGCGGCGGCGACGGCCTTGGAGGTGCTCGACTTGCCCGTGCCGGAGGGGCCATCGATGGCGACGATCACGGATTCCACGGTGTCGGACACCTTCCTGGTACGCGGAGTGGGCCGGCGGAAATGCCAGAGGGCCCCGCATAAGGTTACCGAGTACTCAGCACCGTCCTTACACACGGATGGCGGAGCCGCACGCAGCCGGCACCGACAGCCCGGCCGATACCGGGCCGACCACTACTGCCGGATCGACCAACCCCTCTCCCGCAGGGATGCCGTGAGGACCGTCGCCGCCGTCGGCTCCACCATCAATTGGACCAGGCCCGCCTGCTGGCCCGTCGCATGCTCGATACGGACGTCCTCGATGTTGACGCCCGCGCGGCCCGCGTCCGCGAAGATACGGGCCAGCTCCCCCGGCTGGTCACTGATCAGGACCGCCACGATCTCGTACGACGCCGGGGCCTGGCCGTGCTTGCCGGGGACCCGGACCCGGCCCGCGTTGCCGCGGCGCAGGACGTCCTCGATGCCCTCCGCGCCGCCCTGGCGCTTGGACTCGTCCGAGGACTGCAGGGCCCGCAGCGCCTGGACCGTCTCGTCCAGGTCCGCCGCGACCCCGGCCAGTACATCGGCCACCGGGCCCGGGTTCGCCGAGAGGATCTCGACCCACATCCGGGGGTCGGAGGCCGCGATCCGCGTGACATCGCGGATGCCCTGGCCACAGAGGCGTACCGCCGTGTCGTCCGCCTCCTCAAGACGCGCGGCGACCATCGAGGAGATCAGCTGAGGCGTGTGCGAGACCAGGGCGACCGCCCGGTCGTGCGCGTCGGCGTCCATGACAACCGGGACGGCACGGCAGAGCGCCACCAGCTCCAGGGCGAGGTTGAGGACCTCGGTGTCCGTGTCGCGCGTCGGCGTGAGCACCCACGGGCGGCCCTCGAACAGGTCCGCCGTGCCCGCCAGCGGCCCCGAGCGCTCCTTGCCCGCCATCGGGTGCGTACCGATGTAGCCGCTCAGGTCGAGGCCGAGCGCCTCCAGCTCGCGGCGCGGCCCGCCCTTCACGCTCGCCACGTCCAGGTAGCCACGGGCGATCTTGCTGCGCATCGCTTCGGCGAGCGCGGTGGCGACATGCGCCGGCGGTACGGCGACGATCGCCAGGTCGACCCGTCCCTCCAGCGGCTCGTCCGTCCCGGCGCCGAGCGCCGCGGCGGTGCGGGCCCGCTCCGGATCGTGGTCGACGAGGTGCACGGCGACTCCGCGGCCCGCCAGAGCGAGGGCCGCGGAGGTGCCGATCAGGCCGGTTCCGATCACGACGGCGGTTCTCACTGGGCGATGTCCTTGCGGAGGGCGGCCGCGGCACCGAGGTACACATGCGCGATCTCTGACTTGGGCAGCTCGGACTCTACGTGCGCGAGTATCCGTACGACGCGCGGCATGGCTCCGACGATGTCCAGCTCCTGCGCACAGATCAGCGGTACGTCGACGATGCCGAGCTTGCGCGCCGCGGCCGCCGGGAAGTCGCTGTGCAGATCGGGCGTGGCCGTGAACCAGACGCTGATCAGATCGTCCGCGCCGAGTCCGTTCCGCTCCAGGATGGCGGTGAGCAGCTCGCTGACCTGCTCGTCCATGTGTCCGGCCTCGTCCCGTTCCAGCTGGACGGCTCCACGGACCGCTCGTACCGCCACGTCGTGCTCCTTAATGTGCGAGTGCTCCATTCAGCGTAGTCAGGTGCCGGGGCACACGGCCGCGACGACCGCCCTCCGAGACGGAGCGCCCAAAGAGGGCGGACACCGCCGACAGTCGCGTACGTCCGTGCGTCGGGCCCGCCGCCACTTGATGAACATCGGACCGCACCGCCACTTGGGCGAACCGGCGCGCGACGGCCCTGCGCTACAACTGACGGCATGCTCTTTCATGTCGTGCCCGTGGACGAGTGGACGGCGGACGTGGACCGTCCGTACGCCCCGTCCTCGCTGACCACCGACGGCTTCGTGCACTGCTCGCCCGACGAGCCGGCCGCCCTCGCCATCGCCGACGGCCTGTTCCGCGATGTGCCCGACCTGCTGGTGCTTCTGATCGACGAGACCGCGCTCGGCTCCGAGGTCCGCTGGGAGGGTTCCGAGGACATGCTCTTCCCGCATGTGTACGGGCCGGTCGAGCGGGCGGCCGTTACCGGAGTGCTCGCGGTGCGCCGGGACACGGACGGCCATGCGCGGGAGCTCACGCCCTGGGCGTGAAGCAGCGTACGACTGGACGCGGCGCTGCGGGTGCAGTTGCATGGTGGTCTGCGCATGCCCTGCCCACCGGGGAAGGCCGCCCATGAAGCCCTCAGGACCTCTGTTCACACTGCTGGCCGGGCTGTTGCTGGGCATTTTCATGCTCTCGCTCAACGCCACGACGGGGACGAAGGCCAAGTCCTCGTCCGACGCGGCCACACCGACGCCGACCGCTCCCGCATCCACACCCGCCACGAGCACGACGCCGCCCGCGGCCCCCTCCCCCACGCCGACCCCGGCGCCCGACTCCGACTACGCGGGCCGTACGGCCGACGACACCGCCGCCGTCTCCGTATCCGTACGCGACGGAAAAGCGATCGGGTACTTCTGTGACGGCAGGAGCCAGGAGTCCTGGCTGAAGGGCGATGTCGAGGACGACGGCAGCATGCGGCTGACCGGCACGAACGGCGCCCGTCTCGACGGCGTTCTGCGCGCCGGGAAGATCGACGGTACGGTCGGAATCCGGGACCGGACCTGGAAGTTCACGGCCGCCAAGGCGGTCAGGCCGTCCGGCCTGTACCGCGCCACCGCCGAGGTGCGCGGCGCGAAGATCGACGGCGGCTGGATCGTCCTGCCGGACGGCCGCCAGGTCGGCATTCTCAACCGCGACGGCAAGCCCGTCGCCGCGCCCCGGATCGACCCCGCATCCGGCGCCGTCGTGGTGGACGGCACCCGGCTCACCGCCCGCCCCGTCGTTCCCTGAGGTGTGTCATGAGTTTCGGTCCCCCCATCGACCCCAACGCCCGCACCACCTCGTTCCCGGCGAACCCGGACAGCCACGCGCACCCGGGGGCGGCACGCTTCCTCGTCCCCGCCCTCGTCGCCGCCGCGGTCGCGGTGGGTCTCGGGGCCTACGGAAAGGTGCACGATCCGGCGGGCACGGCCTTCAACATCGCCGGCTTCAGCAGCACCGGGGCCGTCAAGTCCTGGCTGGGCACGGCGGCCTTCGCCTTCGCCGTCGTCCAGATCGGCTCGGCGCTCGCGATGTACGGCAGGCTGCCGGGCGTACGCGGCGCCTCCTGGACCCCCGCACTGCACCGCTGGTCGGGCCGGATCGCCTTCCTGCTCGCCGTGCCCGTGGCCGTCCACTGCCTGTACGCGTTGGGCTATCAGACGTACAGCACGCGCGTGATGTGGCACTCGCTGCTGGGTTGCTTCTTCTTCGGCGCTTTCAGCGCCAAGATGCTCTTGCTGCGAACGGAACGGCTGCCTGGCTGGCTGCTGCCGGTCGTCGGCGGAGCCGCCTTTACGGCGCTCACGGTGATCTGGCTGACCTCGGCGCTGTGGTTCTTCCGCACGGTCGGGGTCACGACATAGGGAGACGGCCATGGAGACTCCGCGACGTACGGTGCTGGCTGCGGGCGCGGGGGGCGCGGCCGCGCTGGTGACCGGCTGCAGCAAGTACGGCGACGAGGGCGGCGGTTCCGCCGCCGACCGGTCGACGTCGGCAGCGCCTGACACCGGCGGGACGAACGAGCCGCCGAAGGGCTCGGCACCGGCCGGCGAGAAACTCGCCCAGACCTCCGCCATCCCGGTCGGCGGCGGAAAGATCTTCGACGCCCAGAAGGTCGTCGTGACGCAGCCGACGTCGGGCGATTTCAAGGCCTTCTCGGCCGTCTGCACCCACCAGGGCTGCCTGGTCGACAAGGTCGCCGACGGCACCATCGACTGCCCCTGCCACGGCAGCAAGTTCAGCGTCGAGAGCGCCGAGGTCATCGACGGCCCCGCGCCCAGGCCGCTGCCGCCGAAGCAGATCACCGTCTCCGGGGACAGCATCATGCTGACCTGACCCGCTCGCGTACCCTCTCGCGCATGCCTCCCGAACCGGCCTCCGAAGCACTCGTACGCGACCGCACCATCTACTCCTGTGTGATGGGTTCGCGCGCCTTCGGGCTGGCCACGGACGGCAGCGACACCGACCGCCGCGGGATCTTCCTCGCCCCGGCCCCGCTCTACTGGCGCTTCGACAAGCCCCCGACCCATACCGAGGGACCGGCACCCGAGCAGTTCTCCTGGGAGCTGGAACGCTTCCTGGAGCTCGCGCTGCGCGCCAACCCGAATGTCCTGGAGTGCCTGCACTCCCCGCTCGTCGAGCACATCGACGACACCGGCCGTGAACTGCTCGACCTGCGGGGGGCGTTCCTCTCCCGTGCGGCCCACCAGACCTTCGCGCGCTATGCGATCGGCCAGCGCAAGAAGCTGGCGGCGGACGTCAGGCAGCACGGCGCGCCGCGCTGGAAGCACGCCATGCACCTGCTGCGTCTCCTCGGCGCCTGTCGCGATCTGCTGCGTACGGGCGTGCTGGTGATCGACGTCGGTGCCGACCGGGAGCGGCTGCTCGAGGTCAGGCGGGGCGAGGTGCCGTGGCCGCAGGTCGAGGCGTGGATGACTCGCCTCTTCGAGGAGGCCGACGCCGCGGCGCCGGGCTCCCCCTGCCGCCCGGGCCGGACCGGCCTCGGGTCGAGGACTTCCTGTTCCGTACGCGCAGGAACTCAGCCCTCCAGGCGTATGCGGACGACGAATTCGCGCAGCGCCTCATAGGCGGTGGGCTCGGCGGGTAGCCGCGAGGCCAGCCGCGCCTCGTCGAGCACGGCGTGCAGCGCGTCCACGTCGGCGCGCGCGTCTTCCAGGCCGACCCCCGACACCGGACCGTGCTCGGCGTGCGCCTTGGCCGCGATCAGGCCGGGCAGATAGCCCGGGGCGTCGACCTCCCCGAGCAGCGTGGGCAGATGCGCCTGCACCTCGCCGCTGCGCATCAGATGGATACCGGTGAGCAGCGCGCGGAAGGTGTAGAGCAGCGGTTTGAGCTCGCCGGTCTTCTCGAAGAGCCGCCACTGGGTGTTCGCGAATCCCCGGTAGTGGTGGGCGTGGTGGCTGGTGAGCACGCCCGGGGCGAGCTCCGCCAGCTCCGTGTGGGCGTCCGAGGTGTGCACCACCAGCGGCGACAGCAGCTGTTCCAGTACGTATCCGTTGCGCCGCAGCATCAGCCGTACGAACTTGCGTACGTCGTGGGTGACGAGATCCATCTCGACGCCGTCCCGGTCCCACATCCGGGACCGGGTCTCCTCCGGCTCCCTCAGCCCCAGCAGCTCCTCCACGGGGAGCAGATGGATCCCCCGCAGGTCCACGTCCGAATCCCGGGACGGGAATCCGTACAGATGCGCCCCGGAGACGGTGGCAAACAGAAGCGGGTCGGGCTGTTCGGCGACGACGGGGCCGAGTTCCATGTCCAGCGGATCAGTCATGGATCAAGAGTCCCAGAGGGCGCCCAGCGACATCAGGTCGCTGCGGTACTCGATCCGCTCGGACCACTCCTTGGGCCAGACGCCGGCTCCCAGATGCGCGCCGGCGAACGCCCCGGCGAGGCAGGCGATCGAGTCCGAGTCGCCCTTGGTGCAGGCGGCCCTGCGCAGAGCCGTCGCCGGCTGCTCGGGGAACATCAGGAAGCAGAGCAGGGCGGTGGCGAGCGCCTCCTCGGCGATCCATCCGTCGCCCGTCGCCAGACAGGGGTCGACCTCCGGCTGCGGGTCGCGCAGCGCGCCGGCGAGCCGTTCGAGGACCTGCAGGCACTCGTCCCAGCCGCGTGCGATGAACGCCTCGGGCGTCGGGTCGTGCGAGTAGGTCCAGAGATTGCCCAGCCAGTGGTGGTAGTAGCGGCCGCGGTTCTCGTACGCGTACGAGCGCAGCTGTCCGACCAGCCCCATCGGCTCCGCGCCCTGCGCCAGCAGGAACACGGCGCGGGCCGTGAGGTCGCTCGCCGCCAGCGCGGTGGGGTGGCCGTGGGTGAGAGCCGCCTGCAACTGAGCGGCGCCCGCACGTTGTTCCTCACTCAGCCCCGGTACGAGTCCGACCGGCGCGACCCGCATATTGGCGCCGCAGCCCTTGGAACCGATCTGGCTGGCCACCTGCCAGGGCAGGTCGCTGTCGAGCTTCTCGCAGGCGACCAGGCAGGTGCGGCCGGGGGCACGGTTGTTCTCCGGGGAGTGGTACCAGTGGACGAACTCCTCGCGTACCGGACGGGTCAGCCGGGAGGCGACGAGCAGTCCGCTGTCCATCGCGGTGCGTATCCCGCGCGCCAGGGCGAGCGTCATCTGGGTGTCGTCGGAGACGATCGCGGGCCTGGGGAGGTTCATCCCGCGCCACGGCCCGCATTTCGCGAGGATCTGCGGCACATCGTTGAACTCGGTCGGGTAGCCGAGCGCGTCCCCGAGCGCGAGCCCGATCAGCGAGCCGGTGGCTGCTTGTTTGGTGATGGTCCTGGTGGTCTTCATGGTGGTCATGCGTGCCGTCCTTCCGGTCTCAGGAGTGGAGGGTGCAGGGCGGAGGCGGCACCCGCCCGGTACAGCGCGGCCGGTTTCCCACGGCCGCCGGTACGGCGCGGCGGACCCTCGGCAGCCTCGACGAAGCCGGGCGTGGTGAGGACCTTGCGCCGGAAGTTGGGCCGGTCGAGCTCGACACCCCAGATGGTCTCGTAGACCTGCTGGAGCTCCCCGAGGGTGAACTCGGCCGGGCAGAAGGCGGTGGCGAGGCAGGTGTACTCGAGCTTGGCGCCGACCCTGTGGTGTGCGTCGGCGAGGATCAGGTCGTGGTCGAAGGCGAGCCGGCCTGCCGGGTCGAGCGGCATCCACTGAGCGCGAGCCGCGTCGCCTCCGCCGCGTGGCTCCGGCAGATCCGGTACGAGCGCGGTGTACGCGACGGAGACGACACGCATCCGGGGATCGCGGTCGGGATCGCTGTAGGTCCGCAGCTGCTCCAGGTGGAGGCCGGCGACGGTGTCCTGGGACAGGCTCGTCTCCTCGGCGAGTTCACGTCGCGCGGCGAGACCGGCGGACTCCTTGGGCCGTACGAAGCCGCCGGGCAGCGCCCAGGCACCTTTGTACGGGTCCTCGCCCCGCTCGACGAGCAGGACATGCAGCCGGCCCTCGCGGACGGTGAAGACGGCGAGGTCGACGGTGACCGCGAAGGGCGGGAAGGCACCCGGGTCGTAGTCCTTCATCGATTCTCCGGGACGGCGGTCCCACCACACCCGCAGGGCGTAGGGAGAGGGTCGGCGAGGTCCCAGCCCTCGCCGAGTAGCGCGTCCACAGCGGCGACGGCGGTGGCGAGCCGCTGCTCGTGGGGGCCGGTCAGCGCGACGGTCCGGCGTCCGGTGCGGGCCAGTTCCGCGGCGAAGCGGGCGGTCATCCAGGGCCGCAGATGCTCTCCGTCGCGCAGGCCGTCGTCCTCGAAGCCGACGCCGCGGTGGTCGGTGAGCAGCCACAGATGCTGCTGTCCGCGCGCGGCGATCCGCGCCACCTCCTCGTTCGGGCCGCCCAGATAACGCTCGTGCCAGATCGTGGTGGCGAAGGCGTCGGTGTCGCAGAACAGCACCGGCGATCCCGCTCTGGCCGCCTCGTCCTCCAGCTCCGTCTGCCGTCGGGCGATCAGCGGAAATTCCTCCGAGGTGAACTCCACCTCGTCCCAGCCGGCGCCCGGCCGCCCGGCGCGCAGCTCGGCGAGCTTGTGCTCGCTGAACTCCCGCCCGTACTCGGGCACATAGCGCGTCTGCGTCCAGACGCCGCCGCGGTGCCGGTAGTGCTCGGCGAGCGCCCAGGCCATCGTCGTGGTTCCCGTGGATTCGGCGCCGAGCACCACCACTCGCCGGGCGAGCGCCGCGCGCACGGGCGGTTCCAGGAAGTCCCAGCAGCCGACGGGGTCCTTGCGGACGGCCGTGCCGGAGACCGGGAAGACGGTGCGGTCGGGGTCGACGCACACGGACTCGGCGCCGAAGCGCCGGCCGAGCTCCCGGCCGTACGGCTCCGAGGTGAAGACGGCGTCGACCGGCTCGGGGACGGCGGTGCGGAAGATGGCCATGTGCGCCTCCCAGACGCCGGGGTCGTGCAGGTCGACGGGGATGTCGTCGACGGCTCCCACGACCCGTACGTCCGGATGCACCTCGCGCATCCAGCTCACCCGGTCGGCGAGCGGAATCGACTCCACCGAGGCGGCGCAGACCAGCACGGTCAGCCGCTCGCAGCGGTCGGCCGCGGTCCGTACGAGATGGTGGTGTCCGGCGTGCGGCGGATAGAACTTCCCGAGCACCAGACCGTGCCGGTGGAGGTTCATGCGGTCGCCTCCGCCAACTCCCGCCGCTCCGCGGCAAGATCGCGGGACCAGCTGCGCAGTCCGATGACGCACAGGGTCATGAAGCCGACGTACAGCAGGGAGGTGAGATAGAGCTCCTTGTAGGCGTAGAGCGGGATGTAGACCACGTCGGCCGCGATCCACAGCCACCAGGACTCGAGGCGCTTGCGGCACTGCCCGTACGTCGCCGTCAGCGACAGGGCGGTGGTGAGCGCGTCCCAGAACGGGACGCTCGAATCGGTGGCGCTGTCGAGAAGGAGCGTGAGCCCGAGAGTCCCCACCACCCCCGCCGCGAGCAGCCACGTCCACTCGGTGCGCGTGGTGCGCCGCACCGGTAGTCCGTCGGGACCTGGTCCACCCCCGTGGGTCCAGGTCCACCAGCCGTACACGGCGAGGGTGATGAAGACGACCTGCAGGCCTGCGTCGGCGTACAGGCCGGCCTGGGTGAAGAGAAGAATGAAGAAGAGGTTGTTGGCGATGCCGATCGGCCAGTTGGCGATGTGCTGGCGGGCGACGAGCCAGACGCAGAGCGCGCCACTGCCGAAGCCGAGGACCTCGGTCCAGCTCACCGGGGTGTCGAGAACGGTGAACAGCGGCTGCTGCAGGGGTTCGAGGATATCCGCGAGACTCACACCCGCCTCCTTTATGGTCAAGTTGACTATAAAGGTGAACGGCCGGTCCCACAAGGCTGTTCACACAAGATGCGAGAAGCCCGCGGTCAGAGTGACCGCGGGCTTCGCCCAGTGAACGGGGGTCTCTACAGACCGACTTCCTTCATCAGCATGCCGACCTCGGTGTTGGTCATCCGGCGCAGCCAGCCGGACTTCTGGTCACCGAGGGCAATCGGGCCGAAGCTGACCCGCACGAGCTTTTCGACCGGGAAGCCGGCCTCGGCCAGCATGCGACGGACGATGTGCTTCCGGCCCTCGTGGAGGGTGACCTCCACCAGGTAGTTCTTGCCGGTGTTCTCGACGACGCGGAAGTGGTCGGCGCGGGCGTAGCCGTCCTCCAGCTGGATTCCGTCCTTGAGCCGCTTGCCCAGGTCACGCGGGAGCGGTCCCTGGATCGCGGCGAGGTAGGTCTTCTTCACCCCGTACTTGGGGTGGGTCAGGCGGTGCGCGAGCTCACCGTGGTTGGTGAGCAGGATGATGCCCTCCGTCTCCGTGTCGAGTCGTCCGACGTGGAAGAGCCGGGTCTCGCGGTTGGTGACGTAGTCGCCCAGGCACTGCCGACCGTCCGGGTCCTCCATGGAGGAGACGACACCGGCGGGCTTGTTGAGCGCGAAGAAGAGGTACGACTGCGTGGCGACCGTCAGGCCGTCCACCTTGATCTCGTCGTTCTGCGGGTCGACGCGCCTGCCCTGCTCGAGGACGATCTCGCCGTTGACCTCGACACGGGCCTGCTCGATCAGTTCCTCGCACGCGCGGCGCGAGCCCATGCCGGCCCGGGCGAGGATCTTCTGCAGGCGCTCGCCCTCCTGCTCGGCCCCGGGGAAAGTCTTGGGCGTCTTGATCTGCGGCTTGTCGGCGTACCGGTCGCGGTTGCGCTGTTCGATCTTGGCGTCGAGCTCGCGGGGACGGGACTCGCGCTGGCCGTGCGGGCCGCGGCGCGGGGCACCGGCCCTGCCGCCGCCCTGCGGGGCCTTCGGGCCGCCCTTGGCACCGCCGCGGGCGGACGCGCCGCGCCCACCCGACTTGCCGCCCTCGGAACCCTGGCTGCCGCCGACGTCGTAGCGGCGCTCCTCGGGCCGGGGGCGGCGGGGGCGCTGTTCCTGCTTGTCGTCGCGCCCCTTCCCGCCGGCGCCCCGGGAGTCCCGGTTCCCGCCGGCGCTCCGGGAGTCCCGGTTGCCGCCGGCGCCCCGGGGGTCCCGGTTGCCGCTTCCGCTGTTCCTGCCGCTGCTTCGCATCAAAATTCCGTCTTGTCGTCTGCGTCGGTGTCCGGTGCGTCCGGATCGAACGACGGCACACCCTCTTGCGTCTCGGCCTCGATCGCTTCTGCCTCGGGGAGGAAGGGCGCGAGCTCCGGGAGCTCGTCCAGGCCGCGCAGGCCCATCCGCTCCAGAAAGTAGTTCGTCGTCCTGTACAGGATCGCACCTGTTTCAGGTTCCGCGCCCGCCTCCTCGACCAGACCGCGCTGGAGGAGGGTGCGCATGACGCCGTCACAGTTCACTCCGCGCACGGCGGAGACGCGTGACCGGTTGACCGGCTGCCGGTACGCGACGACCGCGAGGGTCTCCAGAGCGGCCTGGGTGAGCCGCGCCTGCTGCCCGTCGAGAACGAAGCGCTCGACGGCATCGGCGTACTCCGCCCGCGTGTAGAACCGCCAGCCGCCCGCGACGAGCCGCAGCTCGAAGCCGCGGCCCTGGACGGTGTACTCGTCCGCGAGCTCCCGCAGCGCGTCGGCGACAGCCCTGCGCGGCTGTTCCAGGACCTTGGCCAGGTGCTCCTCGGTGGCCGGCTCGTCGACGACCATGAGAACGGCTTCGAGCGCGGGCTTGAGATCACTCACGCGTTCCCCTCCTGCTCCTGGTTCTCGCGAACCTCTTGATCGAATTCATCGGTGACCAGGGGCCGCTCCGCGTCCCCGCCGCCGGCCCAGCGCACCATCAGCTCACCGAGGGCGTCCTCCTGCTCCAGGATGACGGCCTTCTCACGGTAGAGCTCGAGCAGCGCGAGAAAGCGGGCGACGACGGTGAGGGTGTCGGGTGCGTCGGCGGCGAGCTCGCGGAAGCTGACCTCACCGGCCTCCCGCAGCCGCGCGACGACCACCTCGGCCTGCTCGCGCACGGACACCAGGGGCGCGTGGATGTGGTCGATGTACACCTGCGGCCTGGGCCGGGGCTGCATCGCCTTCACAGCGAGCCTGGCGAAGCCCTCGGCGCCGACGCTGATGACGACCTCGGGCAGCAGCTCTGCGTGATGGTCCTCGAGCCCGACGGTCCTCGGGTACCGCTTGCCCTCCGCGTCCAGCCGCGCGCTGAAGATCTCGGCGATCTGCTTGTACGCGCGGTACTGCAACAGCCGCGCGAAGAGCAGATCCCGCGCCTCGAGCAACGCGAGGTCGGCCTCGTCCTCCACCTCGGCGGCGGGCAGCAGCCGCGCGGCCTTGAGGTCGAGCAGTGTGGCGGCCACGACGAGAAACTCGGTGGTCTGATCGAGATCCCAGTCGGGCCCCATGGCCCGGATGTGCACCATGAACTCATCGGTGACCTTGGAGAGCGCGACTTCGGTCACATCGAGCTTGTGCTTGGAAATGAGCTGCAGGAGAAGGTCGAAGGGCCCTTCGAAGTTGGCGAGCCGTACTTTGAACCGCCCGTCGTCGGGGGTCGGGGGCGCGGCCGCGGGCTCCGCGGAGGGGGTTGCCGACACCGCGGGGGCGGCGGCCTGCGGCGCTGCCTGCCCAGCCTCGGCCGCCACGGCGGTACGCCCCTCGCCGCCGCGCAGCGGGCTGCCGGGGTCCGGGACCTCGTAGGGGGGCTCATCCCCGCCCCCGTCGGCAACCGGCCCGGCCTCCGGCGCGGGCTCGGGCCCACGCGGAAGACGGGCGGCGTCCGCCCTGCCTGGCGTGGGGGCCGCGACAGCAGTCTTCGGCTCACGGCCGTCGCCGCCGCGCAGCGGGCTGCCGGGGTCCTCGGCCTCACCCCGGCCCGGCTCCGAGGCCGTCACCGGTTCGGCGACCGCCTCCGGCCCCCCGGAGGGGCCGTCGTCCCCGCGCAGCGGGCTGCCGGGGTCCTGGGGCTCGTCCGCGCCCGCGGCAGCGCCGCTTGTCGATGCGGCGGAAAGAGGCGCGGTGGGCTCACCCGGCGCCACCGTTGCCCGGTCCCCGTCCGCACCGCCCCCCTCCAGCCGCTCCTCCACCGGCACGGCAGGCGCAGGCGACCCGCCCCGGTCCGTGCCGGGACCGCGGCCCAGGGAGCGGCGGGGCGGGCGGGTGGAGTCGTCGGTCGGCGGCATCGCGGTCCAGGGGCAAAAGGAGCAGGCAGGGCAGCGCGCAGGCTACCGTCAGCGGCCGCGAAGGCGTCGCACGAGAATGCTCGCGTCGCCGCGCTGCTCGAGATCCGCCAGCACCACCGCGACCGCCTCGCGGACGATCCGCCCGCGGTCGACGGCCAGCCCGTGCTCACCGCGCAGCACCAGCCGCGCGTGCTCGAGGTCCATCAGTTCCTCGGCCGAGACGTAGACCGTGATCTTCTCGTCGTGCCGTTCACGGCCACTGGGCCGGCGGTTCGCGCCGCGCTGCCGGCGGCGCGTCTGTCCGGTCGGCGACACGGCGGCGGCTCCGGACGCGGCAGCGTCCTGCGGGCGGCGGCCCGTGGCACCGCCGGCCGGCGCGGCCTGGCCGGCCTCCGCGCCCCGGCTGCGTCCTCCCGCCGGGGCGTCCGCGTCCGCCGCGGAGTGCTCCTGCGAGGAAGAGGAGGCCCCGGACGACGAGGACGGCTCAGCCGCCCCCTCCCCGACCGGATCGCTCTCACCCGCCGGCGCCGGCACCCTCGCCTCGCCGTTCGCCTGCCGCCGCGGGGACGACGACTGGAGCGCCATGCCCCCGGTGGTACGGAACAGTTCGTCGGCCCCGGGCAGACTCACTCGGCGTGACACCGGGCGAGCACCTCCCTGGCGAGCTGACGGTACGCGGCGGCGCCGACGGAGTTCGACGCGTATGTGGTGATGGGCTCACCGGCGACCGTGGTTTCCGGGAAGCGCACGGTCCGGCCGATCACCGTGTGGTAGACGTGATCGTCGAACGCCTCGACCACCCGCGCCAGCACCTCCCGGCTGTGCACCGTACGGGAGTCGTACATCGTGGCGAGGATTCCGTCGAGCTCCAGGTCGGGGTTGAGCCGCTCCTGGACCTTCTCGATCGTCTCGGTCAGCAGCGCCACACCACGCAGCGCGAAGAACTCGCACTCGAGCGGCACGATCACCTTGTGCGCGGCGGTCAGCGCGTTCACCGTGAGCAGTCCCAGCGAGGGCTGACAGTCGATCACGATGTAGTCGTAGTCCGGCAGCAGCGGCTTCAGCGCACGCTGCAGCGTGGACTCGCGCGCGACCTCGCTCACCAACTGCACTTCCGCGGCCGAGAGATCGATATTGCTCGGCAGCAGATCCATGTTGGGCACGGCGGTCTTCAGCAGCACCTCGTCCGCCGACATGCCCCGCTCCATGAGCAGGTTGTAGACGGTGAGGTCGAGCTCCATCGGGTTGACGCCGAGGCCGACCGACAGGGCTCCCTGCGGGTCGAAGTCGACGAGCAGCACACGCCGTCCGTACTCCGCGAGCGCGGCGCCCAGGTTGATGGTCGACGTCGTCTTGCCGACGCCGCCCTTCTGGTTGCACATCGCGATGATCGTCGCGGGACCGTGATCGGTCAGCGGGCCCGGGATCGGGAAGTACGGCAGGGGCCGCCCGGTGGGGCCGATCCGCTCGCGGCGCTGACGCGCGGCGTCAGGGGCGAGCGTGGCCGCGTACTCGGGGTCGGGCTCGTACTCGGCATCGGGGTCGTAGAAGTGCCCCTCGGGGACTTCCTGGTAGGCGGCGAAGTGGGTGGACTCTCGGCCACTCTCGTTGCCGGCCATGGCGTTCACGTGTTGGCCGTCCATCATCTTCATCGTGTGGGCTGTCGTCATGTGCGTCGTGTGCGGTTGTGTCGCGAAGGTTCGGACAGCGACAGAGCCGACAGCCTCGAGCCCGGACTGCTCTGTTGACGGGACCCGGCCCCTCGCAGGCATTCCCGGTTGACCACCCCCGGGAGTAAATGTCGACTCATTCACAAGTCGTCTTACCTCCTTGGACGTGACCAGGAAACTTATCGATAGGTCAGCGTGGCACCATGCCGACGGTTGGCGACTCTATGGCGTGTCACCGGTCCGCAGCAACACAATCCGCCGGACCCGGCCCGATGTGTCGGCAACCGAACACCCTTCTGTCAAGGGTGCTCCGGACTCCGGGCATGACCAGGCCCGCACGTTTCGAGGGTGTGCGAAACGGTTAAAGGGTTACGTTCGAGGCGAGTTGAGCGAGTCTCGCAAAAGCGGTCGGATACACATCCGGCCGGACCTTGCTCGGCAAGGTCCGGCCGCGGGCATGATGTTGACGAGCCGCGTTGACGCGTCAGCCGAGCAACGTGCTCAGTTCGGTGCTGGCCAGGCCGTGGGCCTCCGCGACCGGGCCGTAAACGACCTGGCCGTCATGGGTGTTGAGGCCCAGCGCCAGCGCCGGGTCACGGCGCAGCGCCTCGACCCAGCCACGGTTCGCGAGCTCCACGATGTACGGCAGCGTCGCGTTGGTGAGCGCGTGGGTGGAGGTGTTCGGCACCGCGCCGGGCATGTTGGCGACGCAGTAGAAGACCGAGTTGTGGACCACGAAGGTCGGGTCGGCGTGGGTGGTCGGACGCGAGTCCTCGAAGCAGCCACCCTGGTCGATTGCAATGTCGACAAGTACACTTCCGGGCTTCATCTTGGCGACGAGCTCGTTGGTGACCAGCTTCGGGGCCTTGGCGCCCGGGATGAGAACGGCGCCGATGACGAGGTCGGCCTCGACGACCGCCGCCTCGAGCTCGAAGGCGTTCGAGACGATCGTCTGCACCTTCGTGCCGAAGATCTTGTCGGCCTCGCGCAGCTTGTTGATGTCCCGGTCGAGCAGCGTGACGTGGAAGCCCATGCCGACCGCGATCTGCACGGCGTTCCAGCCGGAGACGCCACCGCCGATGACGACGGCCTTGCCCGCGTGGACACCCGGGACCCCACCGGGCAGCACGCCGCGACCGCCGGCCTGGCGCATCAGGTGGTACGCGCCGACCTGCGGGGCGATACGGCCGGCGACCTCGGACATCGGGGCGAGGAGAGGCAGCGCGCGGGTGGCGGTCTCCACGGTCTCGTACGCGATGGCGGTGGTGCCGGACTCGAGCAGCGCGTCCGTGCACTCGCGGGATGCGGCGAGGTGCAGGTACGTGAAGAGGGTCTGGTCCTTGCGGAGGCGGTGGTACTCCTCGGCGATGGGCTCCTTGACCTTCAGCAACAGGTCGGCGGTGGCCCAGACCTCGTCGGCGGTGGGCAGGATCTGCCCGCCGGCGGCGACGAACTCGTCATCCGTGATCGAGGAGCCGAGACCGGCGTTCTGCTCGATGAAGACCTGGTGGCCGTGGCGCACGAGCTCGTGCACACCGGCGGGGGTGATCGCCACCCGGAACTCGTTGTTCTTGACCTCGCGGGGGATGCCGACCTTCACGTCGATCACGGTCCTTGGCTCTGGGGGTATAAGGGGGCAATGCCATACATACCCGGATACGCATGGCGTACCGGAAGACACCACGAGAACATGTGGCGGAGCCAGTCTAATGAAGGACTTCGCGCTGTCTAGCCTTACAAAGCATTAATCTTCGGCTGAAGCGCTGCGGATTTCGTAGGTAGAACCCTCAGTGTCCTCTGGCCCTAGCAGCCTCTCGGCCATGGCGCGGTGCAGCCTGGCGGCTGTCGGGTCGCCGAGCCGTCCGAGGGTGTCGGCCAGCCTGAGCTGCAACGCTGCCTGCAACCGTGCGTCCCCGGTCTGCCGAGCCAGCTCCACCGCCTCATGACAGGTGTGCAAGGACTCCTCCGGCCGGCCCGCGTATTCCTGTACGCGCGCCACCTCGCTCAACGCCCGTGCCCGGGACGGGAGATCGCCGAGCCTTCGGTAGCCGGCCACCGCCGCCCGCCAGTTGCGCAGCGCCTCGCCGTAGCGCCCCGCATAGGTGTGCACGGCACCCAGCCGGCCGTACAGCCGGGCCTCGTCGGCCCGCTCGCCGCGCGCCTGCCGCTCGGCGAGCGCCCGGCCGTACCAGTCCGCGGCCCGCTGCCAGTCCTCCAGCTCCTGGTAGGCACCCCCCACGGATTCCATCGCGCGGCCGGTCGCGTAGGGATCGTTCGCGGCACGTCCGGCGTCCAGGGCCGCCCGGTAGCGGGCCAGCGCCTCCTCGGTACGGCCGGTCGATACGTCCAGATCGGCAAGATTCAGCAGGGCTGCGGCCTGTTCACGGTGCAGCCCGCGGCGCTCGGCCACGCCGAGCACCAGTTGGTGCAGTCCGTACAGCTCGGGAGCCGCGTCCTCCGTGCCGCGATGCGCGGCCAGCGCCCGGACCAGGGCTGCGACCAGCCGCCGCGCCAAGGTGTCCAGCCCGCCGTCCTCGACCGCGATCCGCGCCGAGGCCAGCAGGGCGGGCAACCGGATCGCCAGCCACTCGGCGGCGGCCGGCGCGGTGGAGAACCGCAGCTCGCGCGGCAGACCGGCCAGCTTCTTGCGGGCCGGTGAGCCGTCAGGCTCGGTGATCGCCCGGCAGGAATGCAGCTGCCGTACGGTCCGCTCCAGCATCCGCGCCCGGCCCAGCTGCACATCGGCCGGGCGGTCGTGCGCCCGCATCAGGGTGCGCGCAAGCGGCAGAAGGGCACCCGGCAGCTCGTAGTAGTCACCGGCGGAGCGCAGGAATCCCAGGTCGGCGAGGTCGTCGAGGGTCGCTTCGGCAGACTGCACCGAACAGCCGACCAGCGCGGACGCGGTGTGCGCGTCGGCGATCCCGCCGGGCGCGAGCGACAGCATTCGCAGCATCCCGGCGGCCGACGGCGGCAGGGATTCATAGACCAGCCGGAAAGCACGGGCCAGCGGGCGGCCGACCTTGGGCTGTTCGCCGTCGTCCGGCAGCGCCCGCAGCCGTTTGGCCACATCGGCGACCGATGCCCTCGGCCGGGCAGCGAGCCAGCCGCCCACCAGGACCAGCGCGGTGGGCAGCCCGCCGCACTCCTCCGCGATGGACTCGGCAGCCTGCGGATCCACGGTGATCCGCACCGATCCGGTGAAGGTGCCCAGCAGCTCGATCGCGGCCTTGGCGTCCATGCCACCGAGCGTGCACGGCCGTACATCGGAAATGCCGGTGAGCGGGCCCTCGGCCACGGCCACGGCCAGGCAGTCCGGGTTGTCGGGCAGCAGCGGGTCGACCTGCTCCGCGTCCCCGGCGTCGTCGAGGAGCAGCAGCATCCGGCGTACGGTGAGCGCCTCGCGCACCATCCAGGTCAGCTCGTCCTCGCCGGCGCCGGGCGGCGATGCGATATCGAGGGAGTCGAGCAGTTCGCGGGCCACCCGCTCCATCGGGACCCGCCGCCCGCCCGGCTCGGTCAGCCGGGCCCGCAGTACCCCGTCGGGGTAGTCGGCGGCGACCTCGCGCGCGAGTTCCTCGGCGAGCGCGGTGCGCCCGGAACCGGGCCGCCCGGCGATCAGCAGCACCCGGGCACGCGGAGCCTTGCGCCCGGAGATGGTGTCCAGACCGGCCCGCTCGATATCGGCCCGTAGGGACCTCAACTCGCGCTGGCGCCCGAAGAATCGGCCCGACTGCGCCTCGGCCTGGCCGCCCACGTCCACCGCCTGATCCGTCACGGGCCACGCTCCCGTCAGTCCGCGCACGAGCCGAGCCCGCAAGGGACTCCGCGCGGGCGATCCGAGCGTAGTTCACGCTCTGCAACGATCGCGGCAGAGCCGGCAGAGCGCGGCGGTGGCATCGCCCGATCGGATCAGCGGATTGTCCGACCAGGAATCGCTCAGGCCTCGAACGGGCGCGCCGGCCACGGCGCCCCGGCCGGACGCAGTGTGTCAACGCCGTCGCCGTTCAGCACGACGGTCAGCGCCAGCACGCCCACCACCAGGCAGTTGTTGTGCAGATCTCCGGCGAGCACATCGCGGACAAGATCTTCGAGCGGGACCCGCGCCAGCTCCATGTCGGCCTCCTCCTCGGAGACCTCGAAGCGCTCTCCCTCAGCCTCCGACAGATCGCGGGCGAGGAAAATCCGTACGGCCTCGTCGCAGCCGCCCGGCGTGGTGTAGACGTCGGTCAGTACCCGCCAGTCCTCGGCCTTGACATGCGCCTCCTCGTACAGTTCGCGCTGTGCGGCGTGCAGCGGGTTCTCGCCCGGCACATCGAGCAGACCTGCCGGGATCTCCCAGAGCTTGTGGCGCACGGGGTGCCGGTACTGGCGCAGTACGAGGACGCGCCCGGATTCGTCGAGCGCGAGGACCGCCACGGAACCGGGGTGCACCTGGTAGTCGCGGCGCGCGACGGTGCCGTCGGGCATGACCACATCGTCGGTGCGGACGCTGGTCTTGTTGCCCCTGAACGGCGTCGCGGTCGCGATGACCGGCCATTCCTCGGGGGTGTCCTTGAGCTCCATGTACGTCCTCCACACCACAAGCAGAAACCGGGGTACGCGTCCCTGAGAACGCCTACCCCGGCAACCGTATCGCTTGGAACTACACGCCCGTCCTGCGCTCCACCGCGGCCTTCACCAGACCGGCGAAGAGCGGGTGCGGACGGGTCGGACGGGAACGCAGCTCCGGGTGCGCCTGGGTGGCCACCAGGTAGGGGTGCGTCTCGCGCGGGTACTCGACGTACTCGACCAGCTTGTTGTCGGGAGACGTGCCCGAGAAGAGGATGCCCGCCTTCTTCTCCAGCTCCGCGCGGTAGGCGTTGTTCACCTCGTAGCGGTGGCGGTGGCGCTCCTCGATGTACGGCTGGTCGCCGTAGACCTCGCGCACGATCGAGCCCTCGGCGAGCTTCGCCGGGTAGAGGCCGAGCCGCATGGTCCCGCCGAGGTCGCCCGCACCCTCGACGTACGCCAGCTGCTCCTCCATCGTCGAGATGACGGGATGGGCGGTGGCGGCGTCGAACTCGGTCGAGTTGGCGTCGGGGATCTCGGCGAGGTTCCGCGCGGCCTCGATCACGATGCACTGCAGGCCTAGACAGAGGCCCAGCAGCGGGATCTTGTTCTCACGGGCGAACTGGATCGCGCCGACCTTGCCGCTGACACCCCGGTCGCCGAAACCGCCCGGGATGAGGATCCCGTCGACGTCACCGAGCTCCTTCTTGGCGCCCGCCTGGGTCTTGCAGTTGTCGGAGGCGACCCACTTGACCTTGACGCGGGCCTTGTTGGCGAAGCCGCCGGCGCGCAGCGCCTCGGTCACCGAGAGGTACGCGTCCGGCAGGTCGATGTACTTGCCGACGAGCGCGACGGTGACCTCGTGGTCGGGGTTGTGCACCCGGTCCAGCAGGTCGTCCCACGTGGTCCAGTCGACATCGCGGAACGGCAGGTCCAGCTTGCGCACGACATACGCGTCCAGACCCTCGGTGTGCAGCACCTTCGGAATGTCGTAGATCGACTTGGCGTCGATCGCGGCCACGACGGCGGCCTCGTCGACGTCGCACATCAGCGAGATCTTGCGCTTGATCGCGGTCGGCACCTCACGGTCCGCCCGGAGCACGATCGCGTCCGGCTGGATACCGATGTTGCGCAGGGCCGCGACCGAGTGCTGGGTCGGCTTGGTCTTCAGCTCGCCGGACGGCCCGATGTACGGCAGCAGGGAGATGTGCACGACGAAGACATTGTCGCGGCCGACCTCGTGGCGGACCTGGCGGACGGTCTCGAGGAACGGCAGCGACTCGATGTCACCGACCGTGCCGCCGACCTCGGTGATGACGACATCGACGTCGTCGGTGGCCATGCGGCGGATGCGGTGCTTGATCTCGTTGGTGATGTGCGGGATGACCTGCACGGTGTCGCCCAGGTACTCGCCGCGGCGCTCCTTGGCGATGACCGTGGAGTAGACCTGGCCGGTGGTGACGTTGGCCGAGCCGTCGAGGTCCACGTCGAGGAAGCGCTCGTAGTGGCCGATGTCCAGGTCGGTCTCGGCGCCGTCGTTGGTGACGAACACCTCACCGTGCTGGAACGGGTTCATCGTGCCGGGGTCGACGTTCAGGTACGGGTCGAGCTTCTGCATGGTGACCCGCAGGCCCCGTGCCTTGAGCAGCGCGCCCAGGCTGGAGGCCGTGAGGCCCTTGCCGAGGGAGGAGGCGACACCCCCGGTGACGAAGATGTGCTTGGTCGTCATGGATTTGGGCGGCATCGCCAAGAGGGGGCTCCCGTGGTCGCGAGGTGAGGTGCGTACCGGCGACCCTTCGAGGGGTTCGGGGGGTGCCGTCGCTGCGGTTTCGGGGCCCCTGTTCTGCACAGGGCGGCCACCGGTCCACGGGGTACCAGGGTATCAGCGACAGCGGGTGACCGCTTCCGGCCGCGCGCTCCCACATGAGCACCCCGTTCACCTTGGGCTCACCCCTGGCTCACCCGTTCGGCGGACCCATGTTGCCGGGACGGTCGCGCGGATCACCAGGCTGCGTCGTATCCTGCTCGGACACTCGCTTCCGAGCCCGTCGTATCCTGCTCGGACACTCGCTGCCGAGCCAGGCCGGCAAACGGCACCATCCCCGTCCGTCACCCGGAACCCGCGCTCGTCAACGACCCTTGAAGCAGTAAGCGCCCCGAGGGGCGGACGTGGCCGTTCGACTGGAGATGCACGTGGCCGGGCGCATCGAGGATTACGCACTCATCGGAGACATGCAGACAGCGGCGCTGGTCTGCAGGGACGGCTCTGCGGACTGGCTGTGCCTACCCCGCTTCGACTCGCATGCCATTTTCGCCGGCCTGCTCGGCACCGAGGAGCACGGCTTCTGGAGGCTGGGCCCGGCACATGCCGCGGGGGCCAAGCCGCCGAACGCCGACCGTCGCCGCTACCGCGGGGACTCGCTGATCCTCGAATCGGAGTGGGACACACCACGCGGAACGGTCCGTGTGACGGATTTCATGCCGCCTCGTGACGGCGCGCCGCAGCTGATCCGGATCGTGGAGGGCGTGAGCGGACGGGTGCCGATGCGCTCGGCGCTGCGTATGCGTTTCAGCTACGGGCGTGTGGTGCCGTGGGTCCACAAGGTCGACGGTCGTACGGTCGCCGTCGCCGGGCCCGACTCGGTCTGGCTGGACACCGACACGGAGACGTACGGCAAGGACCTCACCACGTACTCCGATTTCACGGTCGCTCCCGGTGAGCGGATCGCCTTCACGATCAGTTGGCAGCCCTCGCACCACCAGCCGCCGGGGCTTCCCGACCCGGAGGGCTCGCTGGAGGCGACCTCGGACTTCTGGCGGGAGTGGGTCGAGCACTGTACGTACAACGGGCCCTACCGCGAGGCCGTGGTGCGCTCGCTGATCACCCTGAAGGCGCTGACGTACGCGCCGACGGGCGGGATCGTCGCGGCGCCGACGACCTCGCTGCCGGAGGAGGTCGGCGGCGTACGGAACTGGGACTACCGCTACACCTGGCTGCGCGACGCCGCGATCACCCTGTCGTCGCTGCTGCGCACCGGCTACCGCGAGGAGGCCCGCGCCTGGCGCGAGTGGCTGCTGCGCGCGGTCGCCGGCGACCCGGAGAACCTGCAGATCATGTACGGGATCGCGGGCGAACGGGAGCTGGGCGAGGCCGAGTTGGACTGGCTGCCGGGCTACGAGAACTCGACTCCGGTACGGGTCGGGAACGGCGCCGCGCACCAGCTGCAGCTGGATGTGTACGGCGAGGTCACCGAGGCGCTGCATCTGGCCCATATGACAGGTCTCGCGCGCAACGACTACGCCTCGGTGCTGCAGCTGAAGCTGATCCGCTACCTGGAGAAGCACTGGGACCAGCCGGACGAGGGCATCTGGGAGGTGCGCGGGCCGCGCCGGCACTTCGTGCACTCGAAGGTCATGGCCTGGGTCGCGGTCGACCGCACCATCAAGCTGATCGAGTCCGGCGACGCCGACGGGCCGATCGAGCGGTGGCGCGAACTGCGCGACGACATCCACCGCGATGTCTGCGAGAAGGGTTACGACAAGGAGCGCAACACCTTCACGCAGTCGTACGGCTCGAAGGAACTGGACGCCTCGCTGCTGCTGATTCCTCAGATGGGCTTTCTGCCGCCGGACGACAAGCGCGTCATCGGCACGATCGAGGCGATCCAGCGCGAGCTGGCCACGCCGGACGGATTCGTACTGCGCTATCCGACCGCGGGAGCGGATGCCGGCGTCGACGGCCTGGAGGGCGACGAGGGTGCGTTCCTGGCATGCTCCTTCTGGCTCGCGGACGACCTGGCGATGATCGGCCGGGTGGACGAGGCACGGCGGCTGTTCGAGAAGCTGCTCTCCCTGCGCAACGATCTGGGACTGCTGGCCGAGGAGTGGGATGCGACGCTGCAGCGCCAGGTGGGCAACTTCCCGCAGGCGTTCAGCCATGTGCCGCTGATCGACACGGCGCTGCGGCTGACGGCTTCCGGGGCTTACGGAGGGTAACGGCGAGGCTGCGGGGCAGGACCGCTCGACTGATCATCTCTCCCTCATCGGGATTACCATGAGAAGGTCCCCTCGCGCCCTCGGAAGGGGGCCACTATGGCGCCCCAAGGCATTGCGGAGGCGGCGCTGGCCGGTCTCCGCCAGGAACTGACCGGCACAGCCGTCGCCCCCGGCGATCAGGGATACGACGACGCCCGCGCAGTCTTCAACGGCATGCTCGACCGGCGGCCCGCCGTTGTCGCGCAGTGCGAGACGGAAGCGGATGTGGCCAGGGCGATCCGCTTCGGCCGGGACAACGAACTGGAGATCGCCGTCCGCGGCGGCGGCCACAGCGTCGCGGGCATGTCGTCGACCGACGGCGGAATCGTGGTCGATCTGGGCCGTATGCACACCGTGATCGTCGATCCCGCCTCCCGGGCGGCACGCGTCGGCGGCGGCGCCACCATGAGCCATCTCGACCGGGCCACGCAGCCGTTCAGTCTGGCGACCACCGGGGGCCGTGCGTCCACCACCGGTGTGGGCGGCTTCACGCTCGGCGGCGGATCCGGCTGGCTGGAGCGCAAGTACGGCCTGGCCTGCGACAATCTGATCGCCGCCGAGCTGGTGACTGCCGACGGCGAGACCGTCCACGCCAGTGCGGACGAGAACGCGGAGCTGTTCTGGGCGCTGCACGGCGGCGGCGGCAACTTCGGGGTGGTGACCGCGATCACCCTTCAACTGCACTCGCTGCCCGCGATGTCGATGGTCATGCTGCTGTTCCGGCCGGAGGCCGGACCCGAAGTCGTGCGTGCCTTCCGTGACTTCATGGAGTCGGCGCCGGACGAGGCAGGCGGTGGCTGCATCTACCTCACCGGGGCGCCCGAGCCATTCGTCCCCGAGCATCTGGTCGGCAGGCTCGTGTGCGCGGCCCTGGTCACCTACACGGGCACGGAAGCGGAGGCCCGGCAGGTGACCGAGCCGCTTCTGGGGCTCGGACACGACGCGGAAGTGATCTCCGAACTGCCCTACGCGGAGCTGCAGTGCATGCTCGACGACCCGCCCGGTATGCGTAACTACTGGTCGGCCGAGTACCTCGACAGCTTCCCGGACGAGGGCGTGGACGCCTTCTGCTCACGTGCCGACACCATGCCCGTGCCCACGGGCACACAGCACGTCCTCTTCCCGATGGGCGGCGCGGTGGCAAGGAGCGAGGCCGACTATCCGCTGCCCTGGCGCACCGCGCAGTGGGCCGTCCATCCCTTCGGGATCTGGGAGGACCCGGCCGACGACCGGCGCGGCATCCAGTGGGTCCGCGACGTACGCGCCGCCGTACGGCCCTGGTCCCAGGGCACGGTCTATCTGAACTTCATCGGGGACGAGGGGCGGGGGCGGGTCCTCGCCGGCTTCGGCGAGGACAACTACAAGCGCCTGGCCGCGGTCAAGGCGAAGTACGACCCGTCCAACGTGTTCCGGCGGAACCACAACATCAAACCGCTGCGCTGAGACGAGGCACGGCGATTGCCCGCACGCGCCGAACAGGTTGTCCGGTTGCCGCGCGGGCGTGGTCGGTCCGGACGCGCCGGGTGATGCGCACTGATGCACGGGCCCGGTAGCGTCCGCAGCCAGGGCGGCCGTCGCCCGTCGGACCGGATCCGAATCGCGAGGCGAGAGTCAGTGGAGACGACCCAAGGTGGAATCACGGTGCAGCGGGCGCTCGAACTGCCCGGGCTGCGCGCCGGACTTCCGGAGGTCGTCGCCTGCGCGGAACGGCTGAACCGCACGGTGCGCTGGGTGCACGCGGGCGAGGTGCCGAACATCGCCTCGCTCCTCAAGGGCGGTGAGCTGCTGCTCACCACGGGCCTGGGCCTCGGCACCCGGCCGGCCGAGCAGCGCGCCTTCGTACGGCAGCTGGCGGACCGCGGGATCGCCGCGCTGGTGGTGGAGCTGGGTCCGCGTTTCAGCCGACTGCCGGCGACGATCGTGGAGACGGCCAGAGCGGCCGGGCTGCCGCTGGTACAGCTGCACCGAGAAGTCCCCTTCGTCTCGGTGACGGAGGAGATCCACACCGAGATCGTCAACGGGCACTACGCGTTGCTGCGGCAGGCCGAGGAAGTGCACCGGCGGTGTACCGAGGTGCTCCTCGACGGCGGCGGAGTGCCCCAAGTGCTGCGTATCCTCGCGGACTTCACCGCGAACCCGGTCTTCCTGGAGACTGCGGACGGCCAACTGCTCTACGCGGCCGAGTCCGAGTCGGGGCAGGCCGGCGCCGATCCGCTGCAGGTGTGGGAGGGGCTGCGCGGCCAGCGGGCCGCGCGCGAGTCTCCTCCGGCCGGCGCGGTCCTCGTGGACGTACCGGGCGGCGGCCACGGGGCGGCTTCGGTACGCGCCCGGCTGGTGCTGCTGGCCGTCGGCTCCCCGATGCTTCCGGTGCATCGGATGGCGGCGGAGCGAGCGGCCGGGCTGCTGGCGGTCGTACTGATGCAGGCACGCCAGGACGAGGAGCTGGCGGCGCGTGGCCGCGGCGACTTCCTGACGGACCTCGCGGAGGGTCGCATCACGGCGGAGGACGCGCCGGCCCAGGCGAGGGTGCTGGGCTTCAGACCGGGCGAGGGCCCGCTGCTGCCGGTCGTGATGCGCCTCGCCCCTGAGCTCTTCCCTTCGGGGAACTGGGCGCTGCTGACACGCGCGGTGCTGGAGGAGCTGGCCTCGGTCGGAGTGCCGGTACTGCTGGGCGTACGTCCGGTGGAGGGCCGCGTACCGCTACTGCTGGGCCTGCGCAACGAGTCGGAGCGCACGGCGGTCGCGAACCGGGTCGCCACGGCGCTGCGGGCGGGTGTGGAACGGGCCGGCCTGGAGCGGGCGGGCGGGCATCCGCCGGTCGTGGTGGTGGGCATGGCCGGCAGCTGGGCGGCGGCGTCGGCCGGCCTGCGCCACGCTGCGGAGACGGCGACGGCGGCGCAGGGCCTCCCGGACCGCCCGTGGTACGACGCGCGCCGGCTGGACATCGACCTGCTGCTGTGGCGCCTGCGGGACCATCCGGACCTGGCGGCGTTCGTGGACCGTGCGATCGGCCCCCTGCGCGCCCACGACCGGGCGTCCCGCCCGCCGCTGCTCCCGACGCTGGAGACCTACCTGGCCCACGCGGGCCGAAAGGCGGAGACGGCCCGCGAACTCCACCTGAACCGCCAGACGCTGTACAACCGCCTGGCCCGGATCTCGGAACTCCTGGGCACGGACCTGGACGACCCCCAAACCGTGCTGGCGTTGAGCCTGGCACTGAGGGCGCGACGACACGTGGGGTGAGGTGGGCGCGGCAGAGGGGCAGGGGCTCGGGGGTGGGATGGCGCCGGCCTCGGTGATCCCCTCGTTGAGGATTCCGTGCGGTGCGTACCCGGCGCTCCTCAGGATCCGGGCTGCCGCGCCACGAGCCGGGGAACCCCCGGCCCGAGCCTCAGCTCCGCCCCGCCACCAACTCGTCGTAGACGCTCAGCACCAGCGCGATCGTCTCGTCCTCCGTCGGCCATGTCGCCGCCTGCGCCCGCCCCGCCGCCGCCAGCTCCTCCCGCCGCCCCGGGTCACCCAGCAGCCGCGCCACCGCCTCGCCCAGCGCCGCCGCATCACCGTACGGAACGAGTTCCGCCGCCTCGCCCACCAGCTCCGGGACGCCGCCCACCGCCGTAGCGACCAGCGGGACGCCCAGCCTCAGCGCTTCCTGCGCGAGCAGCGAGCGAGCCTCCCAACGGCTCGGCAGCACCGCCACATCCGCCGCCGCGAGCAGCTCACCGATGTCGTCCCGGCGCCCCATCAGCCTCACCGGCAGCCTTTCCGCCTCGATACGGCGCTGGAGCGCACCCCGCTGCCGCCCCTCCCCCGCGATCACGACCAGCGGCACGGGGTCCAGGCCGCGCCACAGCCGGGCCGCGTCCAGCAGTGTTGTGTACCCCCGGTGCGGCACCAGGCTCCCGACAGTCATCAACAAGGGCCGTTCGACAGCGCCCAGTTCGGCGCGTGCCTTGCTCTCCGCGCCACCCGGCCGGCCGCGCGGCGCGGGTACGGCAACCGGCGCGAGCCTGGCGTCACGCGCGCCCCGAGTGCGGGCCCGGTCGACGAGCTCGGAGCACGTACCGAGCACGACCGCCGACGCCCGCGCTGCCCTGCGCTCCAGCAGGCGCAGCACCCGGCCGCGCGCGCCGTCGTCGTCGTGCGCCCGCGTGTGCCACGTGACGACCAGAGGTACTCGCTGCCCGCTCAGGGCCAGCGTGGCACGTACGGCGGCGTGCAGCCCGTGCGCGTGCACGACATCCGCGCCCGCGCACGCCGCGCGCAGCGCGCCGACCGCCGCCGGGTCACTGCGCCGCGGTACTGGCGCGAAATGGGCCCCGGCGCCGGGGAAGTCGTAGACGTGCTCCAGTTCGGCGGGGGCGCACACGGTCACCCGCACGCCCCGCGCCACCAGCCCCTCGGCCAGCGACCTGACGTGCGCGCTGCTGCCCGCGCTGCCGCCGCCCAGCACTTGGACCGTACGCAGCTGTATCACCCGGCCAAGGATGCCAGCCCGTACGCACGTTCCGGCACCGTCGGGGCGTCGTGCCCGTGTCCGGAACTGGACTCCGTACGCCGGATCACTCACATGGGTGAACGCTCGAGCCGGCTGACGACGTCTCCGTAGGCGGCCGCGGCGACGAGACCGACGGCGCGAACGGCAAGCCCGGCGCGGCCGTTGCCCGCGACGACTGCGCCGAGGGCCGCGTCCAGGGCGGGGTTCCGCCCGGCCCGCACGGGGGCCGGCCCAGGGCGCGGGCCCAGGGCGCATGATCCGTGCTGCCAACGTGCCGACGGCACAAAGCCGCCCGCCCCAGGCTCCGCACGCACCGCCCGCACCCCCACGGCACGGACTCCGCGGCACAAGGCCCGGGCTCCGCACCGCAAGCCCGCACCACGGGCTCACGCGCCCGGACAGTCACGGTCCCGCCGCTGGCTACCCGTCCGCCCGGGCCGTCGCCAGGAGCTCCTCCGCGTGCGCACGGGCCGTCTCCGAGTCCTCCTGGCCCGCCAGCATCCGCGACAGCTCGCGCACCCTGTCCTCGCCCTCCAGGACCGTCACACCGCTTCGCGTGACCGTGCCGTCGTTCGTCTTCTCGACGAGCAGCTGCCGGTCGGCGAACGCCGCCACCTGCGGCAGATGCGTCACGACGACCACCTGCGCCGACTTGGCGAGCTTCGCCAGCCGCCGGCCGATCTCGACCGCCGCCTTGCCGCCGACCCCCGCGTCGACCTCGTCGAAGAGATACGTCGGCACCGGGTCCGTCCCCGCGAAGACGACCTCGACCGCCAGCATCACCCGCGACAGCTCACCACCCGACGCGCCCTTGGCGATCGGCCGCGGCGGCGCTCCCGGGTGCGGGGCCAGCAGCAGTTCGACCTCGTCGACGCCCGACGGGCCGTACACCACCGCGCGGCCGCCCACCTCGACGCCCGAGGCCTCGTCGGCGGACTCGGCCTGCCTGATGTCGAAGGACACGCGCGCGTGCGGCATCGCGAGCGAGGCCAGCTCCGCGGTGACCGCGTCGGCGAACCGCGCCGCCGCCTCCGTACGCGCGTCGGTCAACGCCTGCGCCAGACCGGACAATTCGCCCCGCAGTGCGTCCCGCTCCACCGCCAGCTCGCCGATCCGGTCGTCGTCGCCGTCCAGCTCGGTGAGCCGGCCCGCGCCCTCCTCCGCCCACGCCAGCACGGCGGCAATGCCCTCACCGGCCCCGCCGTACTTGCGCGTCAGCCCGGTCAGCGCCGCACGCCGTTCCTCCACCGCGGCCAGCCGCAGCGGATCGGCCTCCAGATTGTCCGCGTACCCGGCGAGCTCTCCCGCCACGTCACCGAGCAGGATGGAGATCTCGCCCATCCGGTCGGCGAGCCCGGCCAGCGCGGGGTCGTGCGCGCGTACGGCGTCCAGTGCCCGTCCCGCGCCCGCGACCAGCGTTGTCGCGTCGACGCCCTCCGGGTCCTCGGGGTTGCCCGCCAGCGCACCGTGCGCGAGCGCCGCGGCGGACGCCAGCGCCTCGGCATGGCCCAGCCGCTCCGCCTCCGCCGCGAGTTCCACGTCCTCGGCCGCCCGCGGCTCGACACGCGCGATCTCGTTCAGCCCGAAGCGCAGCAGATCGGCTTCCTGTGCCCGCTCACGGGCGCGCGTGGTCAGCTCCTCCAGCTCTACGGAGACGGCCCGCAGCCGCCGGTAGGCGGCCGCGTACTTGGCGTGCGGCCCGGTGACCGCACCGCCCGCGTAGCGGTCGAGCGCCTCCCGCTGCCGCGCGGGCCGCAGCAGCCCCTGCTGGTCGGTCTGGCCGTGCACGGCGACGAGTTCGTCGGCCAGCTCGCCCAGCACGCCCACCGGCACCGAGCGCCCGCCGAGGTGGGCGCGCGAGCGCCCCTCGGCAGAAACGGTCCGGCTGATCAGCAGCGTGCCGTCCTCGAGTTCGGCCCCGGCCTCCTCGGCCCGTACGGCGGCGGGGCCGTCGGCGGACACACTGATCCGCCCCTCCACCACCGCCGATTTCGCGCCGATCCGCACCAGGGCGGGGTCGGCGCGCCCGCCGAGCAGCAGCCCCAGGCTGGTGACGACCATGGTCTTGCCCGCGCCCGTCTCGCCGGTCACCGCAGTGAAACCGGGTGACAGCTCGACGACCGCGTCGTCGATGACACCGAGCGACCGTATCCGCATCTCCTCCAACACGGACATGACCTTACGAGGTCCGGGGCCCGCTGTGCGACGGGCCCCGGCCTCCGATTCACTCTCCCGGGCAGCGGAGAGTCACCGGAGCCCCTTCGCACGCCGCAGCAGTCGGACATAAGGACCCACCGCGACGTGCGTACACCCTCCGCCCGGCCAGGGCTGCCCTCGCTCACGGAATCGTGCGGCCGGCGCCGGAAGAGCGGCCGCGTCAGCCCGGCGGGGCCGCGCCCTACGCGCATCAGCCGGGCGGGGCCGCACGCCCATCGCGAGCAGATGGTTCAGCACGACAGCGCCGTCCGCTTCCTCCGTGACGTACTCGTGGAAGCCGCGCGGCCCGGTGAAGCGGAATCGGACCCGCCGGCCGGACGCCACCCGACGACCGTGTGGCGCACCGGACCGTGCCCGCCCCTCGCACCCACCCCGAGCGGCCGGTCGAGCCGCATCCGCAGCCACGTGAGGACCAGGGCATGTTCCGGAACACCTGCTGGTCGTGTTCCGGAACACCTGCTAGTGCGGCGCCCCTCGCCAACCGGACACCGGCAGCGCGAACTTGGCCACCAGACGGTCCGTGAAGGACGCGTGGTGCAGCCGCGCCAGCCGTACGGGAACGGCCCCGCGCCGTACCTCCACCCGTGCGCCCGGCGGCAGTTCGATCGTCCTGCGCCCGTCGCACCAGAGCACCCCCTGGGGTGTGTGCTGCTGCACCTCCACCGCGAGGACCGACGTCGGCGAGGTCACCAGCGGCTTGGCGAAAAGCGCGTGCGCACCGATCGGCACCATCAGCAGCGCCTCCACCTCCGGCCAGACCACCGGGCCGCCGGCGGAGAAGGCGTACGCGGTCGAGCCGGTCGGCGTCGCGCAGACGATGCCGTCGCAGCCGAAGCCGGTCACCGGCCGCCCGTCGATCTCGAGGACGACCTCGAGCATCCGCTCGGGCGAGACCTTCTGCACGGCCGCCTCGTTCAGCGCCCAGTCCCGGTGCACGACATCGCCGTTGCTGTGCACGACGACATCGATGGTCATGCGCTCCTCGACCTCGTACTCGCATGTGACGACGCGGGCGACGACCTTGTCGAGGTCGTCGCGCTCGGCCTCGGCGAGGAACCCCACCCGCCCCAGGTTGACGCCGAGCATCGGCACCCCGGAGGCGCGGGCGAATTCGGCGCCGCGCAGCAGCGTCCCGTCCCCGCCGAGCACGATCAGCAGTTCACAGCCGTCGAGTACGTCGGGGGTCGCCTCGCGGACCGTCTCGACGGACGGCGGCAGCGGCAGGTCGGCCGCTTCCGCCTCCAGTACGCGTACGCCGAGGCCGCTGCGCAGCAGCCCCTGTACGACGAGTTCGGCACTGCGGATCGCCGCAGGCCTGCCGGTGTGCGCGAGCAGGAAAACGGTACGTACTGGTGTCTCTGCCGCTGTCGTTGTCAACGAGGTCCCTCCGCCACTGCACGGTCGACATCCGCCGGGTCGAGCTCGGGCGCTCCGGCCCGGAGCCACAGAAAATACTCGACGTTCCCGGAGGGGCCCGGCAGCGGACTGGCGGTAATGCCCAGCACGCCGAGGCCCAGCTCCCCAGCCTTGCGCGCCACGTTGCGTACCGCGTCCGCACGCAGTTCCGGGCTGCGGACGACCCCGCCACTGCCGAGGCGTTCCTTGCCCACCTCGAACTGCGGCTTGACCATCAGCACCAGATCCGCGCCGGACGCCGTACACCGGACGAGCGCGGGCAGGACGAGCCCGAGCGGAATGAAGGAAAGGTCCCCCACCACCAGGTCCACCGCCTCACCGTCGATCGTCTCCAGCGTCAGCTCGCGCACATTCGTACGGTCCTTGACCGTCACGCGTTCATCACTCTGAAGAGACCAGGCGAGTTGTCCGTATCCCACGTCGACGGCGACGACATGGGCGGCGCCCGCCCGCAGCAGTACATCCGTGAAGCCGCCGGTGGACGCGCCCGCGTCCAGTGCCCGCCGGCCCTCGACCTTCAGCCCGAGCGGCACGAAGGCCGCCAGCGCGCCGGCGAGCTTGTGTCCGCCGCGCGAGACGTAGTCGGGGTCTCTGTCGTCGGTGGTGACGACGACAGCGGCGCTGGTCTCGACCTGGGTCGCAGGTTTGGTCGCGGTGTTGCCGCCGACCGTCACCCGCCCCGCGGCGATCAGCTGGCTCGCGTGCTCGCGCGAGCGTGCGAGGTTGCGGCGTACCAACTCGGCGTCGAGACGGCGGCGGGCCACTCCTGCCACGTTCGGTTCAGCTCCTGTTGTCGTACGAGGGTGATGGCGCGGGCCCCTGAGGCGCAGGTGCCGGGCGTGCGTCGAGCGCGGTCAGCGCATCGCGCAGCCCCCGGTGTACATCCTCGTACACCTGGAGGTGTCCGTCCGCCGGGAGGTGGTCCGCGTCGGCCAGCCGCGCCAGCCGCTCGTCGACGTCGGCGTTGCCGGTAGGCACGCGCTGCACGCCGACGGGCGCGGGCGCGGCAGGGTCGTACGCCTGACGGGCGGCCGCCTCGGGCCCCGCCGGCTCCGGGTTCCCTGACTCCGGGCTCGCGGGCTCCGGGCTCGCGGGCTCCGGGCTCACCCCTTCCGGGCTCACCCCTTCCGGGCTCACCGGTTCCGGGCTCACCGGTTCCACCTGAAACCCCTGCTTATGGATCTCCGGGCCCGGCATCGAGTCGCTCATGCCCAGACGCTACCGCGAAGCGCTGAGGTACCGTCGATCACGATGGCGACGACGGAAGAGTGCCGCAGCGCACTCGACAAACTCTCGGACAACCTGGCACGGGCGGACGGTGATGTACGCAGCGCTGCCGCGCTCGACCGTTCCCTCAGCTGCCACATCAAGGACCTGGACATCACCTTCACCGGCCGCCTCAGGGACGGCCGGATCGACGTGGTCGACACGCTCCAGGGGCCGCCGGCCGACAAGGCTCAGATCCGTCTCGCGATGAGCGGCGACGATCTGGTGGCCATGGTGAACGGCGAGCTGAATTTCGCGAAGGCGTGGGCCTCCGGCCGCGTCAGGCTCGAGGCGGGCTTCCGCGATCTGCTCCGCCTCAGGACACTGCTGTAGCGGTCAGGACACCGCACCGCCGGACAGGACGGTGTCCCGGTGGCCGGGGCAGTGCTCCAGCGCTCAGGACACCACCGGGGCGCCACGCCTCCGGGACGCCGGCACCACCAGCGGCGTCCCGGACTCCGGGTCCTCGATGACCTGGCTCCTCACCCCGAAGACCTGCTCCACCAGCTCGGCGCTGACCACGTCCGCGGGCGCACCCTCCGCGACGATCCTGCCTTCGCGCAACGCGATGAGGTGTGTGGCATAACGGGCGGCCTGGTTGAGGTCGTGCAGTACGGCGACGAGCGTGCGCCCCTGGTTCTCGTGCAGTTCCGCGCACAGGTCGAGCACCTCGAGCTGGTGCTGGATGTCGAGGAACGTCGTGGGCTCGTCGAGCAGCAGCAGCGGTGTCTGCTGGGCCAGCGCCATCGCGATCCATACGCGCTGCCGCTGTCCACCGGACAATTCATCGACATAGCGCTCTGCCAGTTCGCCGACTCCGGTCGCTGCCATCGACTCCTCGACAATCCGCTCGTCCTCCGGCGACCACTGGCGCAGCAGTCCCTGGTGCGGGTAGCGGCCGCGCGCGACAAGGTCGGCGACCGTGATCCCGTCCGGTGCGATCGGCGACTGCGGCAGCAGGCCCAGCGTCCTGGCGACCTTCTTGGCCGGCAGCGAGTGGATGGTCTGTCCGTCGAGCAGGACCCGGCCCTCGGACGGCTTCAGCATCCGGGACAGGGCACGCAGCAGTGTCGACTTTCCGCAGGCGTTCGGGCCGACGATCACCGTGAAGGAGTTGTCGGGGATCTCCACCGAGAGGTTCTCGGCAATGACCCGCTGGTCGTAGCCGAGGGTGACCGATTCCGCGGTGAGGCGCTGTATTGTCGTCATACTCCTGGATTCCGATGGTTCGTCTGCCACGGGCTTCACGGGGCTCATATGCGTCCTGCTCTGCGTTCGGTGAACAGCAGCCAGAGCAGATAGCAGCCGCCGAGCACTCCGGTCACCACACCGACCGGCAACTGCCGTTCGCCGAAGGCGTTGGTGGCGATCCAGTCGGCGACCAGCAGCAGCGCGGCCCCCATCACCGCCGCGGCGGCCAGGTTCGGTCCCGGCGAGCGGGTCAGCCGACGGGCGAGCTGCGGTGCGCTCAGCGCGACGAAGGCGATCGGTCCCGCCGCCGCGGTCGCTACCGAGATGAGCAGGACGCCGGCGCTCATCAGCACCAGACGGGTGCGTTCGACCGGCGCGCCCAGCGCGTACGCCGCATCGTCGCCCATCTCCAGCATCCGCAACGGCCGCCCGAACCCGGACACCAGTGGCACGAGGACGGCGCACACGCCCAGCAGTGGCCAGACCTGCGCCCAGTCGCGGCCGTCGAGCGACCCGGTCATCCACAGCGTGGCCCGGGTGGCGTCGACCAGGCTGGCCTTGGTGAGCAGATAATGGATCGCGGCGGTGAGCATGGCGGCGATACCGATGCCGACGAGGACCAGCCGGTAGCCGTGCACCCCGCGCTTCCAGGCCAGTACATAGACGCCGACGCCGGTCGCCACTCCGCCGACGACGGCGCCGCCCGCCACCGCGACGGCCCCGCCGTGGAAGAGCACGATGACGCCGAGCGCGCCGACGGTCGCGCCCTGCCCGAAGCCGATGACGTCCGGACTGCCCAGCGGGTTGCGGGAGATGGACTGGAAGATCGCGCCGCTGAGGGCGAGCGAGACGCCGACGAGGACTGCGACCAGCACCCGCGGCAGCCGCAGGTCCCGAACGATGAACTCCTGCGCCGGCGTACCGTTCCCGAGCAGCGTGGCGATCACATCGCCGGATGAGATCGGGAAGTCGCCGCTGCCGATGAGTACGACTCCGGTGGCAGCGGTGGCGGCGGAGAGCAGCAGCACGACGACGGCCGCTCGGGGATCGACCCGGACGGAGAGTCCGCCGGGGGTGCGTATCGCTTTCACTGGGATTTCCCTCGCATGACGTTCCGGGCAGGCCGTCGGAGCTGTCTGTCCTGCCGGGAGTCCGGGGGTTGTGCCCCGGGAAGACACAGCACGGCCTTCACAGCTGGGCCATCTTCTTGCGGCGTACGAGATGGATGAAGACGGGTCCGCCGATCAGCGCGGTGACGATGCCGACCTGCAGCTCGGCGGGGCGGGTGACGACCCGGCCGACGACATCGGCCCCCAGCAGCAGGACGGGCGAGAGGACCGTCGCGTACGGCAGGATCCACCGCATGTCCGGTCCTGTGATGGCGCGGACGAGGTGCGGGATCATCAGTCCGATGAAGATGATCGGCCCGCAGGCGGCGGTCGCCGACCCACACAGCAGAGTGACGGCGAGCATCGAGAGGACGCGGGTGCGATGGAGATGCGCGCCCAGCGCGCGGGCTGTGTCGTCGCCCATCTCCATCGCGTTCAGTGGCCGGGCGAGCAGCAGCGCGAGCACCACGCCGATGCCGATGAAAGGCGCCACCTTGCCGATGGTCTCCATATCGGCCGAGGCCAGCGAGCCGACCGTCCAGAAGCGGAGCCGGTCGAGCGAGGCGGCGTCCAGCAGCTGTACGGCGTTGATGTAGCCGAAGAGCGCGGCGCTGACGGCGGTTCCGGCGAGCGCGAGGCGGACCGGTGTAGCGCCGCGACTGCCGCCGAGGATGTACACGAGCGCGGAGACCACACCCGCACCCAGGAACGCGAACCACACATAGCCGGTGAGCGAGGTGACACCGAAGAAGCTGATGGCGGAGACGACAGCGGCCGAGGCGCCGGCGTTCACGCCCAACAGACCCGGTTCCGCGAGCGGGTTGCGGGTCAGCGCCTGCATCACCGCGCCGGCGAGCCCGAGAGCCGCGCCGACGATCAGGCCGAGCAGAGTCCGCGGTACCCGCACATCGTGGACGATCACGTCGTTGCCGGCGCCCGAGTCGTGGAACAGACCGTGCCAGACGTCGGAAAGCGGCATCGACTTGGCACCTGTCGCGATGCTCGCGACGCAGACCATCACCAGGATGCCGGCGGACAGGAGCAACCCGGCTGCGCGCAGCCCGTGGCGCTTGCGGGATGCGGGGGCGGATTGCGGCTCGGCGCTCTGTTTGGGGAGACTGTCGACCAACACGAAGTTAGGTTAGCCTACCCTCTCATCGCCTCTCGGTGAGGGGCCGATTCTCGGTGAGGGAGGCCGCGTTCCATGAACCGCGTCGGCCTGCAGACACCCCCGGCCGGCAGACACCCCCGGCCGGCAAGACACCCCCGCCCGCGGGCCGCCCCTACAGGCCGAGCCGGGACAGCGCCTTGCCCGCATCCAGCTCGCACACACCGTCGCCGGCCTCGGTCCAGGCCGCCGCGCACAGCGCCCGCAGGCCGTCCAACGGCTCGCCGTCCCCGTCGAGCGCCAGTTCGTCCTCCCATACGCACGCGGTCCACCCACCGCATGTGAACCCGCCCTCCGCCTCGGCGACTTCGGGCTGCCCGGTCAGCATCCCGCGCAGATCGGCGTCCACATAGGTCGGCCGGTGCTCGGGCCGCGCGGCCAGCAGCTGCGCGCCGTCCGTCACCCCGGTCAGTACGAGCAGCGAGTCCACACCGCCGTTGAACGCGCCCTCGATGTCCGTGTCCAGCCGGTCCCCGACCACGAGCGGCTTGCGCGCGCCCGTCCGCAGGATCGTCTCCTTGTGCATCGGCGGCAGCGGCTTGCCCGCCACTTGCGGCTCCGCGCCCGTCGCGATCCGCACGACCTCCACGGCCGCACCATTGCCGGGCGCGATCCCGCGCGCACTCGGAATCGTCAGATCCGTGTTGGAAGCGAACCACGGCACTCCGCGCGCGATCGCGTAACAGGCCTCGGCGAACCGCCCCCAGGCCAGGTCCGGACCCCCGTACCCCTGCACCACCGCCGCCGGATCGTCGTCGGCGGACTCCACGGGCTCGAGCCCACGCTCGCGCAGCGCGACCCGCAGCCCCTCCCCGCCGACCACCAGCACCCGGGACCCGCCCGGCACCTGCTCGGAGATCAACCGGGCAACCGCCTGCGCGGAATTGATGACATCCGCCGCGTCGGTGGGCACGCCCAGCTCGGTGATGTGCGCGGCCACGGCCTCGGGCGGCCGCAGCGCATTGTTGGTCACATACGCGAGATGCATCCCGCCGCCCCGCGCCGTCAGCAGCGAATCCACGGCGTGCGCGATCGCCTCACCGCCCGCGTACACCACCCCGTCGAGGTCGAGCAGCGCCGTGTCGTACGCCTCGCTCAGCGCCGTAGCACTGCCGCTCGGCCGGTTCCTGCTCTGCTGACTCATTCGCTTCCGCTCCTCGCTCGGTGTCGCTCCCCCGATCATCGCTCATCCGCGCAACCCGCATACGATGCACAAATGAACAACGAAGGTCCCGCGGCCAATGGCGGTCTGCACCTGATCCCGTTCCGTGGACTGCGCTACGTCCCCGAGCGGGTCGGCAGCCTCGCCGCCGTGACCTCGCCGCCGTACGACGTCGTCGTCAGGCCCGACGGGCTGCTCCATCTGGAGTCGGCGGATCCGTACAACATCGTCCGGCTGATCCTCCCGCAGGCGAACACTGCCGGCGCCCGCAACCAGCAGGCCGCCGAGACCCTCGACCGCTGGCTCTCCGAGGGCGTCCTGGCCCCGGACCCCGAGCCCGCGTTCTACGTGTACGAGCAGCGCAAGGGCGACATCCTCCAGCGCGGCATCATCGGGGCACTCGCTCTGTCCGAACCGTCCGAGGGTGTCGTCCTGCCGCACGAGGACGTGATGCCGGACGTCGTCGCTGACCGCGCGGCTCTGATGCGTACGACCGCCGCCAATCTGGAACCGCTGCTCTTCACCTACCGCAGCACGGGCAGTGGGACCGGCGCGACCGCCGTCATCGACCGCACCATCCTGCGCACCCCGCTGCTGGCCACCACCACGGAGGACGGCTTCAGCCACCGGCTGTGGTCCGTGACGGACCCCGACGACCTGGCCGAGGTCCGGACGGACCTCTCCGACCACCAGGCGTTGATCGCCGACGGCCACCACCGCTGGGCGACCTATCTCCGGCTGCGCGCCGAACACCCTTCCTCGAGCCCCTGGAACTACGGCCTGGTTCTGCTGATCGACACGGCCCGCTATCCCCTCAGGGTGCGCGCGATCCACCGCCTGTTGCACCGCCTCCCGGTCTCCGAGGCGCTGGCGGCACTGACCGGCTCTTTTCGCATCAAGCACCTCGACGGCCCGCTGACGCACGCGCTCGAGACTCTCGCGGACGCAGCCGCCGAGGGCAACGCCTTCCTCCTCGCGGGCGACGGCGGATTCCACCTCGTCGACCGCCCGGACGCCGAGCTGCTGTCCCGTACGGTCCGGCGCGACCGCCCGGAGGCCTGGCGCACACTCGACGCCACGGTCCTCCACTCCACGCTGCTGGACCACATCTGGCGGATCCCGGACACCCCGGAGCACATCGCCTACATCCATGACACGGAGGCGGCCGTCGAGCAGGCGGAACGCACGGGCGGCACCGCGGTGGTGATGCATCCGGTACGGGAAGAGGTCGTGCGGGATCTCGCTCGTGAGGGCGTCACGATGCCTCGCAAGTCCACGTCGTTCGGCCCGAAGCCGGCGACGGGCCTGGTCCTCAGAAGTCTCGCGCTGGACTGACCATCCAGAGCTGACGACGAGACACAGACAACAGCCAAGACACAGACATACGAAAGGGCGGCACCCATGCCGGGTGCCGCCCTTTCGTCTCCGCGTACTTACCTACTAGGCCTTGTCACCATCGACATCGCCGTCGGTGTCGGCATCGGCCTCGTCGGTGACGTCGGCCTCGTCGGTGACGTCGGCCTCGTCCGTGGCGTCGGCCTCGTCGGTGGCCGCCGCCGACTCCGGGGATGCCTCGGGCGTCTCGGGCGTCTCGTCGTCGCCCATGGCGTCGACGAACTCCACACCGTCCATCTCCGCGAGCCGGTCCGAAGCGTCGGTCGACCCGTCCTTGTCGGCCTCGAGCGCCTTCGCGAACCACTCACGCGCCTCGTCGTCGCGCCCGGCGGCCAGCAGCGCGTCGGCGTACGCGTAACGCAGCCGCGGGGTCCAGGGCTGCACGGAGTTGGACGCCAGCTCGGGGCTCTGCAGGGTCACGATGGCGGCGTCGATCTGCCCCATGTCCCTGCGCGCTCCGGCCGCGACCAGCCGCATTTCGACCTGGCCGGCCTTGTCGAGCTTCTGCACCTCGGGCTCACCGGCCATCGCCATCGCACGCTCGGGCCGTCCGAGCCCTCGCTCGCAGTCCGCCATGACGGGCCACAGCTCGACGCTCCCGGTCATCCGCTTGGCCGCACGGAACTCGGCAAGTGCTTCCGAGTACTTCTGCGTCGCGTACGCGGCGAAGCCCGCGGCCTCGCGCACAGCAGCCACACGAGAAGCGAGACGCAACGCCACCTTGGAGTAGGCGTACGCCTGCTCGGGGTCCTCGTCGATCAGATTGGCGACCATGACGAGGTTCTTGGCCACGTCCTCGGCGAGACCCTTCGGCAGGCTCTGGAGCTCCTGCCGCACGTCCTTGTCGATCTCGTCGCCCGTGACGTCCTCGGGAATCGGCAGCCGCTTGATCGGCTCCCGGTCAGCGCGGTCGTCGCGCCGCTCGTAGCCACCACGGTCGTCGCGAGACCCGCGGTACCCACCGCGGTCGTCACGCCGGTCGTCGCGCTGCCCGCGGTACCCACCGCGCTCGTCGTCGCGACGGGGGCCGCTCGGCCGGTCGTCACGACGCCCGTAGCCACCACCACCGCTGGGACGACCACCACGATCGTCGTCACGACGGGGGCCGCTCGGCCGGTCGTCACGACGGCCATAGCCACCGCCGCCGCTGGGACGACCACCACGATCGTCATCACGGCGCGGCCCGCTCGGCCGGTCGTCACGACGCCCGTAGCCACCACCACCGCTGGGACGACCACCACGATCATCATCACGACGCGGACCACTCGGCCGATCGTCACGACGGCCATAACCACCGCCGCCGCCACCGGAACGGTCATCGCGACGGAAGCCACCGCCACTGCCGCTGCCACTGGGACGCGCCCCGTAGCCACCACCACCGCTGGGACGACCACCACGATCGTCATCACGACGCGGACCACTCGGCCGGTCGCGGTCATCGCGACGGAAACCGCCCGGACGGTCATCACGACGCTCGTCGCGTCGGTCATCACGACGGAAGCCACCGCCGCCACCGCGCTCGTCGTCACGACGGGGGCCGCTCGGCCGGTCGTCACGACGCCCGTAGCCACCACCACTGCTGGGACGACCACCACGATCGTCATCACGACGCGGACCACTCGGCCGGTCGCGGTCATCGCGACGGAAACCGCCCGGACGGTCATCACGACGCTCGTCGCGTCGGTCATCACGACGGAAGCCACCGCCGCCACCGCGCTCGTCGTCACGACGGGGGCCGCTCGGCCGGTCGTCACGACGCCCGTAGCCACCACCGCCGCTGGGACGACCACCACGATCGTCATCGCGTCGCGGGCCGCTCGGCCGGTCGTCACGACGGCCATAGCCACCGCCGCCGCCACCGGAACGGTCATCGCGACGGAAGCCACCGCCACTGCTGCTGCCACCACTGCCACTGGGACGCGACCCGTAGCCACCACCACCGCTGGGACGACCACCACGATCGTCATCACGACGAGGCCCGCTCGGCCGGTCGTCACGACGGCCATAGCCACCGCCGCCGCCACCGGAACGGTCATCGCGACGGAAGCCACCGCCACTGCTGCTGCCACCACTGCCACTGGGGCGCGACCCGTAGCCACCACCACCGCTGGGACGACCACCACCAGTGGGACGGCCACCACGGTCGTCATCACGACGCGGACCACGGTAGCCACCACGGTCATCGTCACGGCGCGGCCCACGATCCCGGTCGTCACGGCCGCCGCGGAAGCCGCCCCGGTCTCCACCGTCCCTACGCGGCTCGCGCTCCGGACGGTCGTCGGGAGAGTTGGTGGACATCGACGTGACTCCTGTCTTCGGGTACTGCAGTCATTCTCGCGCAGCCGGCCATCGGACGCGCTTCGAAAAATAGGCAAAACAAAAAGGACCCGTAGCCCAGCGTGAACGCTGGACCACGGGTCCTTGAAAGATTGTTCGGCGGCGTCCTACTCTCCCACAGGGTCCCCCCTGCAGTACCATCGGCGCTGAAAGGCTTAGCTTCCGGGTTCGGAATGTAACCGGGCGTTTCCCTAACGCTATGACCACCGAAACTCTATCGGGCCACCCCGCAATGCGGGATATCGGCGCTTAGCGAACAAGCACACTCTTCAATTAAATAATTAAGTGTGAAACTTTGTTCAACCGGTGCGACTGTTCGCAACCCGGGAACAACACAGTGGACGCGAGCAACTGAGGACAAGCCCTCGGCCTATTAGTACCAGTCAGCTTCACCGGTTGCCCGGCTTCCACATCTGGCCTATCAACCCAGTCGTCTACTGGGAGCCTTAACCCCTCAAGGGGGTGGGAGTCCTCATCTCGAAGCAGGCTTCCCGCTTAGATGCTTTCAGCGGTTATCCTTTCCGAACGTAGCCAACCAGCCATGCCCTTGGCAGGACAACTGGCACACCAGAGGTTCGTCCGTCCCGGTCCTCTCGTACTAGGGACAGCCCTTCTCAAGACTCCTGCGCGCGCAGCGGATAGGGACCGAACTGTCTCACGACGTTCTAAACCCAGCTCGCGTACCGCTTTAATGGGCGAACAGCCCAACCCTTGGGACCGACTCCAGCCCCAGGATGCGACGAGCCGACATCGAGGTGCCAAACCATCCCGTCGATATGGACTCTTGGGGAAGATCAGCCTGTTATCCCCGGGGTACCTTTTATCCGTTGAGCGACGGCGCTTCCACAAGCCACCGCCGGATCACTAGTCCCGACTTTCGTCCCTGCTCGACCCGTCGGTCTCACAGTCAAGCTCCCTTGTGCACTTACACTCAACACCTGATTGCCAACCAGGCTGAGGGAACCTTTGGGCGCCTCCGTTACTCTTTAGGAGGCAACCGCCCCAGTTAAACTACCCATCAGACACTGTCCCTGATCCGGATCACGGACCCAGGTTAGACATCCAGCACGACCAGAGTGGTATTTCAACGGCGACTCCACAACCACTGGCGTGGCCGCTTCAAAGTCTCCCACCTATCCTACACAAGCCGAACCGAACACCAATATCAAACTGTAGTAAAGGTCCCGGGGTCTTTCCGTCCTGCTGCGCGAAACGAGCATCTTTACTCGTAGTGCAATTTCACCGGGCCTATGGTTGAGACAGTCGAGAAGTCGTTACGCCATTCGTGCAGGTCGGAACTTACCCGACAAGGAATTTCGCTACCTTAGGATGGTTATAGTTACCACCGCCGTTTACTGGCGCTTAAGTTCTCAGCTTCGCCACACCGAAATGTGACTAACCGGTCCCCTTAACGTTCCAGCACCGGGCAGGCGTCAGTCCGTATACATCGCCTTACGGCTTCGCACGGACCTGTGTTTTTAGTAAACAGTCGCTTCTCGCTGGTCTCTGCGGCCACCCCCAGCTCTGGCAGTAAATGCCGTCACCGGTGATGGCCCCCCTTCTCCCGAAGTTACGGGGGCATTTTGCCGAGTTCCTTAACCATAGTTCACCCGAACGCCTCGGTATTCTCTACCTGACCACCTGAGTCGGTTTAGGGTACGGGCCGCCATGAAACTCGCTAGAGGCTTTTCTCGACAGCATAGGATCATCCACTTCACCACAATCGGCTCGGCATCAGGTCTCAGCCTTGATGTGTGACGGATTTGCCTATCACACGGCCTACACCCTTACCCCGGGACAACCACCGCCCGGGCTGGACTACCTTCCTGCGTCACCCCATCGCTTACCTACTACCACCTTGGGCCGGCGGCTCCACCACTCCCCTCAACTCCGAAGAGATCAGGGCGGCTTCACGGCCTTAGCATTAATGGGCTCGATACTGGGCGTTTCAAAGCGGGTACCGGAATATCAACCGGTTGTCCATCGACTACGCCTGTCGGCCTCGCCTTAGGTCCCGACTTACCCTGGGCAGATCAGCTTGACCCAGGAACCCTTAGTCAATCGGCGCACACGTTTCTCACGTGTGTATCGCTACTCATGCCTGCATTCTCACTCGTGAACCGTCCACCACTCGCTTCCGCGGCGGCTTCACCCGGCACACGACGCTCCCCTACCCATCCGTACTCCCGTTGGGGATATGTGTACGAATGACACGACTTCGGCGGTACGCTTGAGCCCCGCTACATTGTCGGCGCGGAATCACTTGACCAGTGAGCTATTACGCACTCTTTCAAGGGTGGCTGCTTCTAAGCCAACCTCCTGGTTGTCTCTGCGACTCCACATCCTTTCCCACTTAGCGTACGCTTAGGGGCCTTAGTCGATGCTCTGGGCTGTTTCCCTCTCGACCATGGAGCTTATCCCCCACAGTCTCACTGCCGCGCTCTCACTTACCGGCATTCGGAGTTTGGCTAAGGTCAGTAACCCGGTAGGGCCCATCGCCTATCCAGTGCTCTACCTCCGGCAAGAAACACACGACGCTGCACCTAAATGCATTTCGGGGAGAACCAGCTATCACGGAGTTTGATTGGCCTTTCACCCCTAACCACAGGTCATCCCCCAGGTTTTCAACCCTGGTGGGTTCGGTCCTCCACGAAGTCTTACCTCCGCTTCAACCTGCCCATGGCTAGATCACTCCGCTTCGGGTCTTGAGCGCGCTACTGAATCGCCCTGTTCGGACTCGCTTTCGCTACGGCTTCCCCACACGGGTTAACCTCGCAACACACCGCAAACTCGCAGGCTCATTCTTCAAAAGGCACGCAGTCACGACTGACAGCACAAGTGCTGCCAGCGACGCTCCCACGGCTTGTAGGCACACGGTTTCAGGTACTATTTCACTCCGCTCCCGCGGTACTTTTCACCATTCCCTCACGGTACTATCCGCTATCGGTCACCAGGGAATATTTAGGCTTAGCGGGTGGTCCCGCCAGATTCACACGGGATTTCTCGGGCCCCGTGCTACTTGGGTGTCGCACAAGCAAGCCGTTGATGTTTCAGCTACGGGGGTCTTACCCTCTACGCCGGACCTTTCGCATGTCCTTCGCCTACATCAACGGTTTCTGACTCGCCCAACAGCCGGCAGACTGTTGAAGTGCGATCCCACAACCCCGTATGCGCAACCCCTGCCGGGTATCACACGCATACGGTTTGGCCTCATCCGGTTTCGCTCGCCACTACTCCCGGAATCACGGTTGTTTTCTCTTCCTGAGGGTACTGAGATGTTTCACTTCCCCTCGTTCCCTCCACACTGCCTATGTGTTCAGCAGCGGGTGACAGCCCATGACGACTGCCGGGTTTCCCCATTCGGAAACCCCCGGATCAAAGCCTGGTTGACGGCTCCCCGGGGACTATCGTGGCCTCCCACGTCCTTCATCGGTTCCTGGTGCCAAGGCATCCACCGTGCGCCCTTAAAAACTTGGCCACAGATGCTCGCGTCCACTGTGCAGTTCTCAAACAACGACCAGCCACCCACCACCCCGCTCTCACGAGCGAGTTCACCGGGGCCGGCATCGCGAAGGGCGAGCTCACGCTCGCACCCTCAGATACCCAACAGCGCGCCCGGCACGTCCGGTCCAGATCCTGTGTTCCACGCCGAAGCAGTACTGACAGTCCCAAACCGATCGTGCCGAATAGTCAACGTTCCACCCATGAGCAACCAGCACCGGACATTCGCCGGTGTTCTGGCCTCTGACCGGGCAAGCCCGGTAAGAAGTGCTCCTTAGAAAGGAGGTGATCCAGCCGCACCTTCCGGTACGGCTACCTTGTTACGACTTCGTCCCAATCGCCAGTCCCACCTTCGACAGCTCCCTCCCACAAGGGGTTGGGCCACCGGCTTCGGGTGTTACCGACTTTCGTGACGTGACGGGCGGTGTGTACAAGGCCCGGGAACGTATTCACCGCAGCAATGCTGATCTGCGATTACTAGCAACTCCGACTTCATGGGGTCGAGTTGCAGACCCCAATCCGAACTGAGACCGGCTTTTTGAGATTCGCTCCGCCTCGCGGCATCGCAGCTCATTGTACCGGCCATTGTAGCACGTGTGCAGCCCAAGACATAAGGGGCATGATGACTTGACGTCGTCCCCACCTTCCTCCGAGTTGACCCCGGCAGTCTCCTGTGAGTCCCCATCACCCCGAAGGGCATGCTGGCAACACAGAACAAGGGTTGCGCTCGTTGCGGGACTTAACCCAACATCTCACGACACGAGCTGACGACAGCCATGCACCACCTGTATACCGACCACAAGGGGGGCACCATCTCTGATGCTTTCCGGTATATGTCAAGCCTTGGTAAGGTTCTTCGCGTTGCGTCGAATTAAGCCACATGCTCCGCTGCTTGTGCGGGCCCCCGTCAATTCCTTTGAGTTTTAGCCTTGCGGCCGTACTCCCCAGGCGGGGAACTTAATGCGTTAGCTGCGGCACCGACGACGTGGAATGTCGCCAACACCTAGTTCCCAACGTTTACGGCGTGGACTACCAGGGTATCTAATCCTGTTCGCTCCCCACGCTTTCGCTCCTCAGCGTCAGTAATGGCCCAGAGATCCGCCTTCGCCACCGGTGTTCCTCCTGATATCTGCGCATTTCACCGCTACACCAGGAATTCCGATCTCCCCTACCACACTCTAGCTAGCCCGTATCGAATGCAGACCCGGGGTTAAGCCCCGGGCTTTCACATCCGACGTGACAAGCCGCCTACGAGCTCTTTACGCCCAATAATTCCGGACAACGCTTGCGCCCTACGTATTACCGCGGCTGCTGGCACGTAGTTAGCCGGCGCTTCTTCTGCAGGTACCGTCACTTTCGCTTCTTCCCTGCTGAAAGAGGTTTACAACCCGAAGGCCGTCATCCCTCACGCGGCGTCGCTGCATCAGGCTTTCGCCCATTGTGCAATATTCCCCACTGCTGCCTCCCGTAGGAGTCTGGGCCGTGTCTCAGTCCCAGTGTGGCCGGTCGCCCTCTCAGGCCGGCTACCCGTCGTCGCCTTGGTAGGCCATCACCCCACCAACAAGCTGATAGGCCGCGGGCTCATCCTTCACCGCCGGAGCTTTCAACCCCTCCCCATGCAGGAAGGAGTGTTATCCGGTATTAGACCCCGTTTCCAGGGCTTGTCCCAGAGTGAAGGGCAGATTGCCCACGTGTTACTCACCCGTTCGCCACTAATCCACCCCGAAGGGCTTCATCGTTCGACTTGCATGTGTTAAGCACGCCGCCAGCGTTCGTCCTGAGCCAGGATCAAACTCTCCATGAATGTTCTCCCGTAATCGGGATCAACACCACAAGAGCGGAACAGCCGGTCGGAATAAGACCGACTGTTCACAGCTTCCTCGCTGTGTCATTGCCTGCCCCGCTGCAATGAGCAGGGACAGGACTTTCAAAGGAACCTCGAACCTGCCGAAACAGGCCGGGGTATCAACATATCTGGCGTTGACTTTTGGCACGCTGTTGAGTTCTCAAGGAACGGACGCTTCCTTTGTACTCACCCACAGAACACTGTCTGAGGCTTTCCTCCGGGCGCTTCCCTTCGTGTTTCCAACCTTACCAGATCCTTTTCCCGTTCCGTTTCCGGTTCGGAATTCGATTCCAGTGGCCGTTGGGAGCCTTTTGCCTTTCGGCGTGTTCACTACTTTAGCTGATTCCCTAGGCGACTCATAATCGAGTCATTCGGCTTGGATTGCGGCACGCCGAAATCCAACCCGGTTGGGTTCGCATTGAGTAGTGGATGGCCACTTCGGGTTGCTGAACAGCAGGGCCCGTTTCAAGCGGCTCGGGCTACGTTAGGCGTCCCGGCAGGGCGAGTCAAGTTGCCCTGCGGCGCGGCGCATGGGCCCGGTAGGGGCTCACAGTCGGATCGCCATCGATCCAGAACCGCCAGGGGTGGTGGGCGCCTTCACCGCCCACTCCCGTGCGCGGGCCACTGCGCACCTGGTCAGAGCGCGGTGCGGTACCGGGGAACAGGGACAGTGGGGCGGGCGGGCCGACGCAGAGGTCGGTGCCGTTCAGGTCGCGGTCGACGTCGAGGGCCGTGGCCAGGCGGGCGGGGCCTTTGGCCAGTTCCTTGTCACTACGGGCCGAGAACCGACGTTTACGTGCGAGGTCGGCGCCCACTCGGATCTCACCGGCGCGCAGGAGGATCCCGCTCGCCCTGCCTTCCGGGCCGCACACCACGTTGAGGCAGTGCCACATGCCGTAGGTGAAGTAGACGTACGCATGGCCGGGCGGACCGAACATCACGTCGTTGCGCGTGGTGCGGCCGCGGTAGGCGTGGGAGCCGGGGTCGACATCGCCCGCGTACGCCTCTACTTCGGTAAGACGCACCTCGAGGGGGCCGTCGTCGGTGAGGCGTGTCAGGGTGCAGCCAAGGAGCTCGGGGGCGACCTCCAGTACTGGGCGGTCGAAGAACTCCCGCGGCAGCGGCGTACGGTCGGGGCTCTCGATCATGGCGTACGAGCCTAGCGGGGAACCGACTACGGTCGTCGCGCGTATGTAGGGGTCAGGACCAAGAAGGAGTGGACATGGGCTTCAAGAGGCTGCTTGCGAGCATGGGCGCCGGCGGTGCTTCCGTGGAGACGGAGCTGACCGAGGCGAACGTCGTGCCCGGCGGTGTGGTGCAGGGCGAGGTGCGCATCCAGGGCGGCTCGGTGGACCAGCTGATCGAGGGGCTCTCCGTCGGTCTGCAGGCGCGGGTCGAGGTCGAGGGTGGTGACCAGGAGGTCAAGCAGGACATCGAGTTCACAAAGCAGCGGCTCGGTGGCGCCTTCGAGGTGAAGGCAGGGGCCGTGCACATCGTGCCGTTCGGGCTCGAGATTCCGTGGGAGACCCCGGTCACGAGCATCGCCGGGCAGCAGCTGCGCGGGATGAACATCGGTGTGACGACGGAGCTGGAGATCGCGCGGGCACTGGACTCGGGCGACCTGGACCCGATCAATGTGCACCCGCTGCCGGCGCAGCAGGCGATCCTGGACGCCTTCATCGGGCTGGGCTTCCGCTTCAAGAGCGCGGACATGGAGCGCGGGCACATCCGCGGTACCCGGCAGCGGCTGCCCTTCTACCAGGAGATCGAGTTCTTCCCGCCGCAGCAGTACCGCGGGCTGAACCAGGTCGAGCTCACGTTCGTCGCGGACGATCGCGAGATGGACGTCATCCTCGAGATGGACAAGAAGCCGGGGCTGTTCAGCGAGGGCAGTGACTCGTACAAGGCCTTCAGGGTGGGTCACCACGACTTCCAGTCGACCGACTGGGCGGCGTACCTCAACCAGTGGCTCGCCGATGTCGGTGGGCGCCGTAACTGGCTCTAGGCTCGGATGAGGCAGGACAGGACAGCCGAAATCGGAGGTTCAGACGTGACCGAGCCCAAGAGGGCGCCGCTTCCGCACGACTTTCATCCGGTGGTGCCGTCGTTCACGGTGGTGAGCGATGACATCGAGCCGGGGTCGGTGCTGAAGGACGCCCAGGTCCACTCGGCGGGCAACACCTCACCGCAGCTGCGGTGGGAAGGCTTCCCGGCGGACACCAAGAGCTTCGCCGTGACGTGCTTCGATCCGGACGCGCCGACGGGCAGCGGCTTCTGGCACTGGGTGCTCTTCGACATCCCGGCGTCGGTCACCGAGCTGCCTGCGGGTGCGGGCAGCGGGAAGTTCGAGGGGCTGCCCGAGGGCGCCCTCCAGGTCCGTAACGACTTCGGGTCGAAGGACTTCGGCGGTGCGGCTCCGCCGGCCGGTGAGAACCACCGCTATGTCTTCACGGTGTACGCGGTGGACCGTGCGAAGCTCGGGCCCGGCGCGGATGTCTCGGCGGCCGCCGTCGGCTTCAACCTGCGGTTTCACACGCTGGCCCGTGCGCAGCTGATCGCTGAGTACGAGGGCCCCGCCTAGAGCTCAGCGTTCTTTTGTTGTTTGCCCTGCCCTGGTCTTGGAGAGATCAGGGCAGGGCATCTTTTATTGCGTTGTCCATCTCGGCGCGCCCGGCCAAAGTTGATCCAAGCCCAACGCCCGCAATGGGCTGGGCCGGCAATCGGGAGGTGGGCGAGATGCGGGACACGCTGGTACTGAATGCGAGCTTCGAGCCGCTGTCGACAGTGACACTCAACCGTGCGGTCGTGCTGGTGCTGCAGGACAAGGCCGTCGTCGAGCAGGCCCACCCCGGACTCCGTGTGCGTGCGGCCGAGGTCGATCTTCCGGTGCCCAGGGTGATCAGGCTCTGCCGCTACGTCAGGGTGCCTTTCCGAAGACAGGCGCCGTGGTCGAGGCGGGGTGTGCTGGTGCGGGACCAGCACCGGTGCGCGTACTGCGGCAGGCGCGCCACGACGGTGGACCACGTGGTGCCGCGGTCGCACGGCGGTGCGGACAGCTGGCTGAATACGGTCGCGTCCTGCGCCGAGGACAATCACCGCAAAGCGGACCGTACGCCGGAGCAGGCGGGGATGCCGCTGCTGCACGAGCCGTTCATACCGTCTCCGGCGGACGCAATGCTGCTCGGGATGCGGGCCGGTGAGCGGTCGGAGCTGCCGCAGTGGCTGGCGGCGCTGCCGGCCGCGTAGCACCCAAGCAGTCTGTATGAAGCCCGCCTTCGCTGGGAGGCGGGCTTTCCTGCGTCAGCGCAGCAGCAGCTGGACGATGGCGACGCTGCCGACCACCACGATCAGTACGCGCAGCGCGGTCGGCGGGAGACGGCGGCCGATCTTGGCGCCGAGCTGGCCGCCGATGGCGGAGCCGACCGCGATCAGCAGGACCGCCGTCCAGTCGAAGTCCGCGACGAAGAGGAAGAAGAGCGCGGCGATGCTGTTGACGACGGCGGCGAGGACGTTCTTGGCGGCGTTGAGGCGCTGCAGGGTGTCGTCGAGCAGCATGCCCATCAGGGACAGGTAGATGATCCCCTGGGCGGCGGTGAAGTAGCCGCCGTAGACGCTGGCGATCAGCAGTCCGATGAACAGGAGCGGGCCGCCGTCGGGGTGGGCGTGGCCGCCATTGCGGTCGCGGCGGCGCTGGACGGCCTTGGTGATGCGCGGCTGGAGGATCACCAGAGTGAGGGCGAGCGCGACCAGTACGGGCACGATCGTCTCAAAGGCCGTCGAGGGGAGCATCAGGAGCAGCAGGGCCCCGCTGATGCCGCCGATCGCGGCGGCGATGCTCAGACGCAGCAGGCGGCTGCGCTGGCCGGTGAGTTCGGCGCGGTAGCCGATGGCGCCGCTGACCGAGCCGGGGATCAGGCCGAGGGCGTTGGAGACGGTGGCGGTGACCGGGGGCAGGCCGGTGGCGAGGAGCACCGGGAAGGTGATCAGTGTGCCTGAGCCGACAATGGTGTTGATGGTGCCGGCGCTGATGCCCGCGGCGAAGACGGCGAGCATCTCCCAGATGGTCACGCTGTGCCCCTCGATGATCGGTGCCGGATGCACCGATCATGCCTGAGGGGGCTCCGGGGTCAGTCGATGGGGGGCTGTTCGCGGCGTTCCGTGCCGTTGCCGCCGCCGGACTTCCCGGATCCGGAGCCGCCGCCCATGCCGGCCATCGGGTTGAAGCTGCCCATGGCGCCGCTCAGGCCCTTGAGCGCGTCGCCGATCTCGCTGGGCACGATCCAGAGCTTGTTGGCGTCGCCCTCGGCGATCTTCGGGAGCATCTGGAGGTACTGGTAGGCGAGAAGCTTCTGGTCCGCGTCGCCGGCGTGAATGGACTCGAAGACCGTACGAATGGCCTGGGCCTCGCCCTCGGCGCGCAGCGCGGCCGCCTTGGCCTCGCCTTCGGCGCGCAGGATCGCGGACTGCTTCTCACCTTCGGCGGTGAGGATCTGCGACTGCCGGATGCCCTCGGCGGTGAGGATCGCGGCGCGCTTGTCACGGTCGGCGCGCATCTGCTTCTCCATCGAGTCCTGGATGGAGGTGGGCGGCTCGATCGCCTTGAGCTCGACGCGGTTGACGCGGATGCCCCACTTGCCGGTTGCTTCGTCGAGCACGCCGCGCAGGGCCGCGTTGATCTCCTCGCGGGAGGTCAGGGTCCGCTCAAGGTCCATGCCACCGATGATGTTTCGCAGGGTGGTGACCGTGAGCTGCTCGATCGCCTGGATATAGCTGGCGACTTCGTACGTGGCGGCGCGGGCGTCGGTCACCTGGTAGTAGATGACGGTGTCGATGTTGACCACCAGGTTGTCCTGGGTGATCACCGGCTGCGGCGGGAAGGGGACGACCTGTTCGCGGAGGTCGATGCGATTGCGGATCGAGTCTATGAACGGGACGACAATGTTCAGGCCCGCGTTGAGAGTTCGGGTGTATCGCCCGAAGCGCTCGACGATGGCGGCGCTGGCCTGTGGGATGACCTGGATCGTCTTGATCAGGGCGATGAAGACCAGCACCACCAGAATGATCAGGACGATGATGATCGGTTGCATCGAGTTCCCTGTGCCCTTCGCTGCCGGATGATTCTGATGATCGAGTTTCCCAGAACACGGGCTGATGTGGGGGGTGTTCGGCTTCCCTATTTGTCACATGACCACGGCGGTTGCTCCGTCGATCTCGACGACGTCGACCTGTTGGCCCGCCTCGTACGACATGGTCGCGTCGAGTGCGCGTGCGGACCACACCTCACCGGCGAGTTTGATCCGGCCGCCGCTGCCGTCGACCCGTTCCAGGACGACGGCCTGACGGCCCCTCAGCGCGTCGACCCCGCTGGCGAATTGAGGGCGCTGGGAACGGTGCCGGGTGGCGATGGGGCGTACAACGGCGATGAGTGCGACGGAAACCACGGCGAAGACGAGCACTTGGGCCACCGTGCCGCCGCCGAGCGCGGCGACGACGGCCGCGGCCACCGCTCCGGCGGAGAGCATGCCGAATTCGGGCATCGCTGTCAGCACGAGCGGAATGCCCAGTCCGACCGCGCCGATCAGCCACCACACCCATGCGTCGATGTCCACGTCGTCATGGTAGGTCCGCCGGTCGCGGTGGGGACAGGGGGCGAGAGCAGGGTCGAGATCGGGTCAGCCGCGCGGGCCGGGGCCGGAGTCAGCCGAGCGGGAGGCCCTGCGCGGTCCAGCGCTCGTTGTTCTGCTCGACGACCAGCGGGAGGCCGAAGCAGAGCGAGAGGTTGCGGGAGGTCAGCTCGGTCTCCATGGGACCGGCGGCCAGCACCTTGCCCTGACGGATCATCAGGACGTGCGTGAAGCCCGGGGCGATCTCCTCGACATGGTGCGTCACCATGATCATGGAGGGGGCGTACGGATCGCGGGCGAGGCGGCCGAGGCGGCGGACCAGGTCCTCGCGGCCGCCGAGGTCGAGGCCGGCGGCCGGCTCGTCGAGGAGCAGCAGCTCGGGGTCGGTCATCATCGCGCGGGCGATCAGCGTCCGCTTGCGCTCACCCTCGGAGAGCGTGCCGAACTTGCGCTCCAGGTACTCGGTCATGCCGAGGCGGTCCAGGAAGGCGCGGGCGCGCTCCTCGTCGACGGCGTCGTAGTTCTCGTGCCAGGTGGCTGTCATGCCGTACGCGGCGGTGAGCACCGTCTGCAGCACGGTCTGGCGCTTGGGCAGCTTCTCGGCCATGGCGACGCCCGCCATGCCGATACGGGGGCGGAGCTCGAATACATCGACACCGGCGGTGCCGAGCCGCTCGCCCAGAATCCTGGCCGTACCGGAGGTCGGGAAGAGGTAGCTGGAGGCGATGTTGAGGAGGGTGGTCTTGCCGGCGCCGTTGGGGCCGAGGATCACCCAGCGCTCACCTTCCTTGACCGACCAGGAGACGTCATCCACCAGAGCGCGTCCGTCGCGGACCACGGATACGTCCACCAGCTCCAGTACATCGCTCATGAGCGCGTTGTCTCCCCATGCAATCGTCTTGAGGTATTGGGGGCGATTTATGCACCTGTGGGCACAGCTCCCAGGGAAAACCTACGCCACGGCCAGGTGGCCCGGTCGCCGGGTCCGGTCCCTAGGCTGGGTCCATGCTTTCCGAACCACGCTCAGGACGGCTGGCCGCATGGGGAAATGCCCTGTTGGCCGGATTTGTATCGCCGGATGACGCGGCACTCGCCATCGTCGGCGACGACGCGGTGCACCGGGTGGAGGAGTTGCCGGGCGAGGCGGGCCCGGTCGGGCTCACGCTTGCGATGGGGCGGCTGCGGGCGCTCGGGGTGACCGGATACCGGGTCGCGCTGCCCGCGCCGGGGCATCCGCTGGGGCTCAGCGGGCCGCCGGAGTTCAACGCGCGGGCGCTCGACGCGGAGGAGGCGGTCATCGCTTCGGGCGCCGCGTACGGGCTGGTGCCCGAGGTCTCCGAGGCCGGGCCGGCGGGTGATCTGCATGTGGAGGTCGTCTGGCGCTGTCTGCCGGTGCGGGAGGCGCCGCCCGCGGATG